>JAFCZJ010000249.1 GCA_019314375.1 Deltaproteobacteria bacterium | reverse complement strand
AGATAGCGCACCCAAATATCGGTTTGCAGATACTCCACCATGTGCCCCAAATGAATGCTGCCGTTCGCATAAGGCAAAGCACTGGTCACCAAAATTTTCCGCGTCACAATCCACTCCTTTCAAGACAGCTCAAAAATGCCACCAAACGGACACTTGAATATCACTTCGCCCCCCTTTCCACAACCACGAGTCCTTCCGATTCCGTGGTCAGATATCGCGATTACCCCCCACTCAGCGACGAAATTGCGTCGGCAACTTCAATCAACTTCAATCACTTGACGCAACGAGCGACGTCCCGGTCCTCGGCGATGAGCTTGGTCACCTCGCAACCCGATGCGCCGAATTGTCCGCAGTCCAAAGTCGCGATCTGACCCATGTCACAGTATGTGATCACGCCGTCCAGACAGGTCTCCGGCAAGGTGTAGTCGCAGCCGCTGCTCTTGGGTCTGCAAGCAGGCATCCCCTCCTCCATCCGGCAGGTGGCCTGTGGATGGAGGGACCCGCAGTCCACGCTACCGATCCAGCCGAACCGGCAGGTGACCATGGTCGATCCCTCGCAGCGATCTTGGTGCTCCGCCCCACAAACTTCGCCACTACCGCCGACGCAAGTCGGCGCGCCATCCACCTCAAGGCAGGTCAATCCCAGATACGATGGGCAAGAGAATGAGGAGAGAATGCCCGAGGCACACTCGACGATCATATCTCCGTCACAAGCCGATTCGGTCACAAGCGGATCGCATTCGGCGATGCCGCAACCGGCAAATTCGAGCTCTATGCACTCGAGACCGGATTCGGCGCAGTCGATTACAAAGGGCGGGTCCTCGTTGCAGTTCACGAACCGGCTGTCGTCACAAAAGTTCAGGACCTCGCCGGCTGAGCAAACAGCCGCCTGCTCCTCGGATGGTGAGTAACAAGCTCGCCACTGCTCGCAATCCCCGGCACCCTTGAAACAGGTCCGCATCGGCATCAAAGCCCGAGCCATCGTGGACTCGTCTGTCTCCATCAAGGGCGAGAATATCGACTGCATCATCACACAGAAACCGAGCCCACGATCCAACTCGAGGCCGCACATGTCGACCAGGACGCAGTATCTCAGCACGGAGCTTTCTTCTTCATCGAGGCAGCCGAACATGCGGGTGCCCAGGAGGCCGATCCCCATCCAAATCACAGCAATGCGCTTCATGAACAACATCCCCTTTTCCCATCGACTGATGGAATAATTCGTATTTTGGAAAATACCAATATGCCCAGCCTTGTCAACTCCGAAAACAAGTACCCCGCCCTTTCCAATCGATGAAAAAATCCGCTATGCTCCACCCATGGAACAAGGCAACGACAAGCCCTCTACGGATATCGAAATCATCGACGCCACGCCGGAAGAGGCGCGGGCTGCCACAACTAAGTGGCTGGCACCAGATTTTGGTTATCGTTTCAGCTCCTTTTCTGCCTCGAAGCCAAGCGCAAGCGCCTCTTTGTAGCAGGGGAAAGCCTGGGCAGCCTGTTTGTCGGTGGCCGTTGTCCCCTTTCGAAGGCGATCCCCGACCGAATAGAGAATGCCGCGCTGCCAAGACTCGAAGATGTCTTTCTTCTTTGCCCAGCGGGACAGCGCCAGCCAGACCGCTGCTGGGATGTTGTTGACCGAAGCAGTGATGTCGTTCTGCCCTTGGTCTTGTTCTTGATGTTCTGGTTCTGGTTCTGGTTCTGGTGCAGCTTCTCTCGGCTCTGAGGTACTTCGCCTCAAGAGTGGGCTTTGTTTACAGCCAGAGCATTCCGCTTCAAAGCTTAGGTCGTCTTCGTCAATATTGTAATCGTGAAGCGGATTGGGCCTGGATTCTTTGGCCGGGTTATCCAGCGTTTGGTTTTGGTCGACTTCATTCACTCGCTTATTGACGCTAGTAAGCTCACCCTCGTTTTTCTGGGCAACTGGGAGCGGAGGTGAGGCGATGAAATGATTATGGCTTGCGCGATCTGGAAAAATTTCCAGGGTCTCTAGTTTCTTCCAGAGGCTTTTCAGTGCCTCGTCTGGGTCAAAGTAGAAGGTGCTAGCCCGGATTCGATGAAACATCCAACCGGCTCGCTCGAGTTGTCGCTGTCGAGCAACATCGTATTCGTATTGCTCGGGGCCGTGCCATTGGTCACCATCGCATTCCACGGCCAGGCGACCATTCATGCCCTCCACGACAATATCGATTCTGTACTTTCTCTTGTTCTGATCTCCTGCTGGGACCTGGGTTCGAATTCGGTAGCCCCGCTGGAGGATCCTGTCGATGACGTCTTGTTCGAACTGAGATTCTGGCTCTCCTGTTTGTTCTGCCCCTACTTCCGGATTGAGCACATACTCAAGCAGGATGCGTCGAAGGCATTTCTGACTCAAATCTTCAGGCAAAATGCTATGAAACAACCAGACTTGGTCCTTGGCTCGACTCATGGCGACGTTGAATCGCTGTTGGTCCGAGGTCTTTGAAAGCACACCTTGGCGGGCATTTGGCGCGGACACCATGCTGAGGAGCATCACGTCTCGCTCATCGCCCTGAAAGGCATAAGCGTTGCCGCAAATGATGTGTCTTTTTTCCATTTCCATGGGTCCGAGTTCCTGGACCAGCATTTTGTGAATGAGCTGTGATTGACTGTTGCCCAACAAGCTGATGATCCCGAAGGATTTCGTTTCGTATTTTGGATCACTGCAGCATTCAACTACTTGAGCAACCAAGGCTTCGGCCTCAGGTCGATTGATGGCGGCAGATGCGACGCCCTCTTGGTGGCCGGTTGTGATGTGACGATGTTCGATGGGTTTTAGGCTTTTGTCGGTAAGCGGGCGCAAGGGAATGAGGGAGGCTCCTCTTGGCGCATAACAAAGATTGTTTGAAAATTGGATAATCTCGGGCTTGCAGCGGAAATGCTCTCGAAGGATGGTCTTCCCTGTAAAGCGGATACCTGCCTGTTCATAGAGACTGCTCGTTGGACCCAGGTTGGCGGCAAAGGGAATCCCGTGATTGAGAAGGAATCGTCTTTGTAGCTCACCGATATGATCCTCGCTGACGCCAACCCCTGCAGGGCTGATCTGCTGGTCGTCGCCAACCACGATAATTTTTCGCGCGAGGAAAAACAAGAAAAGACCTTCAATCCCGGTCTGACTGGCTTCGTCTACGATGACGGCATCGTACATGTCAGGCTTGATCGGAAGCACGTCTGTCACCCGATACAAGGGCATAATCCAGGCAGGGATGGCGTCAACGCAGCCGGTCAGATACTGCTGGGCCTCTCGACGAAATCGCGCAGCACGCTTGCCTTTGCCTGAACCCATTTTGACTACAGCGATTCTCCATGCGTTCAAGTTCTCGCTTTGTTTGGGGGTCAGGCGATTCAGGAACAAATTCCAGGCCCTTTCGGAACAGAGTTCTGCCTTGGATTCGGAGATCTTCTTTTCTAGTTCCGCAAGCTGAAGGGATACGAGATCGTAGAGGTGGGGGTCATTTTTCTCTCGCACCCATTTTTGAGCGTGAGCCCAGTACCAGGCTTCTTCCAAAGAGGCCAAGCGCTGAGCCCATTGTGGGTTTTGAGAGTCGGACTCGATGGATTCCGTCAGGGAAGACGCGGTAGCGAGGAGTCTTTTCCTCAGTTGCTCGTGCTTCAGGATGAGTTGCCGCTGTTCGACCAGCAAGCCGAGCTTGTCGAAAGAAATAGACCAGGTCTCGATATCCCGGGCCTCGAATGCCTGCAGCAGTTCTTGGACCACAGGGTGCGAATCGTGATGAGAGGCAACATCCCGGAGCGCCTGGATCTTGGCCTCGGCAGTTTTTTGAGCTTCTTTCGCTTTTTGACTCGCCTGGGATGCGTCGATTACTCGTAGGAGCATTTGTGGGCGCGCTGATGACCAGTCGGGCATACTCGTGCCCGGCAGGCAGGAGTGGAGCATTTCTCCGAGAGTTCGGACTTGCTCAAGCAAGACGAAGACGAAGTCCAATGCCTCAAGATTTTCCTCCAGATCCGCGATTTGGGTGGCGATTGTCTTTGATCGCTTCGAGCCGACTTCGCCCCACATCTCCCACAGTTCGTCCAGCCGCCTGTTCCGCTTGAGGTGCTTTTCAAGAAGGCCCAAGCTGGCAAGATCGGTGGCCGCACGTCCGGTCACCCGGATTTCATCTTGGAAGTACCGATGATTCCTGGCTTCTTTTGTCCTGAAACCAAGTCTTGTCCACTTCCCGCCAGCAGAGAGGAATTCGATAAGAAATTGTGTATCAGCCAGGGTCTGGGACTCCCCGATTGTTGGGGCCAACGAAATTATCACGTCTTTGACTGAAGCCTGGTTCGTCTTGATTTCGATTAGGTGCTCACGTGTTTTTTCTTGTAGGACCCTCCAGCGACTTTCCCGCTCAGAAAGGCAGTCCGACATGGCATCGGCAAGCCAAATTTCCGGACGATTGGACAGGGATGATTTTAGGTCTACGAATGTAGCAAGCCCCTCTCGCAACTCAGAGCACTGTTCAGCGGTTAACTTTGTGAGTAGATCAAAAGTCTGGTCATTTTGAGCGTCACCAAATTCAGCAGCCTTTGTCAGAGCCAGTTTTTCGGACGTGACGAGATCGGCAAATTGGTCCTGTGGGGGTATTTGTTCTGGCGTGACGCAAGGACGAGCGAGTTCCTCTCGCAATGCGGGCCTAAATCGTCTTTCCAAATCCAGGTATACGAGGGCCTCTGTGTTGGCGAGGGGCGGATTGCTCGGGGACTTTTCTTCGAGAGTCAACCAGTCGAATCGATCTTCCTCGTCTCTCACCCTTTGCGCCAACTGTGCGGCTGTACCTTGATAATGACCCTCGGCAATGGTGATTGCGTGGACCTCGGATTCTCGAAGTTGTCTGAGCTTAAGCTCTTTTTTCGCCCGCGCTCTTTTTTCTTGTTCTAGTTTTGCAGCCAAGGTTTTGATGGACTGTTGGTTTCCATTTCCCCAGTCCGCGTACTTGTCGCTGATCTGCGTAATGGAAGATTCGAGTTCATTAAAAGAAGAGCGATCAGCGCCCAACAAGCTTACGCAAAGAGGCTTGATGCCTTCGGGGATCTTGTCCTTTAGAACCTTGAGCGCTCGTGCAGTCTCACTGGTCACAAGGATTCGCTTGCCGGTGGCCAGCAAGTGGCTGATGAGATTGGCGATGGTGTGGCTCTTGCCGGTCCCGGGTGGGCCCTGGACCAACACTCCGCGTTTTCGTTTCAGTTTTTGAAGGATGTCGATCTGTTCGTCGTTGGCGGCCAGGGGGAACAAATCGAACACATTGGTCTCGTCGAATTTCTTGCTCGGCCTGTCTTCTATGGGGATGGGGTCG
>JAFCZJ010000040.1 GCA_019314375.1 Deltaproteobacteria bacterium | reverse complement strand
GAAAATGGGTGAGCAGCAAGCGCTTGGCTCCAGCCGCAACAGCAATCTCGGCGGCTTGCTCAGGTGCCAGGTGGGCGACCGTGTGTCCCGATGCAGGCAAGCTGCATTCAAGCAGCAACAGATCGGCGCCCTTGGCCAGTTTTTCCACCTCGGGACCGGGGCCGCAGTCGCCGGCGTAGACCATTCGTTTTTTTCCGACATCAACTCGATAGCCCACGGAGCCCTGGACGTGGGGCACGGTCATGGCTTCGATGCGCATGGGGCCCATTTTGCAAGTGCCGGGCATGAGGTGGCGAACGACGGGGTAGGGCAACTTGCGCGGCTCATCCCGTCCCCAGGCGGCCATGAAGTCCAGGTATTCGTCAAGCAAGCCGGGGCCCAGTAAGGCCAGTGCTTCGGTTCGAGGTCGTAGTCGCTCGAGTTCCAGCAGGAGAAGCAGTTCGCCCATGTGGTCCGGGTGACGATGGGTGATGGCGATGCCGGCCAGGTCGGAAGTCTGCAGGCCGGCCCGCTTTAGCGCGCGGCTGGCTCCCGGCCCGGCGTCCAGCAACAGGTGGCTTGACCCTGCGCTGAACAGGTGGGCGGGACCGCCCCGATGGGGATCCGGTCGGATGCCGCCGGAGCCCAGCACGGTCAAGCGTAGATCCATGCGGCCTCCGCTCAGGCTGATTCCATATCCAGAAGCTTGCGCACCCGGGCAGCCAGCACGTTGAAGGCGAAGGGTTTGTCCAGGTGGTCGTCAGCCCCGATGAGCGGCGAGGTGGCTGCGTTCAGGGTTTCCCCGATGCCGGTCAGCATCAGCAGGCGCACGTCTTTGTACTCATCTCGTTCACGGATGTACTTGGCAACCTCCCAGCCGGTCAGGCCGGGCATCATGACATCCAGGATCACGAGCTGGGGTTTTTCCACCAGGAAGGTCTCTAAGGCCTTTTCGCCATCTTCGGCCGTGAATAACTCGGCCCCCACCGGCTTGAGGGCGGCCTCGACCATTTTTAAGATTTCGGGGTCGTCATCGGCTGCAAGGATTTTGGGCAAACTTTGGTTCTGGGCCATCTCATCCTCCCGTGGCTTTTGGCTTGGCTTTTGGCTTGGCTTTTGGCTTGGCCTTGGGCTTGGCCTTGGCCTTGGGCTTGGGCTTGGCCTTGGGTTTGGGTTTGGTTTTCGCCTTGGTTTTTTCGGCCGCCCGACGCTCTTGGGCCTGTTCGATCAGTTTCTTGAATCGGCCTTTGGTGAAGACGAAGCCGAGTTGTTGGGGCAGCTTGCCGTCGGCATCTTTTAGATCGTAGCGCGCTCCCGCGATGAGCAACCATTCGGAGGCATCGGAGAAGCCGTAGCGGGCGGACCAGTGCAGGGGCGTGCGTTTTCGATTGTCCAAGGCATCCAGTGGTGCCTTGTAGGTGATGAGCTTGCGCAGGGATTCGACCTGACCTTTGCGGGCGGCTTCGTGTAACGCCGTGGCTCCGCGCTTGTTTTTGGCCGCCAAATTCACCTTCTGAGAACACAACCACCCCACGGTTCTAACATGTCCGCGGGCTGCGGCCAGGTGAAGAGCCGTATCGCCATCCCGGTTGGTGGCGTCAAGCTTGGCGCCTTCGGCAGCCAGGTGCTTCAGGGTTTTGAGCTGGCCCAATTCAGCGGCTCGATACCAGGCTGAGTCCGCCGCTTCTTTCGGGTCCTTGGTCTTGGGCAGATGGCTTGCCACAAAGGCCAGATGCTTGGGCAGTTCGGCGACCCAAGTCTTCCAGCTATGTCCGCCTTTGCTCTCCGCGTATTCGTGGTCGATCTTCAGTTTGGTCAGCAATTTGTGAAGGGCTCGGTTGGCTTTGCGATAGCGGTCTCTTTTCCCCACGGTGATTCGCATGGGTAGCTTGCTTGCGGCTTCGGGGTCTGTTTTTACCAGATGGCGCACCGAGTGCTGCTTCCAGAGTTCCTTGTTTTTTTTGTACGGACCCAAAAGCGCGTTCAGGTCTCGACGCACTCGTTTGCTGTTGGTGAGGAGATTGACGACCCCGCTCATGGATCCCGCCGCCTTGAAAAAGCCGGGACGCCTGATCGAAAGGCCCAGGGCACCGTGACCACCCATGGATAGCCCGACGATGGCCCGCTGACCGCTGATGGGCAACTGGCGACTCAACTCGGGCAACAGTTCCTCGATTAGATAAGTTTCCGTCTGCTGGTCTTTTTTGAGGGGGCTGTCTAAGTACCAGCTTCGGGCACCGGCCTCTGGTGTGACGATGATCATCTGATGCTGGGTTGCCAGTTTTCCGATGCTTTCGTGGGCGTGATTCGACCAATCTGAGTAGTTTCCATCACGACCATGCAAGAGCAACAGCAATGGTAGTTTGTCCTTGGTTCCCTGGGGAACGAAGGACAGGTAGGGCATGGATTTGCCCAGGGCTTTGCTTTGGAGTTGGAAGCGGGCTACCAAGGCCTGCTCTCGTTCTTCGCTCACCAGATTAAAGTGTCGTTGGAAGCGGGCCAAGAGCTTGTCGGAGACGTAGCGGCTGCCGTGTCGGGAATAGTGGATACCATCCTTGAGGCGCATCAGGGCTGTTTCGCCCTTGTACTTGAGGGATTTCTTGTAGCGGCCTCTGTGGTCGGCGGTCAGGTCCCAGGTGGGAATGAACACACAACCTGCCTGATCGCATCCTTCTTTGAATACCTCATTCAGCTTCTTGAGCTTTGCGCTGAATTTTTTCGAGCGCATGGTGGGCATGCCCAGGATGACGGCCGAGGTGCCCCCTTCGCGTATGATGCTCACGAAATCGTTGAAGCGCTTCAGGTACCACTGGTTCCAGGCTTTCGTGGCATAATCCCGAACCTTGCCGTCTATTTTTGCGGGCTGGCAGTCATTGCCGCCGAACAAGGCGACAACCAGATCGGGTTTGAACTTCTTTTTTAGTTCACGTAGTTTGGCCGGCCAATCAAAGACATCGGGTCGGGTCAAGCCTGTGGAGAGCTTGCCAAGGCGGTGTACTTTGACGTCTTCGAATCCTTCCAGCTTTCGTTCGAGGTCGGCACCTAAGTAGAACTGGACGGATGAGGCACCGATGAGCAAGATTCGTTTGGGGCTGGGTAAGCCATTGTGCGGTGTCCATGCCTGGGCACCTTTTGGTGTCGCGGTGGCAGGCTTCGCCGGCCCGGCCTTCGGGTTGCTGGGCATTTCCGCAAGGCGGGGGGGCGCACTTTCCTCCGTGGCTTCCCAGAGCACCGGGGTGTTGTTCATGGCCAGGGCGATTTGATCGGTTTGCCGCTTGAGCGCAGGCAGACCCAAGGGCTCGGCCAGGGCCAAATTGCTTTCCAAAATCGGCAACAGGATGCTTCGACCACGGACGCGATCGTCGAAGGCAACGTCGGCGAACAAGGTCTCCGCACCGAAGAGGCACATGATGGCAAAGACAAACCAGAGGCTCAGCACCGTGCCCAGGGGCTTGGAACCCGTCTTGGCCTCGGTGGAGATGGGAATGTATTTGTTCAGGTACTTTTCGCCCAAGGTGTCCTCCTCATCAAAACTGCGAGTAAATATAGGGTGCCACATCGGCGGGTTTGAGCGTCAGGATGAACCAGGCGATGGCTGCCCAGACCAAGGGCTTGGACCAGCCCGGTATACGGTCGTGGCTCCAATCAAAGGCCTGCTTGATGTAGCGCCCATAGAAATTCAAGCCGATGCCGAAGGCGGTCACGAGTAACAGCATGACTTCAAGGCCCCGACCATAGGTGCTGAATTCGAACAAACGGCTGAAAAACATGCCGACGGTTTCCATGTCCACCGACCGAAAGAAAATGCGGGCTCCGACGCAAACGTGGAAAGTCAAAAGCCAGCCCCAGAGCAGATACCACCAGGGATGGACTTTTTTGAACTTCCATCCCAGGGCCCGCCGGATGTCCAAGGAAGCCTTGTAGGTGATGAGGGCTATCGCGTGAATGGCTCCCCAGATGACGAACTTCCAATGGGCACCATGCCAAAGTCCGCCCACCAGGAAGGTGACGCCCAGGTTGAAATAGGTTCGCAGGGGACGACCCTTGGAGCCGCCCAGCGGAAAGTAAATATAGTCGCGCAGCCAGCGCGAGTAGGACATGTGCCAACGGCGCCAAAATTCTCCAATGTTGGTCGCCGCGTATGGGGCGTTGAAGTTTTTCGGCAGGTGAAAGCCGAGTAGCAGGCCGGTGCCCCGGGCCATGTCGGTGTAGCCTGAGAAATCCAGATAGACCATGGCCGAATACGCATACATGGCGGTGAGCAGTTCCAGCGAGGAATAGTTTTCTGGAGACACGAAGGCGTCGTTGACCAGGTGGGTGGCCAAGAAGGTCGCCAAGAACACTTTTTTGATCAGGCCCGAGGAAATCAGGCGTACGGCTCGGGTGAGGTCGGGGATTTGCTCAGGGGCTTCCCGCATGAGCTGGGGCAAGAGGTCTTTTGACCGACAGATGGGGCCCAGGATGAGCTGCGGAAAAAAGGAGATGAAGAGCAGGAAATCCAACAGGCTTTCTGCTTTTTGGCCGTGGCCAAAGTAGAGATCGAAGGTGTAGGCCAAGCTTTGGAAGGTATAAAAGGAGATGCCCACCGGCAAGATTACTTCCAGCACCGGCAAGTGGGCTTGTAGGGCCAGCAAATCCGCCAGCTGGGCTACGTTTTCCTGGAAAAAATTGTAGTACTTGAAAAATCCCAGCAGACCCAAGTTGCCTATGATGCTGACCCACAGCCAGATTTTCTTTTTTCTCTGATTTTGCTCGGCGCGGACGATGCCTTCGCCAGCGACATAGTCAATCATGGAGGATGCCAGAAGCAAAATGCAGAAGCGCCAGTCCCACCAGCCATAGAAAAAATAGCTTGCGGCGAGGAGGAAGATTTTCTGATAGGTCCTCTTGCGGCGCACCAGCCAGCTGATGCTCAAGACCAGCAAAAAGAACAGCGCGAATTGTACGGTGGGAAACTGCACTCTTGGATCACCCTTGGTGGCTGTGGACGGAGCGAAGCCTATTCGAAAGGGGGGTGAAATTCAAGTTGTTGTACGGAGTTAGAACTTAGGGACTGCCTTCAAGATAGCCTTGCCACCCTTGATGACCACCTTGAACTCAACGCTTTTGCATTTGTACTGCTTCATGATGCTGGGGACCTGTTTGTTCAGGGTGGAGGCAAGTTTGTCGCGTGAGATGCCGGTCACCTTCTCTTTGCAGCGCTGCTTGGCGGTCCGGTAAGCGTTGTATATGGCATCGATCTTGTCATCCGTTAAGCCGCTTTTGCTTCCCGGTTTTCGGCGTGCCTGGCGCTGGGCGCTTTCCTCGGAGGCCTGCTCGCCGGCGCTGGAGCTCTCCCTCTCCTCGCGGGCTTTTGACCTGTGCTTGGCCTTGAATACGTCGCGCCGATAGGTGCCCTCTTCGATCTGTTTCAAGGTGCGATCCCAGTAATTTTCGTAGGTGGTCATTTTGGCCACCACCTGGTTGATACGAAAATTGATGGCGGTGTTGCGAAGCCGTAATCGGCGCAAGTTTAGGAGGCGGCGCTTGATGGCGTTACGTTCTAGGGTGGGGGCGCGACGCTCAATGCCCTGGAAGTACATTTCAAAGTTGGTACGCAGCTTGTCGATCTTGGTATCAAGGTCGTCGAGCTCATGGGGAACGTTGAGGTCGGTTTGTCCTACATGCACATATACCATAGCCTGCGAATATTAGCATTGGGGCAGGCCCGCTCGCAAGCAAATGGCGCATCAGAAGCACCCGTTGACAGGACTTGCTCTCAAGAACCATGATGCGGCAAGGAGACAGATTTGATTCGACAGGCGGTGTCTTTATTCCTGCTGTGCTTGATGAGCATGGCGTGGTCCGGATTCGTGGCGGCTGAAGCGCCGGCGGTTGGTCGAGATTTGTATTACAAGGCCTTGGCCGAAGTGCGGGCCGGCAAACTGGAAAAAGCCGAGGGCATCCTCAATCACTTGTCTGAAGAGTTGTCCTCCGATCCTTTTGCGGATGATGCCCTGCTTGAGTTGGCGCGTATGGCCGAGGAGGAATTGGCTCAGCCCCTGATGGCCATCAAGCGTTATGCCTTGCTTGTGAAGCGATATCCGGCCAGCCGTCTGGCTCGCCGTGCTCAGGCACGGGGGGACTTTTTGAAGCAACACGCGGCTGGAAAGCCTGATGTATACGGGCAATATCAAGAAATTATGAAACGTGGCCTGAGTCAGAATTTGACCCAGATCGATGTAGAGTTACGGGCCTTGTTGGATAAGCATCCGGATTTTTCCTTGGCACCCCAGGGGTACTTGTGGCTGGCCGGTCGATGGGCTTCGGTGGGTCAATCCGCCAGGGCCAAGGCGCTGTATGAGGGAATCATCCAAGATCATCCGGATGCTCCGGCTGCGGCCACAAGCCTTCTGGCCCTGGCGGAGCTTGCCCGAGGTGAAGGGGATATCGAGGCAGCCGAGTTTGCATACGCCCGTCTTGCTCGCCTGGGAGGTGAAACATGGCGGGGGGCGGTGGAGGAGGGTCGACGGCGTTTGGGCCAGTTGGGGCAGCGTCGTTTGGTGATGTGGCTGGGCTTGGGGTCTTGGGCTTTGGTGGTCTTGGGCATGTGCTTGGGTCTGGCCTGGGCTTTGAAGCGGGGCAAGCTCTGCTTACGGCATCTGCGTAGGCCGCCTTTGGAGGGGCTTTTTTTTCTGCTTCTCATGGCGGTGCTCTTGTGGATGACACACGGGCGGGCAAATCAGGCCCACGAAACCCTGTGGTGGTTGACCGGCAGCAGCTTGCTTTTGATGTGGCCGGCGGCAATTTTGTTGAGGGGCATTCGACCCAATCGATTGGGCATGGTTTTTTGGTGTTTCAGCTTGTTGCTGGGTTGGGCTGGGGCGGTGGTGGCCAGCGTGGGTCTGGCCGGCATGTCCGGGCAAGTCTTGCACACATTCGTGCATGGTTTGGGCTGAGGAGGACTTCATGTCACGCAAGCGAAGCAAGGGGCGGGTTTTGGCGGTCAAGCTGGGCAGCAACCCCAACTCGAGCTCTTTGGGCGTGGACGTGAGCCTTCTGTTGGGGGCGGGTGCCGCGGCTTCTCTTTTGTGTTTGCTGGGGGGCAGTTTGGCCCGATGGATTTGGCGCGGGCGCAAGATCAAACCCGAGCCCTTAGACGATCATGAGTCTTCTTGAGCTTCAGCGGGTACCGGGCAGCGGCCTCTTGATCCGACCGGAGCCTTTCGGCGGCACCTTGGCCCTGCGGCGTCCCGAGATGATGATCCTCGTCGACAGGACCTGGATGCGGAATCGGGGATTGCAGCCGGGTCAGCTTCGGGCGGATGTGGGGCCCCTGGACCCAAGTGCTCCCTTCGAGGCTCATTTGACTTTGGGGCATCGTTGCGACCAGGGCTGTCAAGGTTGTTATATCGGGGCGGATGAGGATGGGCCTGAGCTCGGCCTTGCGGCATGGCGAGAGATATTGGAGGCACTCGCCCATCGCGGCGTCTACCATTTGGCATTAGGCGGTGGCGAATTATTGGATTGGGGTCTGCTTCTGGAGTTGGCGCGCTACGCCCGGCAGCTGGGGATGACCCCGAATCTGTCCACGGCAGGCAGCAGGCTCACGCCAAAATTGGCTCGCAAGTTGGAGGTTTTTGAGCGGGTGCATTTGAGCATGGATGGGGTGAGAGAAGACTTCGTCGCGGTGCGCGGTTTTGACGGCTTCGACCAGGCCCTGATGAGTTTGCGCATTTTGCGGGCCTATCACAAGCGGGTGGGCGTCAATTGCGTGGTGGCCCGAGCCAACGCGGATGGTTTGCCGTCTCTCTTTGCTCTTTTGGATCGGGAGGGCATCCGCAATGTGGAGTTGCTGCGCTTCAAGCCGGTGGGTCGAGGTGCGGATTGTTTTGATGCGCTGCGGCCGAGTCGGGCTCAGTTGGCCGCCGTGGTGCCCGCTGTGCTTCGCGCGACCTGGCGGCACCGGTTGCGGGTACGCCTGGACTGTTCTTTTACGCCCATGGTCTGCGCCGCCGGGGTCAGGCCGGATCGACTGCTTCGGCTTGGCTTGGCCGGTTGCGTGGGTGGATCTTGGCTTGTGAGCATCGATGGTCGGGGGCGGCTTGCGGCCTGTAGTTTTGACGAAGGCACCGGCGTGGGCCATGAAGCGCTTGCGGATGAAAACTGGGCGCTGGACTTTACTCGCTGGCACCTGCGGGCGCCCGAGCCCTGCCGAAGCTGTCCTTACTTGATGATATGTCGGGGTGGATGTCACGTGGTGGCCCGCCATGATACTGGGGATTTTCAGGCCCCGGATCCGGACTGTCCGTTTATCGAAAAATCGAATCGTTCAAGAATCGGATGATTTGGGGGTGTGACCGATGAGCAGCAAGGTCTCGATGGTTTCCATCATGTCTTTGAGCTTGATGGGCTTGTCCAGATAGACGTCCGCCCCGCTGTGCACGGCCAGGCGGCGACCTTCTCGCCCGCCGGAGCTAACCACCATGACCGGCAGTTTGCAGAGTCTTTCGTCGGCCCGCAACTGCTGGATGAGCTGTCCTCCATCCATGATGGGCATATAGAGGTCCACGATCACCATGTGGAAGGATTGTTCCTGGAGCTGCTTCCAGGCAACCTGTCCGTTGTCCGCCTCCATCACTTCAACATGCAGTTTTTGCTTGCTGCGCATGCAGAGTTTCTGGATGGCATAGCGGAACATGTCCCGCACCACGACGTTGTCTTCGACGAGCAGGATGCGGAAATCAATGGGCTGTCTTTCTTGGTCAGGATTCGCTTCACTGAGATCCTTGAGAAGCTGCCCCAAGGGCCCTTGCAGGGAATCCGGCCCGTCCTCGAATTCCACGCCGATGCCGGCGGGGTTATCGCCTTGAGCCGGGCGGCTCCATTTGACGAGGCCGTGCATGGGGATGGGATCCAGCAGTCCCGGAAAAGAAACCGCAAAGCGAATCGTTTGCCCTTGTTCGAAGTGCCCCTCGGTGGCGATAAAAATACCACCCGCCGAAATGTTCTCGGTGGTGTCGGCCAAAAAGTCGGAGGTCTTGTCGTATTCAACCTTGAGCAAAAGCGAAGCACGAGGATACTGCCGGAGATCTTCCCCCGAAGCTTCCTTGTCTTGTGTGTCGTCTCGTTCACTCATGTCGGTGGACCCAGCGTAGTTCCATGGACCCCGGCTGTCAAGAATCTAAGGACCTGTGTGCGGACTGCGGACTTGACAGGACGTGGACGATCCCATAATCGAGTAGTCCTCGGAACGAATAGGGAATTTCTTATGAGCCCCATCGTCTTTTGGAGTGTCGGAAGTCTGAGTTTGTTGGCGGCCCTGGCTGCGGTGAGTAGTCGGAAGCCCGTCGGCTCCTTGAGGGCCTTGGTGCTGGTTACCTTGACCAATGCCGCATTGGTCTTGGGGCTTGGGGCGACCCTCTTGGGTTTGGAGATGATTTTGGGGACGGTGATTGGTTCGGGGCTGGTTTGGTGGGCGGTTTTGCGACCCGGCAAGATGAAGCTGGCTGTGCCTGGTCGGGCTCGGCTCAATGTCTCGAAGATGATCGGATTTTTTTCCGCCCTGGTTTTGGCCAGCCTGCTTTTTTGGGTCATCTCGCATTCCGTGGAACTGGACCGGTCTCGACCTTCGACGGGTTTTGATGCGACCCATGGTCTCTTGGCCAGTTTGTTCGTCGTGGGTTCGGCCCTGGTCGTGACTTGGCTGCTTGTTATGGCCAGACGCAAGGCCGACGAGGAAGGGCGGGAACAACCATGACGCCGACAAGTCATATTTTGTTTTTTGCCTCGGGGCTTTTCGGTTTGGGTTTGGTGGGCATGTTGGTGCGTCGATCAACCACCATCAGCCTGGTTTCCGGCAGCATCATGTTGCAGGCGGCGGTTTTGGCCTTGTGTTCCGTGCGCGATGCTTCGGCTGAGGCCAGCCTGCAGTCGGTCGGCATGGTCTTGCTTGCCTTGATGGCGGGCATCGGCCTGGTGGGGGCTGCATTGGTTTACAACTACACACGTTTTCGCCGAAGTGTTTCGGTGGACGAGCAAGATAGCCTCAAGCACTGAGGATTCGGAGTCTGATGGATTTTTGCCGCAGCATGGCTGATGTCCACATGGTCTTGTGGATTGTGCCTTTGGTCAGCGCCCTGGCCTTGGCGGGGCTGGGTGCTCGCCTGAGCGGAAGGGCGCTGGCCGTGCTTTCTCTGGGGAGTCTGGGCTGGGTATTGGCTCAGGTTTCGGTGGCTTCCATCTTTTTGCTTTGGGGTGCCCCTGGGGGATACAGCAACCTGGTGGTGCTGGATTGGATGACCTGGCCCGGGATGGAGCTGGCCTTCAGTCTGGATCGTATGGGTGCCTGGGCTTTGTTGGTCTCCGTGGGCGTTGCTTTGGCCGCCCAGATTCATGCTTTGGCCAGCGTGTCACGTTTTGCCGGGCGCCATCGATTCTTTGCCTTAATCCAGGTGGTCGTGGCTTCGGCCGCCTTCCTGTACACCGCGGGTTCTCGACCCGTACTGCTCATTGGGTGGGAAGGACTGGCCTTGGGCATCGCCTTCATGGCGGGCTTTTGGGAGGCGGAGCAGAGCGGCGGACGTGTCGGCATGCGCTGGCTGTTGTCCCAGCGTCTTTCGGGCATGCTGCTGTTGTTGGGGCTGCTTTTGATGGAGAGTCGCCCGGAGCTTGGCCTGGTGCTGATGGTGGCCGCGGCGTTGGTGCGGGCCGGTCTGATGCCTTTTCATGGTTGGTTACTGGATACGGGCGGGGCTCCGGCCTCGGCCAAGGCCCTGGTTTTTGGTGTGGGTTCAACCTTGGCTTCGGTCCATCTGCTCATGCGCCTGGCACCCCAGATCATCCATAGCCCCCATGTGATGCAGATTCTCGGTGTCGTAGGCGTGGCCTCCGTGGCATTGGGCTTGTTGGCGGGTTTGCAGCAGCACAATCCGGACAAGCGCCTTGGCTGGCTTTTTGTCGTCCAGGGTGGCCTGGTTATGTTGGGCTTCGCCCTTGGGGATCCGGTTGCAGCCACCTTGCTGGTCACCGCCCAGTGCTTGCTGATGGGTGGCCTGACTTTGGCCACCGGCAGTCTAGTTAGTACCGGGGAGGGGACGACCACCATTTGGCGTTCCAAGAGGGCTTACTGGGCACTGGGCGCAACATGGGCCCTGCCCGCATCGGTGGGTTTTGTGGGCCTCGGGCGCTTGTTTGGGTCGGTGGGCCATGGCGGCATGGACCGCTTCGTTTTGGTGGCCGCAATCGCGGGCCCGGTGATCAGCGGATGGATCATGCAGCGGATTTATCGGGACCTTCGTCGCCACCCCATGGAATTGTCGGGGCCCATGAGGCTGTCTGATTCTCTGGGCATGGTGGTGGCACCCGCCATGCTGGCGGCCGCCATGTTGGTGCTGGGCGTTTTGACCTTGAGCTTGCACGGATTGATCGCGGCGGGTGGGTGGCGCGGTGTGTCCTGGGCCGGGGCCGCGACGGCCGGCGCCATTTTGGCCAGTGTGTTGGCTTGGTTGCTTGGCCGCCGAGAAATCAAGCTTCGATTCGGTCGTCTGACCCGAGCACAGCGTGTCATGGAGTGGATAGCTGACTCCGGTTTGGGTATCGGCGAGTTGGTGGTGCAGCTGCCCTTGCACCTGGGCCGGATGCTGGGTGTGATTTTGTGGCGGGTGGTGAGTGTGGGCATCATCGACACCCTGATCCTGGGTACCGTGGTGCGCACCATCGAGGGCGTGGGCACCGCCATCCGATTTCTTAACAACGGTCGAATACAGCGCAGCATTCTGTGGACCGTATTGACCCTGTTGCTCGTCCTTGGGTTGATGGTGAGGTGAGGAGGATGGATTTCCTGTCGCGCATTCTCTTGATCGCCTTGCCGGCCACGCCGGCATTGGGGGCACTCGTCTGCGCATTCTTGCCCGCAAAGTACCCGCGGCTTATGCGGGTCCTTGGATGGACTTTTGCCTTGGCCGTGTTGGGCATTTGGTTGGGTTTGAGAGCCGTCTTAACTGGCGGCGACGGGCTGCTGGTTTCCTGGCATGCTCACTGGGTCGAGCCGCTCGGCATCGGGCTGCATTTGGCCCTGGATAACACTGGTTTCTTGCTGGCCGGTATGGTGGCCTTTTTGGGTGTTGCCGCCGTGGTGGGTACCTCGTCGGCGGAACCCGGATCGGGTCGTTCTCATATCGTGAGCCTTCTTTGCATCGAGGCCGGTATGCTGGGTGTGGTTTCTTCTTGGGATTTGGTTCTGTTCATTGCCTTCTGGGAAGTGACCCTCGTGCCTTTCTTTTTCATCATGGGCCGCGGCAATACGCGCGGCGGTGTTGCCTCGGCCACTCGTTTTGTCATCAGCTCGGTGTCTTCCTCTGTCTTGATGTGGGTCGGTGTCCTGTGGTTGGTGCAACTGGCCGGTAGTCCCTGGACCTTCGATCTGGTCACGCTGTCGGAGCGCCTGGCCGGGCAGGCATTGCCCACTGGGGTGATCTGGTTGCTTGGTTTGTCCTTCTTGATGCGCATGGCCGTTTTTGGCTTGCACACCTGGCTGCCTGAGGTCTCAGGCAACGTGCCCACCGCGGCCAACATCATGTTGACCGGGGGCGTGTTGCCCCTGGGTGCCTTTGGTTGGGTCCATGTGGTCAACCGATTGTTCGGGGGTGACCTCAATGGACTGGAACCGGTCTTCATCATCATTGGCTTGGCCACAGCGGTGGCTGGTGGTTTGGCTTCCGCGGTGCAGCGGGATTTTAAGCGTCTTCTGGCATACGCCTGTATGGCTCAGGTCGGCTTGGCTTTTGTTGGTCTGAGTTCTCCCGATCCTTTGGTTCGCCAGGGTGGGTTGGTGCTGTTGGTTGCCGCAGGCTTGGCGGGTGCCGGCCTTTCCTTGTTCGCCGGCGTGATCTGCCAGGCCCGAGGCAGCCAGCGGATCACGGATCTTTCAGGCCTTTGGCGGTCTCATCCCGCATTCGCGGGTTTGGCTTTTGGCGCGGTGGCGTCCATGGCGGCCATGCCGGGGACTCTCGGTTTCGTTGGATCTTTTCGCATCCTTAACTCCATGGTGGCTGAATCCTGGGCTTTGTTCATCGCGGGTTCGGCTTGGTTGATCCTTGGTGCCTCAGTTGTCTGGGCTTATCGGCGAGTGCTGGGTGGTAGTTACCAGGCAGAGGTTTGGACGACCACCGCCTGGCCGCGCAAGCGAGAGGTCGGCATCTTGGCATTGCTGGCAGTCGCCCTGGTCGTGGCCGGCTTGTTGCCCGGCCTGTTGACACCGGCTGCAGCGGCGGGGGGGCTGTGATGGATGGTTGGTTGAGCAGCGGCTTCGCTTGGATCTCCCTGCTTTGGTTGGGTGGGCTGGGTTTGCTGTTTTTGCAACACAGTCGCTGGAAACAGCGTGACCTCGCCCTGGGCTTGGGCTTGGTCTTGGTGGCCTTGGGCTTGTTTTGGAACTTGAGCTCCGGCCCGGTGGTCGCGGCCAGCCTTGATGCGGCCTTCTTGCAGGACACTTACGCCATGTTCGTGCAGGCCTTTGTTCTGGCGGTGACGGTGGCTGCCCTTCTTTTGGCAAGGCATGCGGGTGATGCTTGGCCTCGCGGCGGTGAGGGACTTCTTCTCATGTCGGCTGCTGGCGCTTGCATGATGGCCATGTCCGTGGACCTGGTGGCCTTGCTGGCGGGGCTGGCGGCGACCTGGTTGCCCATGGTGGGTCTGGCTGCCTTGCGAATGGATGAGCATGGGCGGGAGGCTGCCCTGAAGGCCATCATGGTCATGCTTTTAGGTGCTGCCTTGTTCGCGATGGGGACGGGCTTGTTGGCCGCAAGGAGCGGAACAACCAGTTTTGCCGGTTTGCGGGTTTTCTTTACTGGTCTGGAGTGGATTGGTCGCGACCCGCTCTTGGTGGTGGCCGTGGGTATGGTGTTGGTGGCCAGCCTGCTTTTCGCCGCTGTATTGCCTTTGCACATGGGGTTTACCGATGTGGTGCAGGGCCTGCCCGCGGCCGGTTCCTTGATGATTTCAGGGGGAGGCTTGGCCGCTTTGCTGGCGGTTTTGGCCCGTGCCTTGCTGGTTGGCTTTGGACCTTTGGACGAATCGGGTCCAGGCTATTTGAGTTGGATTTCGGTCCTCCATGCCATGGGCCTGGTGAGTTTGCTGGGTGGGCATGCCATGGCCATTGTGCAACCCAAACTCAAGCGGATGTTGGCGAGTTTGGCCAGTGGTCAGGTCGGTATCGTTCTTCTGGGTTTGGCGGCGGCAGGTCGATTGGGCGAAAACCCGGCTGAACAGGAGCGGGCTTTGGCGGGCGTGCTTGTCTTTTTGGCGGTTTATGCCGTGAACTGGGCCGGCGTTTTCTTGGCGGTGTCGGCGGTTTGTGGCCCCGATGGCCGGGACCCTGGCGTACGGCAACTGGATGGTTTGGCCGCACAGCATCCTGCTTTGGCCGCCGCCATCGGCCTGGCTTTGCTCTGTATGGCGGGCATGCCGATGACCGCGGGTTTTTTCCCGCGGCTCGTGCTTCTCGAGGTCATGATCGGCGCGGGTTGGATCGGTACGGCGGTGATGACGGCTCTGAGTTTGGGCCTTGTCATGGTGATGAGCTTGGGTTTGGTGGCCGCCATGGTCATGCGGCCTGCCTCGACCTATGGCCGACTCCGGCCATCCTGGTCCTTGCGCATCACGGCCTTGTTGACTTCGGCAGCCATCCTTGTTTTGGGATTGTGGCCTGCCGGGATTTTGGCTTGGGGCCTGGTTGCCACCAGGGGATTACTAGGGCTTGGCTAGGGGAGGGAGGCCCGGCACGTGAGGCTTGGAGGCGTCGTAGTTTTCCCTGACGTAGGCTTTGATTGTTTTCTGGCAGGCCGTGGCCATGCGGGTGAATTTGATGCCCATCCAGTCGTCATGGACGCCTGGGCCTTCACGGTGCAGGTAACGCACGTCCGCGGTGGCCTCGATGGGATTTTCCCCTCGGGGTAATTCGAAGCGGACCGTGACCGTGCTGTCTACGGTCGGCAGTTTTTTCAAATAGACACCCATGCCGCCTTCGCTCAGATCCCGCCCCTGGCCGGTGAAGGTGCCGCGGTTGGTTTCTGCTTTGACCTTGCAGCTCAGCGTAACTCGAGGTGTGCGTCTTTTTTCTTCGAATCCCATGTTCATCCTCCCTGGCTCCGGCCGCGCCGGACCCTTTTGTCACCCACTCGCATAGTGATCTTCTGCCCATCAAAGTATTCGGCCAAGGGGATCACGTGCTTGCGGGTGGTGCCAACCATGGTTTTGAATTCCTGGGTGTTGATGGAATCCGCAGTGTCAAAGTGATCGAGCAAGCGTTGCTTTAATTCCTCGACCGCTTGAGTACAAGCGTACATGTCGCCTGCGATGTGGATCAAACTTCCTTGTCGCACCAGGTGTTGAAGCAGATCTCGCAAGGCCTCTGGGCCTTGGCCGAGTTCGTCCGCTACTTCTTTGACGCGAGGGGGTGCCAGTTTGGCCTCGCGGTAAGTCCTTAAGACACGCTCCTGCGTGGCCGTGTCGTTTGCGTCCAGCATGACCTCGTGTCCGATCAGCCGGGTGGTTTCTTCCTCCAGGGCGATGCGTCCCTGCTTCGTCATCTCGGCCACCAGGAAGCGAAAGACCCTGGGCTCGGGTCGAGGGCGCAGGCTGGTGCGCAACTGTTCGGTGGGCATGCCGGGCAGGAGGGGCTGGGCGGTATGGAAGGCTTTCAGGGCTTCCTCTGCCCGGCTGGCCATGTGCTCGAGCACCTGTGCTGAAATGTGTCGGCCCCGCTCTCGATCAAACTTGAACACGCTGCGGCGCTGAAGCAGGTTCTGCAAGCCCTGCTCGACTTTTTTCGTCGAGCGGCCCGTGCGCATGGCCAGCTCGCCTGGGGTTGCCCCTTCGACGCCTACGTGGCTTAGGGTCGTGAGGATGGCGGCGTCCAGGTCGCCGGACGCCACGGCCTTGAGTTCCGCGATCCAGGCTTCCCTTTCTCGCTTGCGCCGCCTGGGAGGCAAAATGATGTGGATTTCTCCGCCAGCCATGGTGGTGCCTCGGCCCTGGATGGGGTTTGTGCCGCGCAGGAGATATCGCTGACCGGGCAAGACGGCGAGTTCGTCTTCGAAGCGGATACGGACCAGACCGGTCTGCCCTGGGGCCAGCTTGTCGGAATCGATGAGCTGAATGCGGGCTTGGGTCTTCGCCGTGCCCGTATGCAAGGTCACAAGAGCCCGGTCGCGGATGGGGTGTGCGCCTTCCAGCACCTGCAAGCTGCCCTCTATCCAGCGCGAAGGGCGAAGGGCCCCGCTGGCCACCAAAACCTGACCACGGTGCAGGACCTGACGCTCGACCCCTGAGATGTTGATGGCCAGGCGCTGGCCTGGACCGGCTTGGGCCAGGTCTTCGCCGTGGCTTTGGAGGCCACGCACTTTTAGGCCGGCAAGCCGTCCTGCCGGATCGGGCAAGACGTCCACTTCATCTTCCAAGGCCAACCTGCCTGAGACCAGGGTGCCGGTGATCACGGTGCCGAAGCCCTTCATGGAGAAGGAACGATCAATGGCCAGAAAGGCCATACCGCTGTCTGGTCTCTGCTCCAAATCTCGTCCAAGCACGGTGAGGATCTGGATCAGGTCTTCGATGCCTTCCCCGCTGCGAGAGGACAGGGGCACGATGGGGCAATCGGCCAGGAAAGTCTGTTCGAACTCGCGTCGGATGTCCTCTGTGACCATGGGAATCCACTCTGGATCGTCCACCATGTCCGTCTTGGTCAGGGCCACCAGCCCCCGCTTGACTCCCAGCAGGCTACAGATGTCTAAGTGCTCTCGGGTTTGGGGCATGATGCCTTCGTCCGCGGCTACGGTCATCATCACCAAGTCGATGCCGCCCGTGCCGGCCACCATGTTTTTTACGAAACGCTCGTGTCCCGGTACGTCCACGATACTGGCCCGAAGATCATCGGCCAGATCCAAGTGGGCAAAACCAAGATCGATGGTGATGCCACGCTCTTGCTCCTCTTTCCATCTGTCCGTGTCGACGCCCGTCAAGGCGCGTACCAGGGAGGTTTTGCCGTGATCGATGTGTCCGGCGGTGCCGATGACCAGCGTGCGCATCTCAGCGCTTGAGGCCGAAGAGGCCCCGTCCCTTCTTTTTGGCTTTGCTGCGCATGCGGCTGAGACGAATTTCGCGCATGGCTTCGGTGCAATAGGGGTTGCACTCGATGGCCTTCTGGAACTCGTCGAAAGCCATCATGGCTTGTCCCATCGCCTGATAAACATAGCCCAAGTACAGATGAGGTATGTCGAGCCGCGGGCTCAGCGTGACCGCTGTGTTCAGGTGATCACGTGCTTGTTCTTGCGCAGCGTGGTCTTTGGGCTTGTCCCGCAGGGTGGCCAGCCCCAGCTCTGCCAGGTATTCGCCTTCTTCAGGGAAGAGCCGGACGGCGTCGGTCAGCTGCTTGACTGCGTTTTGGGTGTCGCCCTTGTTCAATGCGGCTTTGCCCAGGCGAAATAGTTTCTCTGCTCGCAGGGACTGAGCTGCCAGGTCGGGTTTGGGTTTGGTCTTGGGCTCGGCTGGGACAGGCTTGGGTTTTTTCTGCGACGCAGGCGTTTTCTTTTTCTTTGTTGCGTTCTTTGTTGCGGCTTTTGTGACGACCGGTAGCATTTCTTGTTCATAGTTTTTGCGCGACAGATCGTTGCTTAGTACATCATGGGCTTCGCAGAAGCTCTCGAAGAGTTCCACTGACAGTAGCCGCACTTGGGTGGATTCTCGTCTTTCTTGCTGGTCTGGATGGTGTTGTCGAGCCTTCTCGAAGAAGGCCTTCGTGATTCGGGTTTTGGATGCGTTGCGGGGGATGCCCAGGCGGTCGTAGAAATTTTTTTCTTCTGCTTTTTGTATTTGGAGGGCCAGGGATTCCCGGATCTGGGTCAGACCGCTTGTGGGCAGGGCCAGGGAGGAGGCTTCGCCCTCGCTGCTTAGGTCGGGCACCAACTCCGGGTCCACGTTATTTGCAAGAGGCCGGTTCTCGTCTGTGACCTCAGCCGTTTCTTCTTCTTCGTCCCACACGGGGGTCTCGGGATGTTGGTTAGCCTGGAACATGCCGGCGCATAATAATGCGTAGATCAACCGGCTGACGTGCTCGGCGTTTTTTGCGCCTTTGATGAGTTCGGCGATTGAATGCTGTCCCTGCAGGGTGGAGATGAAGCGTTCCGACTCTTCGTCCAGGTTCATATTTTGAAAGCGCAGCATCGGGTTTTTGTTGGGTGCCAGATAAGCTTGTCTGCTTTTTTTCAGGGCCTTGTTGATGCATTCCTTGCTGAAGTGCCGCTCGATACCGGTCAAGATCAATTCCGCGGTGCTGGCCTTGGAGGGGGCGTGCGTGGTCGATTCAGAGGAATCGGGTCTGAACATGAACACGCCTTTCCGCCAACTGAACAAGTCGAAGAGCTTGAGTCGAAATTGTCTGTCCAGTACTCGCTTGAGGGTGTTGGGGGAAATCAGGCCCATTTCAAGTAGCACCAGACCTTGTTTGTGGCCCGACTCCCTCATGATTTCCAGGCTTTGGACGCATTCTTCGTCGCTGATGATTTCGGCCCGCACCAGAAGGCGACCCAGGCATTCTCCCAGATTGTTGGACTTGATGAAGACCGGATCTCCACGCCCAAAAGTAATGAGTTTTTTCCGCCGGTCTCGTTTGATGAGCAAGGTGCCGTCGGCACCCATTTGGTGCAGTTTGCCCAGCAGATTGGGCATGGGCAGCTCTTCGAGTTTTCCCTGCCAACTGGCATCCTTGAACAAATTGGCATCTCGCTCTACGTCTTCCAGCTCTTTGCGAGACTCGGGGCCTGCGTAGTCCGCCGGCTTTCTAACGGTTATTTTGATCTTGGCGATGGGGCTTTTGATTGCCGGCTTGTCGAGGCCCTTGAGGCCCTTGAGGGCCTGAAGCAACCTGACCGGCTTGACGGGTTTTTCCAGCACTTCGTGCAGGTCCAATTGAGATTTGGCCTCACGGCTGACCGCGGCCGGTAACTCAGAACCGGCCAGGAGCAAAATGGGGGTTTTCTTGCCTCGTAGGGTTTTTCGAATGGCCCGCGCCATGTCCAGGGATTTTTCTCCGATGGGTGTACCCAGTAATACCGCCTGAAAGAATCGCTTTTCGAAGATACGCAGGGCCCACTCGGCGTCAGGTTCGGAGACGAGGACATGGCCCTCCGCCTCCAGTAAGCCGGTGATGAGGTTCTGTGTGTGTCGGTCGGCTTCGATGAGCAAGAGAGTCAGGCCCATGGGCATCCTTCCGTGTGGGATATCTCTTCTTGATAACTTGAGTTTTTTCTTGCCACAATCGAGACCTTAAATCTATGTTAATTCATCAGGGAAGGTTTCATGTGCACGGTTTTCGCGGTTGGCGGATGTAAGGCCAGGCCGCGCAGGCTCAATCGGAAAGGTTTCGCCGATGGTCGCCGTTTGTCCTCAGTGTAAAATGCGTTACGAAGTCGGGGAAGAATTGCTCGCGCAAGGAAATCCCATCCTGTGTTCTACTTGCCAGGTGAAGCTGAAGGATGAGGCCACCGGGCTTGATATTGGGCCCGTTTCACCACAAGCGGAAGAACTCAAGCCTGAACTCCAAACTGAACCATCTGGACCTGCCGCTGGCTGGGACGCAGGTGATTTGCTTGGGGCGGATCAGCAGAAGGCTGAGGCCGAAGCACCTAAGGCCGAGGCGCCTAAGGCATCGGCCTGGGATTCTGCGAGTTGGGGTTCTGTGCCGGCCTGGGGCGCAGACACTGCCCCGGCGGAGGAACCGCCAGTCGCGCCGGAAGCCGCGCCGCCAGTCGCGCCGGAAGTCGCGCCGGAAGTCGCGCCGGAAGTCGCGCCGGAAGTCGCGCCGGAAGTCGCGCCGGAAGTCGCGCCGGAAGTCGCGTCGGAAGTCGCGCCGGAAGTCGCGCCGGAAGTCGCGCCGGAAGTCGCGCCGGAAGTCGCGCCGGAAGTCGCGCCGGAAGTCGCGCCGGAAGTCGCGCCGGTTGGGGGCGACTGGGCTTCAGCCGCGGCCAAATGGGCTGCCAGCGGTTTTTCCTCCGACAACATGCCGACCTTTGTCAAGGACCAGAAAGATTCGACTCCGCCGGAAAGCACGCCGGAAAGCACGCCGCCTGAAGCCCCGGTGAGTTCGGTTCAGGCGGAGGATGATGTCGTCCTCGGTACTCCGATTGAGGCCGACCCCCCCATTTCTCCAATGCCCGTTGAACACAAGCCAGTAAAGGCGGCGCCCCCACCCTTGCCTCCCCATGATACAGCTCCGCCGGTACAGGCATCGGGTGGACCGCCTCCCATGCCTGGGCAGAAGGGCTCTTCGACGTATGTCATGAAGGGAACAGGAGAGGGCAGTGGTGGGGTGAGTAACGAATCCGTGCCGCCCTGGATGGCTGAGCCGGCCGAGCCGGGCCCAAGCCAGGCCCCTCCGCCTGCCGAACCGGTGGTGACCGCCCCCAACGCCATGCGGATCTCTGTGCAACCCGCTCCGCAGGTCGCGGCAGTTGAACCCGTGCAGCCTGTTGCGGTACCAGCGCCCAAAGGTGGTGGAATTCCGGGATGGGCATGGGCCGTGTTGGTGATCATTCTCGTGGGGGCGGGTGGTGCGGCCGCCTGGTACATGGTCAGTCAAACAAATGGACTGGGTCCAGCCGGAGGCGTGGATTTAGACCGTGCTGGCATTTTGCCGGACAAACCCCCCAAGGTGGTTAGAACCCAACCCGAACCCATAGAGCAGCCTCCGGCCGAAGTGGATGGTGGGGATGAGGAAGTCGCCGATGGTGAGGCCGGGAGCGGGGCTGATGCCGAGGAAATACCCGGTGACGCCAAGGTCGCCAAGAAGGATACGAAAAGGCCCATCGCTAAGAAGAAGCGCAAGTCCAAGCGCAAGCGCAAGAAGCGCAAGAAGCGCAAGAAGCGCAAAGACAAGAGGGTCGCCAGCAAGCGTGAAAAGGCCACGGGATTTTACAAGCTGGGCAATCAGTTGATCCGCAAGAAGAAGTTCCCCGCGGCCCTGCGGGCTTTTGCTAGTGCGCTGAAAGCGGACCCCGGCTTGATCGTGGTGCATCGTTCCATGGGCATTGTCTATGCCCAACTGGGCAAAACGAACAAGGCCTGTGGTGCCTATCGAAAGTACATGAAGGCCCTGCCCAAGACCTCATCTGAACTGCCTGCGCTGAAGAAGATATTGAAGGGTTGTGGGAAGAAATAGAGGTTGAATGATGCTTCGGTTCTCTTCTTGTTTGCTCTTGGGTGTTTTCTTGTGGATCCAGCCCGCTTGTACGGGAAGTATCGACACAGCAGACGATGCCGGCGTGGTGGATAGTGGCGGGGAAGACGGCATGGATGCGGGCGGTGATACGGGTGGTGATACGGGTGGTGATACGGGTGGTGATACGGGTGGCGACTTGGGTGGCGACTTGGCTGGATCGGGGTCGATTCTGTTTGTGGAGCCCTTTGAGGACAGCGATTTCGGGTCGCGAGGGTGGTACGATGCGCCCAGCGGGGATCTGTCCAGCGCAGAACACATCCCGAACAGCACGTATTCTTTTGAGTGTTTTTTCGAGCAAGGCCAGCGAGGTTGTCGGGGTGGGACGCCAGGAAGGCACGAGTTCGAAGAGACCGAGACCGTGTATTTGAGCTACTGGGTCAAGTACAGCGAGAATTATGTAGGTTCGCAGCGATCTTATCATCCCCATGAATTTCATTTCATCACGAACAAGGACGATCGATGGGTCGGCCCGGCCCATTCTCATCTGACCACCTACACCGAGCAAGTCGGCGGTGTGGTGAGAATCGCCCTGCAAGACAGCCGGAACAATGATCCGAATTGCATCCTGCTCAACAACGACAGTTTCGTGGGTTGCAACGGGGATTTCGACAGTTACGTTTTTAGCGAGGCGCGCTCGGTTTGCTCATGCAACGGGCTCATCGGTGATCTCGAGGGTCGCGATTGCTTCTCCTTCGGTGATGGTTATTACAGCGCCCGGTATTGGGACTCCCAGGACCAAATGTTCAGAGATGAGCCTGGGCCGTACTACAAGAACGACTGGCACTTCATCGAGAGCTACTTTGAAATGAACAGCATCGAAGACGGCGTCGGGGTGCCCGATGGGGTGATCCAATATTGGTATGATGGTGAGCTTGTCCTCGACCATCACCACATATTGATGCGAACCGGTCAGCATCCGGACATGCGCTTCAATCAGTTTCTCGTCGCCCCATACATCGGCGACGGATCTCCCGTCGATCAACGTATGTGGGTGGATGACCTGACCGTAGCCACCGGTCGTCTGTGATTTCATACTAAGGACTTTGCATGACCCTTGTCAGGGTCGCATGCCTCAAATACTCAAGTCAGCCACGGGCTTCCAGTCGCCGCCGTCGGATTCGAAGGTGGCCATCAGTCCCTTTTTGATTTCTTCTTTTCCATCAGCGCCCGGTCCCTTGGCTTCCACGATATAGGTCAAGCGGAAGACTTCACCGAAGATTCTCGGTTTGCCGGTTTCCGTGATCGTGATTTCCCATCCCGCGCCCAACTTGCTTACTGCTTGGGCTTTGAGCCATTCCTTGGCCTGCTCCGGGCTGGGCACCGGCACGCCGCCGGCCTTCCACACTTTTTCCATTTTGCCCTGGAAAAGCCGAACCAGGCGATTTCCTTGGTAGTGGGCTTGGGTGGCTCGGTAGATGTGGTAGCGATAACCCACGCTGATGTATACATCCACGTCAACCTGGCAGGTTCTGAGCTTGCGGGTTTTGCCCAGGACCTTGCTGGGGACCTCGAGGGTGACTTTTTGGCATTCGGTTTTTCGGGCCACGTGGGCCACTTCCAATTCAGGCCATTGCTTTTTCCACTTGCGGGTCACGTCCTTTGAAACTTTTTGTTCCGAGGGCGTGCCGGCGAAGGCCGTGGGGCAAAAGGCGAGCAAGCCGATCATCACGAGAGCGTGGCGCATCATTAATCACCTCCAGCGGTTCTTGTAGCATGTCGCATGCGCGTATGTCATGCGGCTTTTCTCTCCATGGTCGAACCGATCCAGCCCTTGGCCAGCCACAAGCCCAGCGGGGTGATCATGGCGATGAAGGCATAGACCAACCACATGAATTCCGTGTTCTGCGGACCCACGCTGGGGCAGTAGTTGACCACGAACCATCCGGCGTAGAAGCCGACGAATACCTTGGTCATGAACCAGGGGAGTTGGGCGATGCCCATGTAGGCGCCGGTTTTCCCTTCAGGGGCAATCTCAGCAACCAGTTGCAGGAAGCGCGGCTGCCACATGGCCTCGCCGATGGACATGAGCAGAATGTAACTCATGAGCAGCACGGGGCTTGGCGGCAAGGCCAGCAAGAAAGTGGGCAGGGCCATGACCAGGGTGCCGGCCATCATCATGGGATAGACGCGGGCCCGGCTGGTCATGGCCGCAACCAGCGGCGTCAGGAAGAAAATCAGGACCGGGTTGATGTTAGAGAAAAACTCGAAGTTCTCGCCCAGGGCCGTGCCGGCGAAGGCCCGGTTAATGTAGAACGGCAGGGTGAGCCAGTTGTGGGCGAAGAGGGTCTGGACCGGGATCAGGACAAAGATGAAGAAGGTGAAATGCTTGTTGTGGAAGGGGTGGTCCGGGCGAAGTTTCAGCAACCACCAAGTCAGCAGGACAAGGAAGAGCAGAGCAGGAAAAAACGACGTGCCATAGCGCAGGCCGATGGTTTTCCATTTTTCCATGCTGTCGATGGGGGTGGCCTCAGGCAGTCTTTGGGCGTAGACCTCTTTGAGCATTTCCGCCTTGGCGTTCATGGCCAATGTCCAAAATTCCGCGGCAGACCAAGGTTTTGTTTTGCCGGGGTTTTCCAGATCCACCAGGCTGTTGGCAAGATCTCGGTAGAACAGGCTGTCGGATAGCAAGGTCTCGGTGAGTAGGGCCCTGGCATCCTCGCCCGTCTGGGCGTTCCAGCTTTCGGTCAAGCCGGACAGAAAGGCTTCATCGGCTTTGAGTCGACTGCCCAGGATTTGTCCCAGGCCCTGCGGCAACTGAACTTCGGCTTGTTGGGCAATCGCCGGGATGCTTTGAACCAGGCCTTTGAGCATGTCCAGGGTCTCGCTGCTCGCAAGGCGAACAAGGGTTTTTTGTTCTGGTGCCGAGACAGGGAGCGTCTCTTCACTAGGCTGTTTTAGGCGAAGGCGTAACTTGTCGACGACTTTTCCATCCACGGGCGCAACCAAGGCATAGGCCGCGGTCATCAGGCGCAGGGCGTGGACCCGCAGGATTCTCCGCATGCCTTGTTCGTGTTCGGCTTCGAGGGTCCATTGTCCCTTTGTGTCGGTGGGCCATTGGTTGGCCATGTTCTCCAGTTGCAGTCGTGCCAGAACGAAGGCGGTTTCGTCGACCGAGCTTGCATCCGCCGTGGGTTTCAGGTTTGCGGCAGTCTGCTTCCAAAGAGCCTTCAGGTCCTGGGCGGGGGTTTTGCCGGTCTTCAGGGTTTTGGCGGCGTTCTTGGTTTCTTTGGCCAGGTCCTCGCAGCTTTGCTTCAAGGGGTGGACAGGGGCCGTGATGAATTGGGTCAGGAAAATCGCCACGGATCCCAAGAACAGGGTGGTCAAGATGATGGTGGTTGGGTTGAAGAGGCTGCGCTCGTCGGTCGACTTGGCTACGCTATTTTTGGCCGGCTTCGGCTCTTCGCTTGCCTCTTCTTCTCCAAAGGCCAGGTCTTCGGCCTTGACCCTTTCTTTGGCTTTTTCCGCCGTGCGTCGGGTCAAGATGAACAGGACGGAGAGGAATGCCGCCACGGTCATGGCGACGTAGACCCAATAAACCCCCACCATGCCGCTGGCGTGGCGAACAGGGGGTGAGATGATGCCAGAAAAGAAGGCACCCAGATTCATCAGCGCGTAAATCATGGCGTAACCGATGGCGGCCGTCTTCTTGTTGGTGAACTGCTTGACGCCGGCGTAGGCCGCCGGTTGATACATGCCGTAGCCAATGACCACCAGCAGCAAACCCAGCATCAAGCTGACAAACATCAGCGAATTGGCCCCTTCTCCGTAGGAAAAAAAGGTGCCAGAGGCCGCCAGAAAAAATCGGCCCAGGATCATGAAGGACAGCGCGACCAACAGGGCTTTGCGTACCCCGATGCGATCCGAGACGCCGCCCAGAAGCAGCATGGACAGGGTGATGCCGCCGGTCAGAAAACTTAGAACCAGGCTGGCATGGCTCTCGCGAAGGCCGACGTCTTCGGCCAGGTAGATACCCAGGATGGTCAGCACGCCGAAATAGGCCAGTCCCTCGAGCAAATAGGAGACGTTGATGCCCCACAATGCCCGCGGGGCATGGGCCAGATGCACAAATGTCTCGCCCACCTCGCGAAATGAATCGGCGATGGCGCGACCCATGGATTTCGGTTGTTCGTTTTTGGGGGCTTGGTTTTCGGACATGCTTTCTCCCGGGCTAGCTTATCGGTGCGATAAAGCATCACGCAGTCGGGACTCTGTCAAGTCGAGATGCTTGTGTGGGGTCTTGGAACCAGGCATGCTCTGCAAATCTTGGACGACAGACGAAAAATACTAGAGCGTTTTTGGGACCGGATAGTATGCCGGGACCTGGATTGGCCGGACGAAGAGATTCGGCGTCGGGTTCGCGTGATGCGGCTCGGCGGGCTTGCTTTGTCCGGATTCGGATTGTTGTTTGCCTTGGAGTTTTTGCTCATTGGGCAGTGGCTTTTGGGCTCGGTCGTGGTCAGCGCCTGGTTTGGGCTCATGTTCCTTTGGAGTATGGTGCGCCGCGGAAAACACTTGCGGGTTTTGGCCCACATCATGTTGGCGATTATGTGGAGCGGGGTGGTTTTTGCCCTTTGGATGACTGGGGGCCTGAGTCTGGCCAACGATGTGGCTTTGTTCACCATCCCGCCATTCGCTTTATTCATGATTGGGCGGAGCGGCGTGGTATGGGCTTTGGCCAGCCTGGGGGCCCTTCTGGGCATGCATGCCTTGGATGCTTTCGGGCTATCGTTTTCCACAGTCTCTGGCATCTGAAGACCTGGCCTCCGACATGGTGATGACCTGGTTGACCTCCATGTTGGTGAGCATCGCCATCTTGTTTATCTATGAGAGTGCGCGAGGTCGTAGTCTCAAGAATTTGGAGGAGGCCAAAGAGCGGGCTGAGGCGGCCAATTCGGCCAAAGGTCGTTTCCTGGCCAAGATGAGCCACGAATTTCGCACCCCCCTCAACGTCATCATCGGACTCAGCGAGGTGCTGCAAGTCGAGCAGCTTGATGCGGACAAAAAGCAGGATTTGCGGTCGATCAAATCAAGTGCATATGCCTTGCTTCATCTGGTTGAAGACGTACTGGATTTGGCGGCCATCGAGGCGGGCCGATTGCGCTTTCACCCTAAACCTTTTCGACCGGAGGCCATCGCGGCGGAATTGGTGGATGGTTTGCGAAAGAGGGCGGCCGGAAAAGGTCTGGAACTCAGGTCCGAACTGCATGAGCTGCCGACTCGGATGATGGGTGACTCGAGGCGCTTTCGCCAGATTCTGCTCAATTTGTTGGACAACGCTTTGAAGTTCACCGATGCGGGCTGGGTGAGCATCAAGATGGTCCTTGAGCAGGAGGGTGATCAGAGTTGGCTGAAGGTACTTGTGGAGGACACCGGGATAGGCATCAAGGCCGCTGACGCCAAGCGGGTTTTTGAGTCCTTTGGTCAGGTGGAAAACGGCGGCCAACAATTGGTCAAAGGCACGGGCTTGGGTCTGGCCATCACCGCAGAGTTGGTTGAGGGCATGGGCGGGCGGATTTCTTTGGATAGCCAAGCGGGGAAGGGGAGTCGATTTGAGTTGTGGTTGCCCTCGACGCCGGCGCCCTCTCGGGTGGAGGGCCGACGCATCCTGGCGGTTGAAGACGATCTCATCGGACGCAGGCTGTTGGAGGCGATTTTCAGCAAGGCCGGACTGGATGCCGACCTGGTGGCCGACGGCGAGGCGGCCCTGCGCATCTTTGATGCTGAACGGCATGTCCTGATCCTGATGGATCTTTGTTTGCCGGGTCAAGACGGCCTGGAGATCACAAGACAGATCCGTGCCCGGGAAAAAGAAAATGGGGAGGCGAGGGTGACCATTCTGGCTCTAACCGCCAACGCTTTGGAAGAAGAGCGCTTGCGTTGCATGGATGCTGGTATGGACGGCTTCATCACCAAGCCCATCGAGCCGGCTGAGCTTATGAGGACCCTGGAAAGCTGGCTTGTGCAGGATAAGCGAAGGGATGGGAATTTATCCGAATCTTCCGTATGATATGGCCATGAATGTCCGGCTTTTGTCTTTTCCCTTGTTGTTGCTATTTCTGTGGGCCTGTCCGGTCCATGCCAAAGAAAACACTTCTGCAGTGGAGACTTACGGGCAGGCCAGGGATGCCTTTGGTCTTGCCATGGGCGAACGGGGATTTGAGAGGGATCCGGCCCGGAAGATATTATTGGGCCAGGTCGCCGAGTTGATGTGCCTTTTGGGTGACGCGGAGGGCTGCCTTTCGGCCAGTCGAGAGGCCGGGCGTAAGCTGGGTCTTTACACGCCGGTGGCGCTTCATCCCGAACAAGTCCTCAAGCTGAAAGACGCAGAGATCTTTTTAGCTGAGTTGCATCGCGAGTCCGCCGACTGGGGCTGGGATGTCTCGGTGGCCACCGAGGGCAGGGCTTGGTTGGACCAACTTTCGGCCGATGCCATGCGCGAGAAGTTGGGCAAGCAGCACCGGGCGGCGTACAAGCGGCACCTCGAGCAGGCCAAGCAGGGCAAAGGGCGGGCCTCGATCTTGGCTTCAGTCCAGGCCTTGGACTTGGCCTGGCGTATGCTGGATCAGACGGCTGTGGCCGAGGCGGTTTTGTTTTTGGCCTGCAAGATGGAGGAGCCGGGACTGAAAATCATGGGCTCTGATGAGAAGTCCCTTGCCCTGGCTTTGGACAAAGGGTGGCGGGTGCTGCGCATCTTGGGGCGGAAGTCGGATGTCAAGCGTGTGCTTTCTGCTATCAAGCGATTGAACACCACGGCCAAGGCACCCGCGGAACCGGATTTTCCCATGGCCCCGGCCGCCGAATCCTTCAAATCGGATCTCGGTCTGGCCCGGAAGAATTTGGCCCAAGCGGCCGCGGCTTGTCCCTTGAGCTCTCGCCCCGCCATGGTGCTTGGTTTTCTTTCGTCTTATGCCGGGGTGATCGCCTACGAGCCGGATGCCGCGGTGCAACTCAGGCCCCTGCGAGAAAGTCTGGCTTTGACGGACCCATATCTTGGCGCTCGGGTTTTGGCTTTGCTGGGGCGAGACGCGCTCTTGGCGGGTGACTATCATCGGGCATCCAAGAATCTCGAGCGGGCCGCCAAGGAATTGGACCAGCATGTGGACACCCGGTCTTTGACCGGATTGATGCACGCCAACCGCGCCCAGGCCTTGAGTGTGATGGGACAACACGCTCTGGCCGCAAGGGCTTTCGCTCAGGCAGAAAAAGGGCTTGGTCGTTTTCCTGTGGCGGCCTTGCAGGCCAAGTTGGGCCAGGCCCACTCTTTGACTTTTGCGGGCAAGACCGCAAAGGCGGGCAAGATTTTGGCGGCCTGTACTCGGTTTTTGAACAAATTGCCCAAGAAAGAACAAGGGGTCTTGAGTCGGGCGCTGAAGTTGGATCGGGCTCTTTGGCTGTGGCAGGGAAACAAGCGGCAGGAGGCGGAGGCGCTGTATGTTCAGGTGGCGGCCGAAGCCCTGGCGGCTTCCGACGTCAAGGCGGGGGCCATCGCCCAGACCAATCTGGCCGAACTTGCCAACGATGCAGGCAAATTCGGCCAAGCCCTGTCTCATGCCGAGTCGGCTTTGAAGTGGTTGAATCGGCGCAGCCAGGCGGATGCCACCTGGCAGGCCTTGACCGAGAAGGGTCGAGCCCTGGCGGGCTTGGGTAAGCGCAGCCAGGCAGAGAAGGCTTTGGATGAAGCCATGAACTTGGTGGAGAGCCTGCGAGCTCAAATCGGCGCCGAGGGTGCCAGGCGATCTTTTGCGATGGCCAAGACCCGGCTGTACGCTGCCGCCGTCGGGCTGGCCATGGATCAAGGCGACGCGGCCCGGGCTTTTTATTTGGCGGAGCGGGCCCGAGGGCGGGCGTTTCTGGACATGTTGGCCGAGCGCAAGATCTCCTTGGGTGAACCCGCTTGGCAGGCTTCGCTCGGCAAGGCCAGGGCCCACATGTTGCGCGCTCTGCCCCCGCCGTCTTCTTCTTTTGCGCCACCCGGGCTTGTGAGGGCCGCAAATCCCAAGAAGGCGCAGGCGGGTCGGACCTTGGCGCCCAATCCTCGGGAGGGCTGGCGTTCCCTGGTGAGTGTCAACCCGGCGCGGGTGCGGGATGTGCAATCCGTGCTGGCCCGCGACGAAGCTTTGCTGGCCTACTTCCACGATGGCAAACGCCTGGTGACCTTCGTCATCACCGCCAAAGAGATCAAGATGACCGGACGGTCATTGGACGCGTCGCGCTTGCAGGGGAAGGTCTCAAGTCTGATGCGCAGCCTGGCCGATCCCAACAGCAAGAAGCGGAAGGTCATCAAGAAAGCCAAGGCTTTGCACAAGCTTTGCATGGACGGCGTCTCCTTGCCCAAGCAGGTGCGTCGTTTGCTGGTCGTGCCCTGGGGTCCCTTGCACCAGGTGCCTTTCGCCGCCTTGCATGACGGGAAGGCCTGGTTGCTGGATAGTTTTGATTTTGCCGTCGTACCTTCCGGCTCCGTCTTGGTGATGCTGCGCGCCCGCGTATATAAGGCGCGCTCCTTAGAGGTTTTGGCTCTCGCCAACCCGGCCACCGAATTGCCCGCCTTGCCGGCGGCCGAAAAAGAAGCCGATATGTTGGCCAGCCTTTTTGGCAAGTCCATCCATGTCTTGCGCGGAAGCCAGGCCACCGAATCGGTTTTCCGAAGAGAGGCGCCCGGCAAGCAATTTGTCCACCTGGCCTCTCATGGCCAATTTTTGGGCGATCGGCCCATGGATTCCTACCTGGCCCTGGCCGGACCCAAGGGCCGCAAGCAAGAACTAACGGCCGCCGAGGTCCTCTCGGTGGATTTGTCAGCGGCCCGCTTGGTGGTTTTAAGCGCCTGTCATTCAGGAGAGCTCGCGGTGCAGCGAGGTGACGAACGCCTGGGCCTAAGCCGAGCCTTCCTACACTCAGGCGCTCGCGCCTTAGTGGCCAGCCTCTGGGAACTCTCGGACAACAGCGCCGTGGAACTGACCCGCGAACTTTACGTCGAATTAAAACAAGGCAAAACCCCCACAGCCGCCCTGAACCAAGCCCAACGAAAACTAAAAAACAACAAACGATTCACCCATCCCTTCTACTGGGCCGCCCTGAATCTGGTCGGCTCATAGTAGAAATCTGGCCTTGTCTCTGGGGGGCGATGCCATTAAGCTTACGCTCCTGAAACCCAAACGAGGGAGAGACGCATGTTGGAGGTGCTGCAAGAAGGGGGACTCTTTGCTTGGTTGGCGGCCGGGCTGGGGATTGTTGTGAATTTGGCTATTTTGGTGGGCTTCATCGTGGCTTTGGCTACGGGGAGTCGGGGGCTTCGGCTGGTTTTTGGTTTTATCGGCCTTTTCGGCGCGGGCTGCCTGTGGCTCTTGGGCTGGATCGGCCACGATCTGGGGGTGAGCTTGGTCCATGGGGCATTGGCCTACGCCGACCCGGGTGAGTCTTTGGTGCTTATGTTCAAGGGACATCAGGAAACGACCGGGCCCATGCAGGTGGCCTTGTGGATGAGCCTGCTGCCGGTTTTCTTCGGGATGGTTCTGCTGGTCGTTGGCTTCGGCATGCCGCCGAAAGCTTCAACACCGACTGAGAGCATGGACGGGCAAGATGCCAGGGTCTGGGTCGCGGGTCTTTGCGGTGCTGTCGGGGCGGGTCTGGCCCTGGTGGCCACGGCCGCTTACTGCGTCTTTGATGCCTTCTACTTGCCCATGATGTTTTTGGTCTGAGCGGGAGGCCGAGGCCATGTTTCATTTTCTGTACGAATTGATCAGGTTTCCCGCAGGCGGCTTATTTTTCGTGCTTGCCGCGTTTTTGATTCTTTTCCAACTCGTCATCCTGGGCGTGGCCCTTTTCGCCGAAGGCCGCGGCTTCGCTCGTCGTTGGTCTACGGCCTTGAGCCTTGCCGTGCCCTTGAGCCTGGGTCTGGCCATGCTGGCCGGGGTGCAGCTTTGTCGTGCACAAGGCCTGAGTTCCGCGGCTTGGGCGGACCCATCTGAAAAGGCCATGAGCCTTGCGATGAGTGTGGCTGGAAACATCATGTTGCAGTTGGCCGGCGGCTTCGCCCTAGCGTTTTCAGGCCTCTTGTCTGCCGTGGCCTGTGGTCTGAGCATGCGGGCCGGTCGCGATGAGGCCCTTGCGCCCAAGGCGTCTTTTGCGGGTTTGGGTCTGATGGCCGCTCTTGCGGCTTTGATCTTCGGCGCGGGTCTGGCCTGGCGGGCCATGGAGTTCAACACTGTCTTTTCCGCCCTGGCCGCGGTGGCCCCGGGGGAGAAGATTCGTCTTTTGTCCCAGGGCATCGCCGAGATGTCTGGCCTGATGGTCCCGGCTTTGTTGGCCGCGGGCCTCCTGGTCTTGGGCGCTGTCTGGCGGATTCGGGACACGAAGCGGGCAGGCAAAGCCGCGCTGACCGCGGGTGTTCTGAGCCTAGTCGTGGGTGGGGCCGCTTTTTGGGGTACCCGTCCTCATGCTGCAGACGCTTGTGTGGGCAGTCAGGAGATCCTCAATCGGAGCGGCGGAAACAGCGGCCATCGACCCATGCCGCCTCGTAGACTGGACCCGGTGGACATCGACGCCGAAAAGCCCTTGAAGCCTGGGCCCGAATTGAGTTTGGGGCGGGACGAACTCATCCTCGACGACCGGCCTTTGTTGGACTTGAGGGAAGAAGAGACCGAAGGTCTGGAGAAAAAGCTCGGCGAGGCCTTGCGCCAACAGGCCGAGCGTGAACGAGTCCTTCGGGAAAGGGACCTGGGGCTCGCTGGCGGCCAGGCCTTGATCTTCTTGCTGGACCAGAAGGCCGAGGGCGCTTATCTGGCCCGAACCCTGAAGGTGCTGATCGCCGAGAAGCACTCCCAGATCCAACTGGCCACGAAGCGCTTCGATAAATTGAACTCGGCGGTTTACGGACCCATGCCCTTGGTCCGCTGGGCGGCCCTCGAACTACGCTTGGGCACCGGAGACGAATCGCTCTGGCCCACTGAAAAAGAAGACGGCCAAGCCTGGGCCGAGCGGATTGCCAAAGCAGCCAAGGCGGGCGTGGTCGAAATCGCCCCGCCGGCCCCGAATCCTCCCTCGGCGCTGCCCGAACCAGACAAACAGTCGGATTGATCCCGGCGCACAAAGCGGTTAAGTGTTGGTCATGAGCCTGGAAGGCTCACAGAGAAACCTGATTTTTGCCTTTGGCCTTGGCCCTGTATAGGGCTTGATCGGCTGCCGCTACCAGATCCAGCACGTTCTCCGCATCCCTGGGAAAAACCGCCACGCCGATGGAGATGGTTGGGTGCATGGAGATGCCGTCTTTGCGCATGTCGGCTTCGTCGACGGCCTTGCGGATGCCCTCGGCGACCAGGATCGCTGTCTTTTGGCTGACACCGGGCAACATGGCCGTGAATTCGTCTCCGCCGAATCGGCAGGAGCGACCCGGGGAGCGGACTTGTTCGCCGATGATTTTGCCCACGCATTGGATGCAGTGAGCCCCGAAAAGGTGGCCATGGCTATCATTGACGGCCTTCAGGCCGTCCATGTCCATCATGAGCACCGCCAGGCTGATTTTTGATATGCCGGCTGTTTCCACGGCTCGATCCATGGCGTCGTCGAATACGCGTTTGGCCTCTAAGCCCGTCAAGGGATCGGTGCTGACCAGCTGTGCGACTTGTTGCTGAAAGCCAAACTCCATCTCATCCGCCAGGCTGAAGCGCAAAACGGTTTTGGAGGTGAAGATGCGGTCGCCATTTTTGAGCTCCCTGCCCGAGCCCACGACGTGGCCGTTGACTCGCGTGCCGTTGGTGGACCCCAGATCCTCAACGCGGAATCGTTCGCTGTCCAAGGACCGGATCCGGGCATGGGCCCAGCTGATGCCGTGATCATGCAAGGGGAGATCGCAGTCGGGATCACGGCCGATGGTGACTTCGTCCTCGACAACCAGGCTTCGTCCCAGATCGGCATCGGCACCGCGGATGATGGTCAGAAAGGCCTTGCGGTCACTGTTCGCCAATTCTTCTGGTCGCACCGCGCTCAGTTCGATGGTCTGGGTGTGTTCTCTGTTGATTTTTTTGTCGCCCATGGCTTTTCCGTTCGCCATCATACCGGGCGGTGGTGGCCTGGGTCAATTCGTGGCCGGGATCACGATGGCGTATGCGCCCGTGCAGCCATCCGGGCTGCTGGCGGCGGAGACACCCTGGCCCACCAGGGTGGCTGAGTCTTCGTTCGAGCGAAAGATTTTGATGCTGACGCCGCATTGGGGCGCGCCACTGCGGCTGAAGACGTGACCTTGCAGCACCGCCGGCTCGCGGAGGGTCGTGCGGATCGGGTCCAATGCCTCGTTGTCGTAGACGAAAAGACTTTCGGCCGGCTTGCGCGGCAGACCGCTTGCCGTCGGGGGAAGCAGGCTAAATAAGTAACTGCCTGGATCCACCGCCAGCTCGAAATGGCCGTCGCCATCGCTGATGGTTTCATAGGAGCGCAGGATGCCGTCGTTGGCTCCGGTCCAGTCGCCCACCCGGTCGGCCACTACGTTCACTTCGGATGCGGTCTGTCCATGCGCGTCAAAGACGGTGCCGCTCAATGTGTAGCGCGCTTCGAGCATCACGGCCACGCCGCTGGTGTCACCCTCGATGGAAAGCTCGGTGGTCATGATGGCCTCCGGGCGCAGGTTGCCAGGGATGGCCGTGAGCTGGTATTGGCCCTCTGGCAAGGTGGTGGTGAAGGCACCCTGGCCGTCGCTGGCGATGATGTGGCTGAAACTGCCGTAGCCCAAGGCCGCCATGAATCGCAAATGACAATCAGGCACGGCGTGGCCTTGCGAGTCCGTGACGACACCGGAAACAGCCCGAGAGTCGGGCAGGTCGCCCATATAGAGGGTGCCCAAGTCGGCTGAGACCAGATCTTGGGTCTCCGTGGTGACCACCGGCAGGTGGCTGCCCGTGGCCGCCGGGCCCAAGGTGATGCTCAGAGATCGAGGGTAGATGATTTTATCGCCCAGGTCGCTACGCAACTCCACCGGCAGGCGCAGGTGGGCAATACCCTGGGCGTCGGGGATGGCCACATTGGTCCTGAGGCCGCTGTCGGTGGTGCCTTCCACCTGGATGCCGGATATGGGGTGGGGCGTGTTTTCGCTTTGCAGAACCTGCACTTTGACTAAGAGGATGTGCTCTTGTTCATCCAGGGTTTCAGCAGTGGGGTAGGTTGGGTAGGTCAACTCCAGTGAATCCGTCGGATCTCCGTCGGCAAAGTTTAGCCCCAACAGTCTGAGCTGTGGAAAATCTTCGCGGTTGGTGGGCCGAAAGAGCATCTCGAAATCACCCTGACTGACGGCTGCTTCAAAATAGCCTGCCGAGTCCACGGTGATGTTCCAGCTCAAAGAGCGAGCGCCGAATTCGGCCGTCCGTTTGGCCACCAGGGAGCCCGGCACGCCCATGGGCGAACCCACATGGCCGGTCAATGCCAGACCGGGCGTCAGTTCCAGGCTTAGTTGTTCGTGGTCGACCCTGGGGTCGTCTAAGTCGATGCCTGGGATCTGGGTGGTCGCGCCACTGGATTCGGCCCCTGGTTGCAATTCCAAGTCGATGACCGAATCGGGTGTATCGCCGGATACGCATTGATGGCTGTCTGTGTCGCAGATCCATCCAGCCGGACAGTCCAGGCTGTCAAAGCAGTATGGCCCGGAATCTCCGACCATCATACAGCCCGAAGGAAGCAGAAGCATGACCGCCAGGGCCAAGCTCCAGATCATCTTCAGGCATTTTTCTTCGCGTTTCATCGTCTCGGTTCCTGCTCTCCTGCCCCAAGGTTACTCGTCGCAGTAGGTGCCGCCAGGCACCACTTCAAAAGTCCACTGATAGCTGTCCATCTGACCTTCTTCGTCTTGCAGGATGCGATCCCGAACAAACAGGGTCATGCTGTGATGCTGATCAAAGAAGGTATCGGTTTGATTGCTCAGGTTCAGGGTGTTATCCAGCTGTGGGCCGGATCGGATCTCATCGCCCATTTTACCGATGAAGGCTTCTTTTTCGGCCTCGGTGGAGATATCGCCCCCTTCCCAATCCAAGACCCACCAAACGTACAAGACGTCGTCTTTGTTGCGGTCGAACACGGAATCGGCTTTGAAGGTGATCCGCTCGCAGTCTTCCCGGCGCACCGTGATGATGCCCTCCATGGGGGGGTAGAGTTTTTCCAAAATGATGCGAGGCGGGTACATGGGCTCTTCCTCCGCGGCTTCAATGGGCCCCAGCACGCAGCCCGCAAGACCGAGGGCTGAGGCCACGGCAAGTAGAAGAAGCAAGAAGAGTGCCGGTCTGACGCGCAGGTGTGTAAGTGTTTGAATTTTTAGCCCTAATACCTTCATCGCTATCCCGGTAAGGCCAGGCTCCATCTCGGGGACCCTGACATGGCTGCCATGCTTTCAGGCCTCATTCAATTCGGCCTCTTTTTCCAGATGCCTGAAGATGGTCCGTGGGTCCACGCCCAGGTCCCTGGCTGTTTTGGTCCGATTGGAGTCGTTGCGAGCAAGGACCTGATTGATGTACCGACGCTGAAATTCGTCCTTGGCCAGAGCCAAAGACATCACCGGCTCGAAGTCCTCCGGTCGGATGTCCAGATCTTCGGCCGTGATGTGGGTCTTGTCCGCCAGAACCACGGCTTTCTTGAGTTTGTTTTCCAATTCTCGGATGTTGCCGGGCCAGCCGAACTTGCGCATGCCCATGGCGGCCGAGGGTGTAAATCCCTTGGCCTTGGAACCAAACTCCTCTGTGAATTTGGCCAGCAGGTATTTGGCGATGGCCAAGACGTCTTCGTCTCTCTCTCTAAGTGGGGGCAGATGCAGGTTGACCACGTTGATCCGGTAATAGAGATCCTCTCGGAATCGGTTTTCCTTGATCTCAATTTCAAGGGTTCGGTTGGTGGCGCTGACCACACGGATGTCCACCGTCTCGACTTTGGTATCACCCACCTTGGTCACCGTGTGTTCCTGCAAGGCCCTCAAAAGTTTGACCTGCAGGCTTAATGGCAACTCGCCGATTTCATCGAGGAACAGGGTGCCGCCGTGGGCTGCCTGGAACCGACCCTGCCGGGTGGCCACCGCGCCGGTGAAGGCCCCCTTGACGTGGCCGAAGAGTTCGCTTTCCAGGAGGTTTTCCGGGATGGCACCACAGTTGATGGTGACGAAAGGGCCTTTCGCCCGTGGGCTCAGCTCGTGGATACGCCGGGCCACCAGTTCTTTGCCGGTGCCGGTCTCGCCTGAGATGAGTACGGAGATGTCGGTCGGTGCCACTTTTTCGATTTTGGCGTAGATTTCTTTCATGGGCGCGCAGGCCCCGATGATGTCGCCGAAGCGCATGCGCTCCAGGCGTTCGTTCAGTTCTCGGTTGTCCAAGCGCAACTCGTCGACCAGCAGAGCGTTTTGGACCAACAAGGATGCCTGCGAGGCGAAGACCTTCAGCACTTCCAAAGAGCTGTCCTCGAAGAGGTTGACCACGTTGTCATTGCCGACGTAGAGGATGCCGAAGAGGCTGCCCTTCTCCATCAGGGGTGCGGCCATGACCGAGCAGAGCTTCAGATTGACCACCGAGGCCGAGTTTTTGAAGTCCTCGTCGTTGAGTGCATCGGAAACGATCAGCGCTTGTTTGCTTTGCACCACCTTGGCCACGATGCTGTCGGAGACTTGCCGGACCGCGTCTTCGATATGCTCTCGCTTCAGGTTCCGGGCGGCTTTGACCTGCAGGCTGTTGCCTTCCAGCAAGATGAGCATGCCCTTGTCGGCGCGGGTGAGCTCGATGACGCTGTCGAGCAGGGCGGCCAAGAGATCCGTCAAGCTGGCGCGGCTTGCCAGGCGGGAGGAGAACTCGACCATTTTTTGGTAGGCCTCCATGCGGGCCGATTCCAGGTCGTCGTCTTCGCCCATGGGTTCATCGTAAATCGAGAAAGTCAGCTCAGCGTTGCCCAGGCGGATTTTGTCCTTGTGGGCCAGGCTGTGATTCTTGATTTTCTTGGTATTGACCAGCACGGCCGTGTTCTTGTCCATGCTGGAGATGGTGAATTCTTTGCCGTCGAAGTGGATGTTGGCGTGGGTCTCGGCCAAATCTTGTCCCTGGATGGACACGTCGCATTCGGGGGCCGCCCCTAAGGTGGTGATGCGCTTGAAGAGGTTGACGCGGGTGGGGCGTTTGGCGTCTTTGGCGATAAACTGCAGTGTTGGCATTTCTATGTCCTCCAAAAACAATCGATTAGTCAAATCCCAAGGTGAAGCGCAACCCGGCACCACCGGGCAGAACCACCGGGGTGATGCTGGGTTCGCTCGTCGCCTTGGGGAGCTCCACTTCTTCTCGCACGCGCTTGAAAGGATGAACCACTTCGGGGCTGTAATAGATGTTGGCGTCGATGGCGCTATAGACCCACAGGGCAGCGAAGATCCCGCCGGTGATAAGCTATAGACCCACAGGGCAGCGAAGATCCCGCCGGTGATAAACTGGGTGGCATAGGCCCCCTTGGCCAAATCAAGTTGTCCCGCAGGAAATTTGTTGTCCTTGTCACGCAGGGCCACCAGGAGCGATACGCTGGCCGTATAACCGATCAAGGCCATGCTCTGGGCCGCCAGGATGGTGTAGGCCTTCACTTCATGGCCGTTTTGAAATTGTCCCAGCCCAAAAGGCATGAAGGCCAGGAAGCGCAGGTGGGTGTCGTTGCTGCGTTCCAGATAGATGCGCCGCACCACGCTCGGGGGGCGGTTTTTTTCCCTCTCTTGCTCTGCTGCTTCCTGTCGTTCTCGTTCGATGCGTTCGAGTTTTTCTTTCATGGCGGGCTCGTTGCGGATGGCTGAAAAAAACTTCACCGCTGGAGGCGGCACCAAAAAGGCGTCCAACTCGTGCTTGGGGCGGAGATACAGAAGCTCGATGAACTCGATGCGCGCCAGTTTTTCATGGCCAAGATAGAAGTGGGCCAGGCTCAGCATTTCCCGGGCGGCCACGATGTCGGCCTCGGCGCTGAGTTGGGCCGTGGGGTTGAGCAAGGGCCCCAGTTTTTCGATGGCCTTGTCGAAGTTTTTGTATTCGAACTCCAGCTTGGCCGCGGCGAAACGTTCGGCCACGGAATCCGCAAAGGCCTGTGCAGGCAAAAGCAGACCCGCGATGATCAAGATCAGCAGCAGGCGAATCATGGTGATCCCCCGCTGGTCGTCTTGGGGCGGAAATCGCCCTGGGACACCCTGTACACTTTTTGGCGGCCAGCCAGCACGTTGATCTGGGCTTGGTGCTCGCCTTCTTTTGGGTGGCTCAAGCGCAATTTGACCTTGAGTCGTCCAGTGGCTCCTTCAATGGGGATGACGATGGGTTTGGCCTTGGATGCCTGAGCGGAGCCCTTGAAAATGCCGTTAACCCAGACCGAAGAGTCCGAAAACTGGCTTTCGATGACCAGTCGGGCAGGTCGAAAGCGGAGCTTGCGTCGAAACTCCAGGGGCTTATCCGATGGTGGCTTGGAGGGCACCACCAGCTCAAATTCGTCGGTTTGGCAGGCTTGGTTTTCGATCATCACACGATATTTGCCGGCCTTCAGTTTGCCCTTGTATTGTTGACCGTATGCATTTTGCCGATCGCGCTGCGCCACCAGTTTGTCACCGATGCGCAGCTGATCGAAGTAGGGATCCACCTTGATGACCACCTGATGCGGGAGAGTTTTTGGGAGCTGGAGTCGTGGGCTGCGTCGGTCGCCGCGGAACAAGAAGCGACGTCGATCCCCTCGGCGCTTGGGCAGGGTAGCATCTCCATTTTGTCCAGCGTCTTGTCCCGCGTCTGAGCCGTCGGTTTTATCGACGGATCCGGTTGTATTTGAGTCGGCGGCTGATGGCTTGGAACCCGCGTCCTCCGGCGGGACCACGCCTGCGTCTTGAGCGACCGAATTCAGACCTGCGTCCGGGGTGGAATCGAGGGGTGCCATCAAGGGCCACAAGAACCAAAAGAACCAAAAGATCCCTGCCAACAGGGCCAGTCCGCCGGCACCCAAGCCCGCCAGCCCGCTGATGTGACGCCACCGGCTGCGGCGCTGCAGCCGAGAGAGAATTTCGTGGGCTCTGGCATGTTGCGGGTCTAAGGCCAAGAGTCTATCCAGGTCTTCCAAGCACTGGCGGTGTTTCTTGGCCACCAGGAGTTTCTCGGTCCTGGTTTCCAAATGCCGCACCACGCGTTGTTTGATGGCCTTGATGTAGCCGGGCGGATCCTCGAAACAAGTCTTGAGTTCGGCACCCACGTCATCCAGGCCCAACTCGGCCACCTCGGCCCTGAGGGCGGTTTGCATGGCCGCGGCGGAGGCGAAGCGCTCCTCGGGGTCTTTTGCCAGGGCCTTTTTGATGATGCGGCAGAGATTTATCCCCAGCTCAGGATTGACCATCTGGGGATCCGGGTAACTGCCTTCCAGTATCCGTCTCAACACCTGGTGGGGGTTGTTGCCGCTGAAGGGCAACTGGCCCGTGGCCAACCAGTACAGGATGGTGCCCACCGAAAACAGATCGGAACGGAAGCTTAACGCCTTGCCTTCCAGGAGTTCGGGCGCCATGTGGGTGGGTGAACCCAGGATGGTGCCTGTCAGGGTCATCTGTTGTTGCTGGTCAATGACCTTGGCGATGCCGAAGTCCATCAGTTTCAGCTGGCCCGATTGATCGATCATAATATTCTCGGGCTTGAGATCCCGATGAATGATTTGCTCGCTGTGGGCGTGGCCGATGGCTTCACAGATGAAAATGGTGATGAGCACGGCCACTTCGGGAAAGAAGGCTTCGTGTTGTTGCACGAAGGCTCTTAGCGTAGAGCCATGGATGAACTCGGTGACGATGTAACTGGGTCCCTCGTCTGTGTCCGAAAAGTCATAGATCTCGATGATGTTGGGGTGCTTTAATCGGGCTACCGCCTTGGCCTCCAGGCGGAAGCGTTGCTGGCTCTCCGCCTCCGAGGCCAGGTGGGCGTGTAGCACCTTGATGGCCACTTCCCGGTCCAGTTTGCGATCGTGGCCCCGGTAGACGACCGCCATGCCGCCTCGCCCGACTTCTTCGAGGACTTCATAGCGTTCGAGCTGGATCGCGTTTGGTTTCAAACTGACTCCGGCCAAGGCCCACCATGTCGAGCCTGTCATGGTTCAAGCTCTCACTATTAGACCAGAGGTGCCGAGGCTGTCAACGCAGATCTCTTTTTCCTACAAGTAAGTACAGCCATCATCCCAAAGTTGGCTATGATCCTGATTTCAGAAGTCTGCTTGGCACCCGAAGCCTGGATGGGCGTCGGCATTTCCCTGAATTTGAAACCGGCCGCGGGCAAGGCTAAGCTAGAGGCGGCGATTGCGGGGGCGGGAGGTTTGATGGCCAGCGGAATAAAGGGCAAGACTTTGATCGAACTGCTGCGCTTGCGGGCTAGCCATAGCCCGGATGATGCGGCCCTGATGCACAACGTGGGCGGTTCCTGGGAAACCCTGAGCTGGGCCGAGGTGCAGCGCGCCACCGACGAGATTGCCGCCGGGCTTTTGTCTTTGGGGCTGCCTTTGGGGGCTCGGGTGGGGCTGTTGTCCCGCTCCAGGTACGAATGGGTGCTGGCCGACTTGGCCATCCTCAAGGCTGGCTGCTGTACCGTGCCTCTGCACGCCAATGCCCTGGGTGAGCAGATTCAGCATATTCTTGCCGACAGCAAGACGGTGGTCATGTTGGTGGAGAACGAGTCCCAGCTGGCCAAGGTCCGCTGTGCCAATTGCTACCACGAGATGCATCATGTCATCGTCATGCGCGGTCCCACCCGCGGTCCCAGCGAGATGCGTTGGGACGATCTGCGGGCGGCGGGGCGTTCCCAGTTGGCCGAATTCCCCGATGGCTTGGCCGCGAGGGCTCGATCCGTCGGCCCGGATTCTCTGGCCAGCTTGGTCTACACTTCGGGCACCACCGGGCAACCCAAAGGCGTTATGCTGACCCACGACAACCTGGTCTTTGAGGTGGAGGCCTTGGCCTTGTCCATGAAGGAGCATATCCAGGCTTCAGATTTGCACCTTCTTTGTCTGCCTTTGTCCCATATCCTGGCTCGTATCATGGTCTTGGCAGGCATTACGGCCGGTTACGCGAACGCTTTTTCATCGGGGCTGGAAGCGCTGGAGCGAGAGCTTTTGGAGGTGAGGCCAACCTTTGTGACCGTGGTGCCGGCGATCTTGGAACAACTGCACACCTCATTCTTGCAGGAAATTGAAGGGCGTAACTTCGTCCTCCGGCGAATGGTGGGTTGGGCGCGCGGCGTGAGTTCGACGGTGGCCCGAAAACGCCATTGGCACGGGCCGCTGGGTTTGCGCTTGGGGGCCGAGCATTGGTTGGCCAATCGTCTTGTCTTGGAGCGGGGCTTGAAAGAAAAACTGGGCGGGCGTATCAAATTTTTGATTTCGGGCGGGGCGGCTCTGTCGGTGGAAATCGGTGAGTTCTTTCAGAGCCTGGGCCTTTCGGTTGTCGAGGGCTATGGCTTGACCGAGAACGTGGGCGCAGCCAACGTCAACCGACCGGAGCGAATCAAGTTGGGTACGGTCGGGCCGCCCATTCCCGGGGTGGAAGAGCGCATCGCCGCCGATGGAGAAATTCTCATCCGAGGGCGCAACGTCATGGCCGGTTATTTCGGCATGCCTGAAGAAACCGAGGCGGTTCTCGACGCCGAGGGCTGGTTGCATACGGGCGACTTGGGTGAGATCGATGAGGAGGGCTACCTGCGGGTCACGGGGCGAAAGAAGGATTTGATCGTGACCTCCACCGGCAAGAATGTGGCGCCTCTACAAATCGAGAGCCTGCTCAGGACCAGCCCATATATCGCCCAGGCTATGGTTTGCGGCGATGGGCGTCGTTACCTGACTGCATTGGTTGTGCTGGATCCCGAGCAAGTACAGCATTTCGCTGAGAAACAGGGCTTGCCCTTTGATCGTATCGGGGAGTTGCTCTGTAACCCACAAGTGCGGCAGCTTTTGCAGACTGAGGTGGATGCCTGCAACCGGCGGCTCAACGCCTGGGAAACGGTGCGCAATTTCGCCATTCTGCCGGCCCCCTTTTCCATGGACGCCGGGGAGATTACGCCCACTTTGAAATTGCGGCGCCAGGAACTGGTGGTGCGCTACCGAGATCTCATCGAGGCCATGTACGAAGAGCCGAGCGATCGCCATGAGGCCATCTGCCTGGAGGACGCCTGAAATGCGCTTTGTTCTGATCTTAGAGGCCCTTTTTTCTAGGGCCTCTTATGCTGCGGCGTATTGCGCAGTGTTAGAGGCCCTTTTTTCTAGGGCCTCTTATGCTGCGGCGTATTGCGCAGTGTTGTTGGGTATGTTGTTGGTTCCCGGGGTGCTCCAGGGCAAGGCCAAACCCCAAGCAGAGCCCAAGGCACCCGCCGTCAAGCTGCCCGCTTCGTTGTCGCCGACCAAGCGCAAGCACGATGGTTTTTATGGTTCGGAGGCTTTCATCCAATTCCGGCGGAGTGGCCGTGAGGTGGTGAGGGAGCAGCCCTTCGACATCGATGGAGATGGCCTGGATGATGCTCTGGTGGTTGAACGCTCGGATTCGGGTTTGGGTGTTTCCGCTTTTCGCAATTTGGGTCAGGGCAGCTTTCGTTTTCTCTGGCGCTCCTTGCCTTCCCCGGCCTCCTCGCTGCATCGTTGGGACGGATTCCGCTTGGGAGACAGGCCCGCCTTCTTGCTGGACGTGATGGAGGACAATCCTGACGAGGCCGTGCACTGGATCCATCTCTTCCAGGTGAGGCAGGATAAACTTGAGCCGATCTTCGCTTCCCGCTATTGGGAGATGCATCCCGAGGATGAGGCGGGCCGAAAACCGGTGCGCTTGGTGGACCTGGGTGGCGAGGTGTCTGGTTTCAAGATGGGGCCGCCGGGTGTCGATTGGCCTCAGATCTGGGTCAGGGAAAACCCCAAACGATTGGAAATGATCGATGCCCACGGTCGGCCGGTCTGGGTGATCATCGGCATCCGCGAACGCATCTACGAAGCGCAAGACGGTCGCTACGCCGAGAGCCGGGATGAGTATCTGGATTTTCTTGAACTTTTGCAGCCGGGCAAGCTGGTTGCGGGAGCGGCTGCGCCCGAGCACGGCGCGAATAAGGCCTCCGACGGCAAGCTCGATACAGGCTGGCGTCCGGGGGCGGCGGCCGGTGACAAGGCCTGGTTGCAGGCCAGCTTTGGCCAGGCGGTGGCGGTTCGGGCGCTCAGGTTGGTGCCGAATTGTGGCGAGGACAGCCAGGCCATCAAGCGCATCCATCTTCGATTAAACGGTCGCAAACAGCCCATGACTCTGGAGCTGGACGGCAAATATCGTCCTCCCTGGGGGGTGATGGCTTGGGGCGAGTACAAACTGCCGGGGCGCAACAAGGGAAATCAGTTGTTGATTTTTTTCGAAGGCCCACGGGCCATCAAGCGGATTCAAATGCGGGTGGAGACCGAGGGGAAGGCCGGCGAGGGATCAGGGGCCTGCGTGGCCGAATGGTCTTTGTACCGGGCCCGCAAAGATCGCATTAGGGCGACGAGCAGGACCAAACAAAAAAGCCGCCCCTAAGAGGGACGGCCTTCGAGGCACAAACAAACAAGTCCCTTACATACCCAAAATGGAGCCGAGTTTCATGGCCAGGCTCATGTCGCCTTTGACCTTGAGCTTGCCGGTCATGAAGGCCATCTGGCCATTGAGCTTGCCGGTGACCATGTCCACGAAATCGGTGTCGATCATGGTGATGGTGCACTTGGCGCCTTCGTTGTCCCCTTCGCCCACGTCGCCACCGCTCTTGGTGGCGTCCACCCACCACTTGCCGCCGTTGTCGCCGGTGATGTCGAACTGATAGATGGCGTTGACCTTGGTCACGTCGTCGCCTTTTTTCGTGAGTGCCTCGGGGAGATTTTTGGTGAAGATATCTTTCGGGGTCATGTCCATATCCTCCTTGAAAATGTTGATCTGCTTTTCGGTCGATGGTGATTGACTACTCAATCAATATAATCTGTTTATGATTTTCGAACGGTAGCATGGGCTTTTATCACTGTCAAGGCGCGTCATGTCTCTGAAATAGAAGGGGAAACCATGTGTTTTCGCGGGACTTTACAGCAGGTCGGGCTGCCAATAGTATTGGGGACGGAGTAAGAAGAGAGAGGCTTGGTATGGCGATTTCGGACGACAAAGCTCGGGGACCCAGCTTGGCGCGCAAGCTGGACATGCAGATGCTTTTGCAGCATCCACCCAACCAGCTTCTGAAGGTCCTTTTGTCCCATGTCGAGGCGGTCAACCAGGTGGATGGTCTGTATCATCGGCGGATCGTTGATCAACTCGGTGCGGACGTGGCCGAAGATTTACAGATCAAGGTGCAGCGGGACCTGGGTGCTGTCGAGGCCCTGAAGCTGGTCGAGGCTCTGGAGCTTTCGGAGCGGAACCTGATGGGCCTGGCTTTGGCGCTGAAGCATTCCAGCTGGATGTTGGCCATCGAGCACAAGCATTTTGAGTTGGCCGATGACCAGGTGCGTTTTTCAGTGCAGGTCTGTCCCTGGGCTCAAGCAGGCGCGGATCCGGAGGCGGCTTGTCGGACGGTGCGGTTGGCCTATCTGGAGGGCTTCGTTCATACCTTCAACCCGGCGATTCGGATCGAGAAGCTGAACGGGGCGGATTTCAAGAAATTGGGCCAGGATACCCTGCCCGGTTGCGCCTGGTCCTTTGTCGAATCCGAGGCTTGACGCCCTCAAACTTTTGCGCTACATAAGCTGCCGGTCCCAACAAAGGATCGAAGTTCTTTGGCAGATGCCGGTGTGGTGAAATTGGTATACGCGCTGGATTCAAAATCCAGTGGAGGCGACTCCGTCCCGGTTCGAGTCCGGGCACCGGCACTTCGTAAAGCCCCGCAAGCAATTGCGGGGCTTTGCTTTTCGCGGGTTGCCCAATTTGTTCCAATTCATACTCAGCAGGCACCACAAGGCGAAATACAGCTGTACGGGAGCAAATTCGGGCACAAAACAGACACAGGCTGAGGGGATGGTTACTATTTCTTCTTGTTGGACCTTCTGCGAGACTCAAATGATGGGGGTCAATCGAAGAGGCTTGAGCCCGAGGTCTTGTGCGATACTATCATCGATAAGAGTTCGCGTTGCCCCAGTGTCCACCATCATGTTGGCGATGGCACCCTTTGGAGTGACTCCCTCGGCCAGCATTTTGTCAACGTCTGCCGGGTGAGGCAGAAGAGTCACCTTTACAATGGGCCCAACGCTTACGAGTCCATCTGGGACAGGATTAACTCTGCCGGTATGCTTGAAGCTGGCCATTACGCAATGCAACCGCCAAACATAACTGCCGCAGTCAAAGGGGTGGCCTCGATCGGAGTAACCTGGATGATCAGGTAGGTGTCTTCGAAGTCATACTGCCCGGAAGCCTCCCGTATGGCCTCATCTTCGGTGTTGAAGTCTGCTTTGACTTCGCCATCCTTGAAAATAACCCATCGATCTCCGATTTTTTCCAAGAGATCGGGCAGAGCCTCTTTGAATCTGGCCTGCTCTTCCTTGATTTTTTCGTAGGCCATCGCTTCCCTCCTGTTTCTAATGATACATCAATTCGTTCCAAAAATTCAATTCAATGGTTTTTTCGGAACAGTCAGGGGCTTTTTGCCGAGGCGATCATTTTTAGGATGGCTTCGCCGAATTGTTGGGCTTTGGCTGGGCCGATGCCGTTGACTTCCAGGAGTTCTTCTTCGGAGTTTGGGGCGTCTTCAGCCAGGTGGTTGAGGGTCTTGTTGGAGAAGATTCGGAAGGCTGGGATTTGGTTTTGGCTGGCCAGTTCGGTGCGTAATGCGCGCAGGGCGTTGTAGAGTAGGGGATCAGTGGGGGCGTCTGAGTATTGGTTGATCTTGTTTGGTTTGGGCTTTTTGGGTTTGGGGTCGGCCAGGGCCAGTTTGATTTCGATCTCTCGGCGCATGACTTGTTGGCCTTGGGCGGTGATGCGGATTTTGGGAAAGTCGTCGCCGACGGTTTCTAAGCAGCGAGCGTCTTCTAAGGCATCTGTTAGTGCTCGGATGCGGGTTTTGCCCATGTCTTGTAGTAGCCCGTAGGTGGATAGCTCCTGCAGGCCGGTTGATAGCAGGGTTTTCTCTTTGGAACCGGCGAGTACCTGGATTAGCTTGGCTCGTCCCCACATGCCCTTCATGCGCGCGGCGCAGGAGAGGGTCTTTTGGATTTGTAGCCACTCTTCTTCGTTTGGCGCACGTCGATCGGTGTCGTCTTTGCCTGCCCGGCGCATACAGTTGTCGCAGGCGGCGCAGTCGGTTAGTTTGCGATGGTCCGGATCGCCGAAATAGCGCAGGATGGCCGCGTGGCGACAAGTGCGACCGTCGATGTAACGCAAGAGCGCCTTGAGCTTGGCCCGTTCATTTTGATTGTTGGAACCTTTCAGGAAGTACTCTTGGGTCCTCACATCGGCAAAGTTGAACAGGATTTCGCAATGGGCCGGCTTTCCGTCCCGGCCGGCGCGCCCGGCCTCTTGATAATACGCCTCCAAGGATCCGGGCAGGTCCCAGTGCACGACCGCTCGCAGGTCGGATCGGTCGATGCCCATGCCGAAAGCGTTGGTGGCCACCGCGACAGGCACCTGGCCGTTCATGAATCGCTCCTGGGCCGTTTTTCGGGCCTCGTCGTCCATGCCTGCGTGGTAGGCCACGCAGGAAATGCCCACTTGTTTCATCAGGCCGGTCACGCGGTCGACCATCTTGCGGGTGGCGCAGTAAACGATCCCGGTGCCGTGCTCCTTGAAGATGTGGCTCACTCGTTTGAGCTTGATGACGTGGTTGGCGGTGCGCTTGACCGCCAGGGTCAATTCGGGGCGCAAGAAACCGGACACCAGCACTTTGGGCTCGGATCGTGGGGGCGCGCCCAGCTCGAGCTGCTCGATGATGTCGTCGCGTACCTGGGCGGTGGCCGTGGCGGTAAGGGCGATTACTTGGGGGTGGCCCAATCGAGCAAGGGCTGGGCCAATTTCCAGATAGTCGGGCCGGAAGTCATGTCCCCATGAGCTGATGCAATGGGCCTCGTCCACCGCCACCTGTTCGGGCGGGAAGCGTTCAAGTAGACGCCAGAATCGCTCGCTTTTGAAACGCTCCGGGGCGATGTAGACCAATTTGTAGCGACCGGCCCACAGCCCGTCGAAACGCCGATTGAGCTCGGCTGTATCGAGGGTGGAATTGATGTAGGTGGCCGGCAAACCGCGTTCGGTCAGCGCGTCCACCTGGTCTTGCATCAGGGAAATCAGCGGCGAGATCACCAGGCAGAATCCCTTCCCCATGACGGCCGGCAGCTGAAAGCCGAGCGATTTGCCCGCGCCGGTGGGGAGTACGGCGATGCAGTCCTTGCCATCGAGCATGGCCTGGACGATTTCTTCCTGACCCCGCCTGAAGGCCTCGAAGCCAAAGTGGGTTTTGAGTGCCTGGTGCAAGTCGGGTTTGGTGGATTGGGTTCTCATGGGTGATTTATACTAGCAGGCATCGTGCCAGTTGGCTTGTGTCGGGCGGTGTTGTTGTCTATCTCGCTGAATTCTCAGGCTTTAGTGTCAGCAGGCCGATCTGGAGTCATGGAGGGCCGTGTCCGGAAATCGGACACTTAAGGCTTTCCGAATTCCAAATTCAGGTGCATGACCGCCGAAAGATAGCCCATCTTGAAGCAAGCTCGGGCCGCCGGGCCCGAAATGCCATTGATGCGATCGTTCAAGGCGGACTCCAGCTTGCCTGCGATGTGACCACCCGTAGAGTCTTCGGCCCCGGAGAACATGTCGGTACCGTGGGCCCAGGCGTCCATTTCTCTCAGGGTGTTGAGGATGGCCAGTTTGTGATCGCCTTTGTCATCCTGGCCGATGCGGTGACGGCTGTAGCCATACATGGCCGTCAAGGATCCCCGAAAGCCATGCAGGGTTGAGATCATGCCCATCTCGCCTTTGCTGTCAATTAAGTCCGCGGCGATGGAGGCCAGGGCCCGGGCCACTTCTTCGTCAATGCCTGTCTTGTTGATGAGCTTGTCCAGGCCATCTTTGGCGGCATCTTTCAGGTGACCTTCTACCCCCTTGTTGAACTCGTCATATTTCTCTTTGGCGAAGTTGGCGACATTATTGAATGCCTCTTTCAGATCCGCTCCGCTGCTGTGCAGGCCGTCTTCGGAGACGGCGATGACGTGGCCGTCTTTTGAGTCAAAGGCGAAGTAGGCTAAAGTTTCTTGCCCGCCCATTCGCAGCATGCGCTCAGGAACGGCCGCGTAGAGGCCGGAGGCCAGGTGGCGCTTGATGTGGCGCGTGGCCTCGGCTGAGATTTTAAGTTTTTCCAGCCCGGCACCCTCGGGCGTGATCCAGACCACCTCCATGCGTTTTCGCGGAATCTGGATTTGCACGGTCTCGCGTCCCGGCGCGGACAGGTCTACGTCCACCTCACCCCAGAGCTCGCCATCCTTGTTCACCCGGACCTTGACCGGCCCGTAGATGTGTTCGGGGGCAGGCGGAAGCGTGAAGGAGCCGTCGAGCCAGGTGGATACGGTGACGCCTTTTCCCTTCATGGCGATTTGCGCTCCGCCGATGCCCACGCCCTTTTTGTCGGTCAGGCGACCCTTGATCGATGTGGAGATGTACTGCGTTCGGTCGATGTTGATGATGGGTAAGTTTGGATCGTCGAGGATGATGACCGAGTTGTCGTCTCGTTTGCATTCCAAGACTGGAAAGTCTTCAGCTTGACCGTTAACCGGAATAGACAGGATGTCAGCTTTGACGAACTGTAAGGTTCTTGCGCTTTCTTTTCCTTTGTCGGACATGATGTAGTCACCAGGGTTGCCCTCTTTTAGGCTGCGATAGGTGGGCCCGGGGATGATGAGTTTCACCTTGTCGTCATAGGTGAGATTCTTGTCAAACCAATACTTGCCTATTGTTTTTGATTCTGTCCGTGCCTTGGTTGTCAGCCGCAGGGAGCCGGGAATGGAGATGCTGGAGTTCCAGACGCGGAAGTCGAAGGTCAGATCTCCGTGGGTCTGGGTGAAGCGTATCCAGGCGTCGCCGCCGGTGGCCTTGTTGTGGATGCGCAAGATGCTGCCCGGCGCAAAGATGGCATCTGCACTCGCCAAATCGACCTTCGTCTCCAGCAAGAAGTTAAAGGCCGTGGCCTGGGAACCCTGTGCCGCCAATAAGCCGTTTTCGATCAGGATGGCTGCTTTCGCCGGGTCGTCGACTTCGCCTTCGAGTTTTTCATCCTGTTCGGGCAGGGGCATGCCGTGCTCGGTCAGGGTCTTGAGCATGTCTGCGTCCAAGGCCGGGCCGCTGATATGGAAAGCCTTCTTTTCTCCTCGCTTGACCCGGATGACGGGTTTGCTTCCGCTCTGGGTTTGGAAGGTGGCCAAAGCCTCCGGACCGCCTGCCTGTCGCATGTGGTGTAGCGCGTCTGAGATGAGCTTGATGCGGCGTTGAGGATGGTTGGGAAAATCATCCCGAAGGCGGCCGAAAATGTCGAAGGCCGAGGTGGTTGGCTTGCCGGTCCAGCGCTCCATGAAGGCTTGTTCCAGGCCCGCTTCGTGGAAGGCGCGAATTTCGGTGGCCTGGTATGCCTGAACTTCCTTGGCTCCGATGAAGTCCGCCCGGTTGAGGCGCAGATCGAAGCTATACATGGGGCCGCCGAAGGCCTTGGGCAGGTTGTGCTTGGACAAAAAGAGAATGCGCGGGGTCTTGAAGCTGGCCCGAACGTCGAGTCCGGCCTCCAGTTTGGCCAGCCGCTCATCTGCATCAAGGCAGTAGTCTAAGAGTCCGAGGTACTGTTTGCCCGCATCGGACTTCTCCACGCCAGCAGCTTTTAACGTGAGTTCTTCTTTTTTCCGCACCCAGGGGCTGATGCGGCTGGGCAGCACGACAAATTCGTGGAGATCCCCTTTCAAGGGAAGGCGCGCACCCGCCTGATTGTCGGCTCGCCAGAGTTCGCGGAGCACGATCTGGGGTTTGGCGCGACCCGGCCCTTCGACCTCGAAAACCAGGGCCTCGCCGATGCCGCCGATGCAGGACAGATCAATGGTTTTTGGCTGAGCCCCACGGATCTGCAGGCGGGTCGTGCCGATTTTGGGCACCCCGATGGATTGATGCTCGCCGACCAGATCTCGGATTGGACCGTCGAAGACCAAGGTGTCTTTTGCGGTTGCGCCTTGAGGCAGGAAGAGGCGGTGGCTGATGCGGATTTTGTAAAGTCGCTTGGCATCAGGCGAGTCGGCAAGCTTGGGTGACTTGCCGATCACGTCTTGGATCTCCACGTCGTCATCTTCGCAATGGGCGAGCAGGGCTTCGGCCAGGGCCAGTTTTTCTTCGGGCGAGCCAGCAGTATCCCAGAGAGCGCCAAGGGGACCTTTGACCTGTCCTCGATAGGGCAGGGTCAAAACGTCATCGTGCACAAAGGCCAATACGCGGCTTCTGTCTTTGCCCAGCTCGCCGGCCTTGGCCTCAAAATAGTCGAAACCGGCGCGGATTTTCGGGGGCGGCTTGTCGCATTTGATGAAGAAGAAGGCAGCTATGGCCGCGGCCAAGATGATGAAGGCGAGAAAGATCCAGAGGGTGGGTTTGCGTTTGTCGCCGGCCATGTCTACCTCATTTTCCGGTGAAGGTGCGCCAACAAGCTCAGGTGTCGAGTCCCTGCTCACTCTGGGGGCTCTTCGTCGAAATCCGCCGGTTCATCATCGTAATCGAGGGAGTCCTCGTGGCCGGCCATCACGTTGCGAATCTCGCCGCTGACCTTGTCGATGGTCATGGAGAAAAAATGCCCGTGGCCGTCTTTGGGGCTGGCTTCGAGGTGGTAGTCTTTTTCGTCTTCGTCGATGCATACATCGAAGTCTCGTACCAGCTTCGGAAAACCCGATTTTAAATTTCCGTAGACACCGAAGTCTCCGTGCTTCCGCAGGGACTTGTCGAAAAAGGTTCTTTCCTTTGGGCCCAGAAGTTTGAATTTCGGGGGCGGCAGGTCCACGTATGCAACGTCCACAATTCGCTCGTCGTTCAGCTCGATCGCCACACAGAACAACTCCCCACCCCATTCCGGGTTGACGAAATACAAGACGGCGATCCCGTCGAGCATCCGACTTTCCACCTTGCAGGGCAAGAGTTGCTCCCGGCCGTTGTAGAAGTGACTTGCCAGCCGGGGGTCTTGGGCCAAGGCCTCGATTCCATCTCGAAGGTTCAGGCGAATTACTTTTTGGTTGTCGGGTTCAAGCAGCCACAAACTCTTGGATGCGCGCAGTACTTCGTCCGCTTTGTCCAGCTCTTCTGCATTCAAGGCCCTGGCCTCGGGAAGTTGCTCCCCGGTATTGGACATGCCGCCGGTTTCCCGATCCACGGTCACCACATAAGAGACCGCCGCCCTGGACCGATGGCGAAGGTTTAATTCGAAGGCCTCTTCGGTTTTTTCTATTCGGATGAAATACTGTTTCTGTAAATCCGTCAGGCCCCCATCCCAGGCTGTGCCGAATCGCTTGAAATTCTCGTGCAGGAAGTCTTTGTCTTCTGCTGAAATTGGGTCCATGGAGAGCCCCCTGCCGCGGCCCGTCGGCTTCAGGTTGACTTGGCCTGCTTCACTGTCTATCGTCCCGAACATGAATTTTCAACTTGGCTCGGGGAAAGATTGGCAGAGTGAGGTGTTTTGATGTGGCGTGGAGTATTGATCCTGTCCGGGTTGCTTTTCGCGGTCTGGGTGCCCGTGGCCTGTTCGGATGGCGACGGACCGACAACAGACGCCGGCCTGGATGCTGGTGATTCGGTGGATGCTGGATTGGACGCCGGTGACGACGCGGGCCCCGGGGCAGATCAAGCGGCGCGTGTGGTGGATACGGCGGCGATCTATCTCGAAGAATGCAAGGCCTTCAATCTGCGTTGCGAGGGTGCCCATGCTGATGATCCCCTATGCGGTGCCTGTCAGCTTCGCATTCGCTATCGCGCTGATGTCTGCTCGCCGGAGCGGCCCTGTGACGATCTTTTTTTGTTCTGGGCCGCGGTGCATTGTGACCTGGAGGGCTTCGCCGAGATGTCAGACGAAATTTTGGCCGCGCAGCCCGGTTTCGTCACCGCCTGCGTTCAACCCATATATCCAGGAGAGATCCTGCCCGGCTCGCTGGGGGCACCGGAGCGTGACGAAGCGGTGATGGATTCGCTTTTTCAGAGCCTGCGTCCTGGGGGTGATCTGGCTGTTTGGAACGGTGAGAACCTATTGATGGGGGGATGCAGCATGGGCGCTACCCGCTATCCGGTGGTGGCGGCCCGCTACGAACAGGATGCCCTTTGGTTGGGCAGTCGGAAGACCGCGGTCTGCATGAGCGATGGGGTGGTAAATATCGGCAGGCAGGATCGTTTTGTCGGCGAGGGTACGGGCCCGTCATGTGCAGGTCGGCATCGGCGCATCGTCCATGCGTATACGGTGGTCCAGCCGGTGCCGGGCCATGCCTGCCAGGACAGTCCGCAAGGTCAGTGCGCCTGCGATCCCGCGCATGTTCATATCCCTTACGCAGGAGATTGCGCCGAGGGCGACTGCGTGTCCTTCGACTCCATCGTCGTCGAGGAGAATGGGGACTTCGTTTTTTCCGATGGTGTGACGGCGGGGGATTTTGCCGTGCCTCATTGGAAGCTGATCACCGAAGGCGGTTTTTGGGCGGATGATCTGGACAAGCGCTGCGAAAACGATGTGGTGGACGGCGTGCCCTTCGCCGGTTTTTGCCAACTCCTCGACGCCGATGATGCGCATCACTGCGTCCACGAGAGCTTTCCCGATGCGCTTCATTGCAGTCACTACAGTGCGAAAATTAATGAGCTTTGTATCAATTGGTTCATGACGCTATAGGCGTTAAATATCCTTGCTTACCCCATGGGCTCCTCGTCCCAGTCCCCCGATTCTTCGTCAGCCGGGATCTCGTGGCCGGTCGCCACGTCGCGAGTCTCGCCGCTGACCTTGTCGATGCTCATGGAGAAAAAGTGCCTGTGGCGGTCAGGGCGTCCACCGGTCCTGAACCAAGATGTGCCAATTCTCGAAGTCTTCCCGGAGCATTAACTTTACGGATGCAGCGCCAGTACATTTGGGGCATTCTTCTATGAATAGGCGATAGTACTCATATGCCAAGGGTCCGTTGTTGTCGAGGTTGTAAGCTTCCGCCAATAGGAAGTAGATTTCAATGGTCTTCGGGCTAAATGCCAGAGCACTTCTGAACATGGTGATGGCCTTTTTGGGGCGGCCCTCGGTGAGCGATCTGACACCTGCGTTAACGTAGTTCATGATGACTGGGTTTGTATAACCCTGTTGTTCCGTACTTGGTCTTCGTTTGGCTGCTTCCGCCTTTTTCTCCCAGTATTCCGTCGATCTCGTCATGACACTCGTGATGAGTTCCTTCCTCTCTTGTTCCCGTTTTTTCAGAATTCTCAAGTCATTTTGATGTTGTTTCTTCTGGTCGATTTCTGCTTGGTCTGCCCTTTTCAGCGCCTCATGATTCTGCCTTTCTAGATCAATTACACCTGCCCGGATTTCGGCGAGCCGAGCTTGGAGATTTTTCCTGGTCTTTTCGTCCAGTTCAAAGCTCCCGTCCAATTCGGCTGCCTTTTCCATTTCTTTGAGCGCCTCGTAGATCATGGCCGGATCTTTTGCAAATCGGCGACCACGATTCCAGTGCGAGAAGAAGGATGCCTCAGCCCGCTTCTTGTCAATTGTTGCTCTATCGAAATTCAGTTCTTGAAAAGTGGATTGCTTGGTGGGTTTTGCCGTGCCCGGTCCCCCTTCTGCAAGAAGCCACAACACCAACAAGCTTGCGATTGATAAGCAAATCGTCAGGCCAATCCATATCGTTTTAGATCCGCCCCCCCCTGCTGGGTCGTTGCGTCTCAATTTCGGAGCGGTCGAACCCTTCCCAATGTAATCCAGGGAATCGGGCATAATTGCACTGGCTGTCGAATGTTTGTTTTTTTCGGCGGGGGAGTGTCCATGACCGGTCAATTCGTTGAGGAATTCACTTAGATCGTAGTTGTCCACTGGGGCGGAGTTTTTCCGGATGTGCTCCAGAAGTGCAACCTGGAGTTGGCGGCAGTCGGGAAAGCGATTTTTGCGATTACGTTCCAGGGAGTGATTGACGATTCGGGCCAAGTTCGCCGACAGGTCGCTCACGAATTCTCTGGGATCGGGCGCGGGCTTGCGAACGATTTTGGTCATCAACTCCAGGTCGCTCGTCGCCTGGTGGGGCGCTTGCATGGTCAGCATTTCGAACAGGACGACTCCGGTAGAGTATACATCCGTACGGCGATCCAGCTTGATCTTGGTCTCGATTTGTTCCGGTGACATATATCGCAGCTTGCCCTTGATGGAGACCGTTTGGGTTCGATACAGGTTCGTGGCGGCCTTGGCGATACCGAAGTCGACGATTTTTACTACGCCGTCATGGGTTAGCATGATGTTCTGTGGGCTGATATCCCGGTGGATGATATTAAGGGCTTCGTCGTTTTTGTCTTTGAAGTTGTGGGCGTAGTCCAGGCCCAGGGCAGCTTCCTTCGCGATATGGCAGGCCAAGCGAACGGGCAGGCGAACGCCTTTGCTTCGGCAGATTTTGAGCACTTGGGCCAGGTTCAGGCCGTCAATGAATTCCATGGCCAAGAACAGACGGTCATCGACTTCACCCATGTCGAAGATTTGGACGATGTTGGGGTGACTTAGTTGGGCCACCAGGCGGCCTTCGTCCAAGAACATCGTACGGAAGTCGGCCTGGTCGGTGAGGTGGTCCAGGATGCGCTTGATGGCCACCTGTTTATTAAAGCCTTCCGGGCCTTGCCGTGTGGCCAAATAGACTTCGGCCATGCCACCCCGGGTGATGCGCTCTTCGAGAATGTAACCACCAAATAATTTCTGGTTTCTAGTCACGGTGAGATCCTATTGAGCATTTTCCGGTTTTGATAGATCTATTTTCAATTCTGGCTGGTAGCTGAAAATCGAGCGATTTCCCTGAATTCATATGCATGACTGCCGGGAGTACGGATGTCCATGACTGACGCGCCATGCGGCCCGGCGGCATCAAGTTTGACTTGGCCTGCTTCACTGTCTATCGTCCTCATCATGAATTTTCAACTCGGCTCTGGGAAATCATGCAGCACTAAGGGCTGAGTTTGTACTTATTGATGGGAGACGAGATGCGAAATTTGTTGGTTTGTTTTGCTTGCTGGGGCTTGGTGGCGGTTTTGGCCGTTGGCTGCGTGCATGCGCAGAAGCCCGTGCGCTTTGATGGGCCGGCATTTTTGGCGCTTGAGGTTCTGGAGCGGGAGCTTTCCGCTTTGGGGCAAGAGACGGCGGACATGGATGAGCCTTCCGGTGTGCTGAAGACCCGATGGGTGGACATCAACTATCTCTATGGTTACGTAAACGGTCAGGACGCCACTTTGTTCAGGCGCTATGTGGCTGTTGTTCACCGTCGGCCGGCGGACACCCAGCTCACGCTGAGGGCCGAGGTCAGGGCTTGTCCAGTAGGTACAAAAGTTGGCGAGGGCAAGCGATTGCCTGCCGGCTGCAAGGTTTTGGGCGGAATCATCGCGGATCATCAAGAGGCTTTGGAAACTTTGGGCAGCCAGCTTCGCGAGGCTTTGTCCAGGTTGCGGCCCAGCCCCGAGGTGACGGGTGAACATCGCATCGTCATCGTCGTTTTCGAGTTGCGGACACCTGAGGGCATGCTGCGGACCACCGATGTCGAGCAACTCACCGAGTACTTGTCGGCCAAGTTGACCGAGACGGGTCGTTTTAATGTGACGCCGCAGGCCAGACTCAAGGCCGCCATTGCGGAAAAGCAGAGGGAGAGCTTCAGTCAGGCTGTGGAATCGGAGTCCCAGATCGAGCTGGGTCGAGCCCTTGCTGCTCAGAAAATGTTGAGGGTACAACTGATTCAGGCAGGTTCCGCATGCAAGCTGGTTGGCACCGTTTATGATTTGACAAAAGTGGCAAGCGAAGGCGCGGTGACGGTGGACACAGCCTGCGGCCTGGACGCCTTGCCGGCCGGGTTGGATGGGCTCAGCCGGGCACTGGTGGACAAGCTTCGTTGATATGCTGCGATCGGAATTATTCGGAGGGCTGGGCATGTTTGCGCGCAATCATCGACGAGGGTTAGAGAATGGACGGGCTTTCCTTGCTAAGGCGAATTTCAAGAGACCGCTTTGCGTCCTGGCCCACCACGATGACGAGGTCACGCAGTCAGGTTTGTTGCAGCGGATTGGCGGCGAGTTGGGGATTGCCTGGCTGACCAACTCAGACGGGCGTTACTTTGATTCTGAGCTTGAACCTTTGGCTTACGGCGAGCTGCGCAAGGCGGAGGGCATGGAGGCGGCAGGTCTTTTGGGCGTCGCTCCCCAGCGAGTTCGAAACTTGGATTTTTCAGAGGTGGCCATCTATCGAGCCATGAGCAGGTTGCATTCGGGGCAGGGGACTTGGGAGAGCGAGGGTGCCCTGTTTGAAGACATGCGGCGGGCCGTGAGCAAAGTCGTCCGGGATCTCAAACCCGATTTCGTGCTGACCTTGGCCTGGCAGGGCGGACAGCCCGAACACGATCTCTGTCACTTTTTTACCTATCTGGCCTTGCGGGATTTGGAAGAGGAAAGCGGTGTTTCCATTCCCTTCTTTCATGTGCCTGCCTATGAATACACTTATGCGCTGGCCATGCGCTTTCATCCCCTGTACCGAGGGCAGCGGATGCGTATCCAGTTGACTTCACAGGAGCTGGCGAGCAAGTGGGACTTGATCCGAGCCTATCCATCCCAAGCCAGCCTTTTTAAGTATTTCGATTGGGCCTTTCGTTTTGGCATCATGCCCCTCGGCATTCTGACCGGCGGCCCGAAAAGTTTGGATGCTTTCCTGTCCATCGAGGAGTTCGGTCCCGTACCGGCGGAATTGGACTATTCGGCCAGACCGCATTTCTTCGAGAAGCTTAACTACATGTTCGATGACTTCGAGGGGACGCCTGTAAGTTTTTCCGGCAGCATCTTGCCCGTGGTTCGTGCTTTGCTTTGAATGGACCGTCTGGTTTTATTGGTGCCGAGCGTAGAAGAGTTCTTCGTATATCAAGCGTGCTTGACGGTTGCCGGGATCCAGCTGCTTGGCTTTGCTGGCAGCCTGGAAGGCCCGGGCTTGGTCTTGTTCCGATTCGCTCTCTTTGGCCTTCATGTGTAAGGCCAGGGCAAGCCCCAGCCAGGCCTCGGCCTGCTCTGGTTCCAGCTTGATGGCCCTGCGATACCAGGCCTCGACTTCTTTCGGATTGGCTTTGCTGCCCAGCAATTGGTTGCCCACGTTGCACAAAATTTTGGCTTTGAGTCGGACTGTGGTCGGTCCGGGTCTGAGTCGCTCGAGCGGCTCTGTCAATTTCAATGCCTGGCCTGGCATGCGCTCAGTAAGTAAGCACTCGATGAAAAGGGTGATGGCCCTTGGATCCTCGGGCAGGCGGTCCACCATGGCCTGGTGAATGGCCAAGGCTTTGGACGTGTTGTCGCGCAGTCGGTAGTTCTGGGCCACCAGGCTGTAAGTTTGTCGTAGTAAATCCGGGTGCTGGGCATCCGCGAGGAGGGTTTCGGCTTCCTGGAGCCAGTCGGTCCACGAGATGAGGCGTGATTTTTGTCGCAAGGCAAGCCAGCGGGTTTCCGGCGAGTCGGGCCGAAGGGCACGGGCCATTTTGACCAGGGCGTCGTATTTGGCCATGTGCTTGGCTTTGAGAGCAAGATCGGCCTGATAGAAGATGGCCTCGTAACATTTTGGATCTGTCTCCAGGGCTGAGCGGAAGTCCTGCACTGCAATCGCCAGGTTGCCGTCCAAGATCTGTCCGTCCGGCTTGCGGCCCAAGACGAGTTGGAGCCGGCCATGCAGCACATGCCCCAGGGAGCGGTCCGCGGGAATTTTGAGCAGCGCCAGGGCGTGATGTTGCGCCGCCTCGGCCATGGCCAGGTTGTCCGGATCAGCGGCCAGAAGCGCCATGCCCCTGCGATAAGATCGAGGCAGCTTGGCCAGATCCACGCCGGCGCTGCCCAAGGGAGGCCAGGAGGGCAGTTGAACCTGAGCCAGGGCGTTTTTGTCGTGGACCCGGCCCCTGGGTCGGATGGGCTCCATGGCACCAGGTCCCGAGGGTGCTTCCTTCTCACAGGCGATCGAAAACCCGCAGAGAGTCAGGATGAGGGCCGAAAGGAGGATGTACCGCATGGGTCGAGTATAGCCTCGACCGGTTCATATGAACAGAGGGGGGTTCTTACCAAGCGAAGAGCACGCCGGTGTGGGCTTGAAGGCGGTTGATCTGGAGCTCGGGGTCGCTGGAGTCGTTGTCTGTCCAGATTGCGGTAGACAGACTCAGGTCGGCTGTCAGACCAAACCAGCGGGCCACCATGAAGCGCGCGCCGATGGAGGCACCCAGCAAAAGCCCCGCTTCCTCTCTATCTGTGTCGTAGGCATAATCGCTGTCCCAGTCAAGAGAGGTCGTCTCGATATGGGACGTGCCCAGCCAGGCGGCCCCGACCAAAGAGAAGCGTTCGCCCAAAGGCAGCATGCCGCCGACCCGCAGGGCGTATTCGCGCATGGTCCAAATATCGCCGGAGATGGCGATGTGGCTGCCCAGAAAAAAGTACCAGATGCGATAGTCGAAGTTGAGCTCCATGCCGACGGCATCGCCCAGACGCTGGCCGCATTCCCCGTAGCCGTCGTTGTGAAGCGCCAAGGGGCTGGGTGCGAAGGTCAGGTTGTGTGCCAGGTAAAAGTTGGGCATGCCGCGTTTGGCGGCCACCTCGGTCGTCGCCTCTGAATTGTCGGCGTGGACCGTTGCGGGCATGGCCAAAAGACTCAAGCAAACAAAAAGACCCAAGTTACGAAGTGACGTCGTCATGCTTACCTCCTGATTGAATGCTCATCTGCTCATCAGAACAGCAAGGAGCATGCCATCGGTTCGCACAGGCGTTTTGTTCGGGAATTACAGTGTCTTGTGGATCAACCGGACTCGGCCACTGAGGCAGGCGAAGCCAGGCTTTGTGACAATGTTGTCACAGTGGGCCGGATGGGGTCGGTACTTGTCACGGATTTTCGCATAGCCCTGTCATGAAAATTTGATGCTTTTTGGAATTGGGCTTGCGTCGTCCATTTTATAGTTGATGAATTTTGTTGAAGTTTTGTTCATCAAGCTGCTTGGCGACCAGCAGGCATGTGTTTTGCTTATAAGGAGAGCCGAACCTCTCTGAAGAGGAGCATGCGATGGCGATGGTCAATGCGAGGCATTTGAGTCGTATGAAGCAGGGGCGCCAGGCTTTGCGTTATGGCGATGGCAGGCCATGGCAGCAGGGCGTTCTGGTTGACGGTCACATGCACGGTCGTTGGACAATATACGACGAATTGGGCCGTAGGCGTTCCGAGGGCGACTATGTTTTTGGCATGAGGGTGGGGCGCTGGTGCTTTTGGTCGGAGAAGGGTCGGCTGGTCTGTGAATGCAATTACGAGAAGGGCCGACCTCGGCGGGATCTGACGGCGGCTTGAGGTCGAGTCAGGAGGGGCTTACTGCCCTGGGTTGTCTGTTTCGTCGTCGCTGCCTTCGATGAAGCCGAGGCCGCATTCTTCAAAGCAGATCAGCGGGCCATCGTCCGCCAGAGCGCCGCAGTCTTCTCCATCGACGCAAGTGCCAACGCAGTTCAGGACCGAATCGGAAAACATGCTCATGTAGTGGTACATGTCGATGCCTTCGTCGGCACCGGTCATGTCATCGATGCATTGTTGCTGCGTGTAGGCACCGGTGTCGCAAGAGACGAACTTGGTGCATATTTGCTCGATGAGCGACAGGGACGCGGGCAGGGAGCCTTGGGCTATGGCCGCCTCAAGACAGTATTCGCCATTGGCTTCAAGGAACACGCAGGTGTTGTCCATGTAGCAGTTGCCCAGGGCCTCGTAGACGCCGTCCCGCATGACGTCTTCGAATTCGCCGCAACTACCGATGCATTCGGTGTAGTTCTCCAAGGGGTCGCATTCGACCATTTTGTTGCAGACGTCTTCGCAAGAGGGGCCGGAGGACCCGCTGCTACAGGCGACCGCCAGGCTCAGGGAAAGAAGGGCAATCAAAGACAGGCTGATGATTGTCTTCATGTCTGTTCTCCTTCTAAGCAGGTTGGGCTAGATGTCGTCGCTTGACTCGAAGCCCAAGCCGCAATTTGTCATGCAGTCTTCCGCAGAGCCATTGGCCAGGTCGTCGCAGCTTTCATTCTCAATGCAGTCGGCGACGCAATCCAAGACCGAGTCTTTAAACATGCTCATGCTGTAGTACAGGTCGTCGGAGCCTTCGCCCACCCCGGTCATTTCATCGACGCATTGTTGTTGCGTGTAGTTGCCCGTTGTGTCGCATGCGGCGATTGCCACGCACATGCGCTCGATGAGTGAACGGGCGGCGGGCAGTGACCCTTCGGCCATGGCCGCCTCGAAGCAGAAATCGCCGTTTTCTTCCATGAAGGCGCAGGTTTGTTCCATGGTGCAGTCGCCCAGGGTCTCATAGACGTCGTCTCGCAGGACGTCTTTGAACATGTCACACATGCTGAGGCATTCGTTGTAATCCTCGGCGGGATCGCATTCGCTCACCTTGCTGCAGACATCCTCGCAGGAGGGGCCTGACGAACCGCCGCCGCAGGCGACAGTCAAACCAAGGGAAAACAAAGCCATGAGGGATAGGATGAAGAAACGTTTCATGTCGATTCCTTTCGTCTGCATCAGTCTATGAAGAGACCGCAGTCTTGCGAGCAAGCGTCCATGCTGTTGTCATCCGCCGCTTCCGCACAGGTCAGACCGTTGATGCAGTCGACGAAGCAGTCGAGCACCGAGTCTTTGAACATGCCGATCTGGGCTATGGCGCCTTCTTGTTCGGCTGTAAACTGGCTGACGCAGTCTTCCTGGGTCAGTGTTCCCGAATCGTCGCATTCAACGTATTTGACGCACAGGTCATCCACCAGAGCCGCGCCGGCCGTGGTGGAGCCTTGGGTCATGGCTTGTCTGAAACACATGTCCCCGTCTTCATCTGCGTTGAGCGTTTCGCAGGTGTTTTCCATGAAGCAGTCACCCAGTTCGGTAAAGACCTCAGGCCGCAGGGAGTCTTCGAAGGGGGCGCATCCGCTCAGGCATTCAGTCATGTCGGTATCCAGCCCGCATTCGACCATCTTGTTGCAGACGTCCTCGCAGGTGGGGCCCGAGAAATCGCTGCTGAAAACGACCAAGCCGCAAGTTGTCATGCAGTCTTGGGCGGAGCCTTCGGCCAAGTCTGTGCAGCTCTCGTTTTCAACGCAGTCGGCGACGCAATCCAAGACCGAGTCTTTGAATATGCTCATGGCGGAGTCAAGGTCGTCGTTTTCTCCGCTGGTCATATCATCGACGCATTGTTGCTGGGTGTAGTTGCCCGTCGTGTCGCATGCGGCCATTGTGGTGCATATCCGCTCGATGAGTGAACGGGCGGCGGTCAGTGAGCCTTCCGCCATGGCCGCTTCGAAGCAATAATCGCCGTTTTCTTCCATGAAGGCGCAGGTTTGTTCCATGGTGCAATCGCCCAGGGCCTGATAGGCTTCGTCCCGCATGACTTCTTTGAACATGTCACACATGCTGAGGCATTCGTTGTAATCCTCGGTGGAATCGCATTCGCTAACCTTGGTGCAGACATCCTCGCAGGACGGTCCGGACGAACCACCGCCGCAGGCGACAGCCAGGCCAAGGGAAAACAAAGCCAAGAGAGACAGGATAAAGAAACGTTTCATGTCGATTCCTTTCGCAGACATCAGTCCAAGAGGAGACCACAGTCTTGCGAGCAAGCGTCCATGTTGTTGTCGTCCATCGTTTCCGCACAGGTCAGATCGTTGACGCAGCCGACGAAGCAGTCGAGCACCGAGTCTTTGAACATGCCGATGGCTGCCAGGGCGTCTTCTCCTCCTCCGGCTGTCATTTGGCTGACGCAGTCTTCCTGGGTCAGTGTTTCCGTCTCGTCGCATTCAACGTACTTGACGCACAGGTCATCCACCAGAGCCTCGCCGGCCGTGGTGGAGCCCAGGGTCATGGCTTGCTCGAAACACATGTCCCCATTTTCTTCTGCGTTGAGCGTTTCGCAGGTGTTTTCCATGAAACAGTCGCCCAGTTCGGCATAGACCTCGCTCCGCAGGGCGTCTTTGAAGATGGCGCATTGGTTCAAGCATTCGGTCACGTTGTCATCCTGCTCGCATTCGACCATCTTGTTGCAGACGTCTTCGCAGGAGGGGCCCGAAGAGCCGCCACAGGCGACCATCAGGCCGAGGGAAAAGATTGCCAACAAAGACATGCCGAGGATGGTTTTCATGGTTTTCTCCTTGGTTGAATAAACGAGTTTTGCCACAAATCAGGCCTTTCGGGCAAGTTTCAAAATCTGTTGGTCATTGGACAGCAAGGACTGTGCCAGGCATTCTTGTCCTCGGGGAGTCTTGGAAGTTTCTGCATTCTTGAGCTTTGAGGAAAGGCCGTCATCGGCCCGGACCATGGCGGGCATGTCACAGTCGTGCGCGATAGGCACAAATGAGGCGGATCAATTGAACTGCTTGGCCAGTTCCTCGACAGCCTCTAAGAGCTTGTCCGCACTGCAGTCGGTCTTCACGGAAGCTGCCTTGTCGGTGGTCTCGTTTTTCAAATCGAAAAGAGTGGCGGCAAGTTGGCATTGCTTGCCCACTTTGATGAGTTGGGTGGAGAGGGATTTTTGGGCCGACAAGGCCCTGCCCAGCTCGATTTGGCAGCCTTCATCGTAGCATTTTTTGAAACTTCCCTTTTTCTCCTGGCGGAGGCGCTGTTGCAGTTGCGCATGGGGAACCACCTTGTAGCCGGCGGCGCGGGTCATCTGGTTGCTCAGAAAAAGCGTAAGTTGGTCCAGTTCTTCTTCCGTCGTGGCTTTGGATTTGTCCTGGATGTCGAAGACGGCCACGATGACGTTCTTGGCGCTCACCGGCTTGTCCATTTTTTTGGCGGCCGGCATGTCGTTTACGCCGGCCACGGCAACCTGGCTGCCCTGGGCCAAGGCCTTGATGTGGAGTTTTTTGTAGGCCTTGACGGCCTTCTCGCGGAATTTGTCGTTATCGGCGTTTTGCGACAAGACTTTCAGGGTTTCCAGGGCCCGCGGCGATGGATCGCCGATTTTTACCAGGCAGTCGAGGGCTTGATTCCGCCAGCTTTCATCCAAAAGCATGGAGAGGACGGCTTGCTCTCCTTGACGGCCCGCCGGGCCCAGCTTCCCCAGGGCATCCAGGGCTGCGCCGGGCACGCTCCAGTCCAGGTCCAGCTGATCCTTGGAGAGGATTTTTTCGGCCAGGAGGCGACTGGCTTCTGCTGCCTGGTCTCGCATCTCGCCCAGGCCGCTGATGGCCAAGAGGCGTTTTTCCGGCTTGGCGTGCTGGATGGCGGCCTTCAAAGCCGGCAGGGCAGGGGCCCCCAGGCGGCCCAGAACCATGGGGATGTAGTAAAGCATACTCGACCCGCAGGGGCCGTTGAGCTGTTTGACCAGGCTGTCCAAGGCCTCGGCGGGTTTGGCACCCAGGCTGTGCAGATGGTAGCTGGCCATATAGACGTCGTTGCAGTCTCCTCGCTCAAATGCGCGAACCAACTTGGGTGCCGTGGCCGGATCGTTGAGTTCATTCGCTTTGCGGATGCCGTACTTTTCGTGCCACTTGCTGCAGGCGGTAAGGCTGGCACCAAGAATCAAAACGAGCGTCAAGAAGAGTGCAGTATGTTTGCAGCGGATCATTTCAGGCCTCCTCGTGGATTTGCAAGGCCAAAGCTTGGCATGGCGCGTATGGAAACGCAACGCCGTCTGGGGGGATTTGGCTGGACCTGGGGCGGGGCTGTGGTAAACCTGGGTGCCCAACCAGAGGAGGTATTCATGCGTTTCGCCACTTGGATGTTCGCTGGAGCTTGCTTTTTGAGCTTGCAGGCTTGCGCCACGTCCCAGCCCTGTATCAGCAGTCCAGCCAAGGTTTCGGTGCCGGCCGTCTATGTGCCCATCGCAGGCTTCGATGCCGAGACCAACGCCAAGCTCCAGGCCTTTTTTGAGCGGCACAAGGACACACCTGGTCGCAAAGTGGCGGTTTTCGATGGGGACGGCACGGTCTTTGGCCAAACGCCTCATTACATGGCCGACGAATGCCTGTATCGATATGCGGCGGCGCATCCCGAGCGCAAACCTGCGCTCCTGGCGGAGATGGGCAAGATGGTCAACGTGTCCATCCCTTACGTCCAGGGCCGGGTTCGCTATTTCGCGGGAAAAGAACTTCAGTGGCAGCGGGATCAAGGCGAGCGCTGTTTCAATGAGATGTACGCCGACAAGATGTACAAGCCCATGCAGGATCTCTTCGTCAACCTGAAGGCACAGGGTTTCGAGGCCTGGGTCGTGACCGCTTCGCCGGAGGCCATGTACCAGCAGTTCCTCTCCAAGCAATTGGGCATCCCCATTTATCGGGTCGTGGGCATCCGCGCTGTGATTCGCGGTGGCCTTGTGACCGACACCTTCGTGCAGCCCATACCGCAGGACCACGGCAAAAAAGAAGCCATCGAGACTTTCATCCAGACCCGACCCTTGCTGGTGGGCGGCAACAGTCGGGGCGACAAAGAGATGATCGAATTCGCCAGCGACTTGCGTTTGATCGTCAACCCGGACGAACACGTGGCGGAAGATCAGACAGAGAGCATTTTCGATTACGCAAAACGAGAAGGTTGGCTTGTCGTGCGCATTCGCGACGTGCCGCGACCGGATTTTCCATCTCTCTCATCGAAGCAGTTCGGCATCCGTATCAACAAGACCCGCGACGTAAAATAATCTGATGCTCGGCCGTCTCAAATCCAGTTTTGCTCCGGCTCCCCACATCGAGCCCTTGCCTGAAGACCAGGTAAAGAAAAAATACCCGCGTTTGCGTTGGGCCATACTCGAGAGCACCTTTCTCGGTTACGCCACCTTTTATTTGGTTCGCAACAATCTCTCCCCGGTCTCGGCCGACATGGAGCATGCCTTAGGCTACAGCCACGATCAGGTGGGCAACATCCTGGCCTTGACCGCCATCGCATACGGTCTGGGTAAGTTTCTGATGGGTTCCTTGAGCGACCGGGCCAACCCGCGCGTCTTCATGGCCACGGGCTTGTTGATGACGGCGGTCTGCAATTTTGCCTTTGGCTCCGTCGCCGACTATTCCTTGCACCTGATCCTGTGGACCCTCAACGGCTTCATCCAGGGCATGGGCTGGCCTCCATGCGGTCGATCCATCGGGCATTGGTATTCGGTGCGCGAACGCGGCAGCATTTTTGCTGTTTGGAACGTCGCCCACAATGTGGGTGGCGGCATCGCGGGCGTGTTGGCGGCCTGGGCCGCGGGCAATTGGGACTGGCGTTATGCTTTTTACGTGCCTGGCGTGCTGGCCGTCATCGGTGCCGTCTATTTGTTTTGGCGCCTCCGTGACACGCCCCAATCCGTGGGCTTGCCGCCTGTGGAGCAATACAAGGACGACTACCTTCTGTATGAAGGCGAGCGGAAAGACCACGAGCAGGAACTCAGCACCCGCGCTCTCTTTGTCGATAACATTCTGAAGAACAAGACCCTTTGGCTGGTGGCCCTGGCCAACTTTTTTGTTTATGTGGTGCGCTACAGCATGCTGGATTGGGGCCCCATGTATTTGCGCGAGGTCAAGGACGCCAGCCTGGGCAGCGGTGGTTTGGCGGTGCTGGTGCTTGAGTTCGGCGGCATCCCGTCGACTTTGCTCATGGGTTGGCTGTCGGATCGCATGGGTGGACGCCGCGGTATGGTGAGCCTCTTGTGTATGATCCCCATCATAGCCGCCTTCGCTGGCATCATGATCAATCCGGCCGGTCGGCTTTGGTTGGACATGACCCTCTTGGCGGTGGTGGGCTTTTTTGTGTATCCGCCGGTGATGTTGCTAGGGGTCAGCGCCTTGGATCTAACCAGCAAGAAGGCCGTGGGCACCGCGGCAGGTTTCGTGGGGCTTTTTGGTTACCTTGGGCGTAGTGCTCAGGCCAAGGGCTTCGGCTGGATGGCTGACTCCATCGGGGCAAGCCAGGGAAAAGAGGCCGCCTGGAACGCAGTGCTCTGGGCCATCCTGGCTGCCGCCGGCATGTCCATCATTCTTTTGGCCTTCACCTGGAAGATCAAACCCCGGGCTTGATAGAGGCGACATGGGCGAACGGGACGAATTCGAAGGTTTCTTAAGGCAGACCCTGGACGACGATCGGCTCAGTCGGGCTGAACGCAGCGTGGTCCATGATTGGCTGGATGAACATCATTTGGATGAGCAGGATAGATTGTTCTGGGTCAATCGGGCTTTTGCGCTTGCCTCTGAACGGCTTTTCGATGGCCGCGATGAACGGCTTTTGGGTTGGCTTGAGGATTTGATCAAGCTGCTTATGTCTGATCGAAAGCTCGATTCAGGCAAGGAAGGTCAGGCGGAAGCTTACTTCTTGCCCGACTCACGGGCTGTGGGCAGACTGCGGGGCTTGCTGCAGAACTGTCGCAAGCGCTTGGAGATCTGCGTATTTACCATCACCAACGATGAGTTAAGTACCGAGGTCTTGGCCGCCCACAAACGAGGCGTCCGCGTTCGCGTGATCACCGACGATGAGAAATCTCATGATTTGGGTTCGGATGTGGGGCAGTTCAGAAAGGCCGGCATTGAGGTGCGCATGGACGGTTCCCCTTTCCACATGCACCACAAGTTTGCGGTTTTCGATGCACGGCTCATGCTCACCGGATCTTTCAACTGGACCCGCTCGGCCGCCCAACACAATCAGGAAAGTTTCATTGTCAGCGACGACCCGGTCCTCGTGTCTTCCCACCTTCAGGCTTTCGATGCACTTTGGGAGCGATTCGATTTGGGGTGATGCCTCACTACCAAGCGCCTTGGAATTGCAGGCCCAGCATGTGAATGGCCGTGTCGGTCCATGGACCGTTGGACCACTGGCGCGTAAAACCATATTCCACCCGCAGACTGTATTCAAATTGTAAAAGGCCCCCGCCTTGCTGCTCGGGCCACCATCCGTGTCCAAAAGCGATGCTGGGCCCCAAGCGTCGATCTTTCCGCATCAGGCCCAGATCCTGGCCCTGCTCGTCTAAGGCCGGCCAGCCGGCGTAGTCGTTTTCTTGGTAGCGTAAACTTACGGACACCTGGTTGTGCTTGCCGAGCTTCTGCAGGACCCGAAGGCTGGCCCGAGGGCCAGAGCTCAAAAAGGTATCGCCCAATGCCCGGATTTGAGCTTCGGCCAGGATGCGTTGTACCTGGTGGCTGTCGCCGATGGCCAGGCGGTAGCCCGCTTTGGCCGTCATCCTGGCCTCACTCCACAAGGGGCCGGAGAGGCGCAAGTCGCCGCCGACCTGTAAGTCGTTGGCTTCTCCCGCCGGTGCTGAAGACTGGGTGTACAAGCGCGCATCGGCCTGGGCCGAGATCCCCACCCGCCAGCCGGCCGGTAGGCGAAGACCCAAGCCTGCTCGAAGGTCGGTATCAAGTGAGTTGGATTGTTTGTCGTGAAGGAAAATGCGACCACCCAGGCGGCCCGTGGCTTGCAGGCTCAGCCATTCCAGGGCCTGGAAGTCCAATGCCGCCTGGAAAGCAGTGCGGATGAAGTCCAGGTTTTGGTAGGTCTCGCGGTTCAGGCTGGTCTCCATGTTGGCCAGCAAGACCAGGCTGTGTTGACCTTGTATTCCCCATCCATAGCCCTTGGCCGCATAGATGCGGTGAGCGTGCTGAAGCAGGTCTTCTTTGCGTAGCCAGGTTCGCAGCTCGGCTCGGTAGCCCATCGCCCAGTTGCTGGCCAGGTCCAGGCCAAGATCCAACCAGGGGTGCACCGCCAGGTCCATCTGTTGTGATGAGTCGGCATAGAGGTTGCTCGTGCCAAGACTCTCGACCCCAACCTCGACGGCCGGTTGCCAGTCCCAGTCAGATTCCTTCGCTGAGGCTTGGGGTTTGGCGGCCTTGGCATGCAAGCCCATGGGCACGATGGGCATGCTTTCGGGCAGGGGTTCTGCGACTTCTTCCAGGGGGGGGCGGGCCGGGCTGAGGCGGCGATCCACGGTCCGCGCCAATTGCCGCAGCCAACGTCGCGTCGCTTTGGCTCGGCGTTGGTGCTTCTGTCGTTTCAGGGTCAGTCGGCCGGTGGCATCGAAAAGGAAAGCCGACAGGCGCATCATGCGCCCGCGTCGGGCCAGGCCCACGATCAGCACACCATCGATGCGCAAGGCATCGCAGATTTCAGGCAAACGATCTTTGTGCAGGGCTGTTTTTGAATTGAGACCCAAGCCCCGTGCGGTAGAGGAAAAGACTCGTTCGCCCACCACCTCGATGCCGCGAGCCTGGAGTTGCCTGCTCAGTTGAGCATGCAGCCGCCTGACCTGGCGGGCTCGGGCATGGTTCTGGGATGGGGGACTGATCAAGGCCAGGCTGCGTGCGTGACTTTTTCCGAGGTCGACCAGGATGAGGGAGGCGATGATCAGGATCCAGATGATGGGGGAGCTTGCGAGAGGGGTGGTCGAGACGTCCAGCGCCCTGGGCTTGGGCTCGTCGTGCTGGATTGACGCTGGACGTCCGCGGACCATGGTGTCTGCTCCTTACTGATTAATGGTTTGCGCCCTGACCGGAGCCAGTGTTGAGTCGGTTCATGCTGCGGATGTTTTGCATTTTCTGGAGGCGGCTGCGAAGCATGCTGCCCGAATCCATACCGTCGATGTTGGATTTGAGGACCACGCTGCCGGCATTCTGCTGCTCGCGGAGTTGCAGCCGCATCTGGTTGCGGATTTGGTTGCGGGTCTGCTTTCGGGCCTGAGTCTGGTCTCCCGAGCCCTGGCCATCGACGTCGTCCAAGCTTGAGCGGAACACCACGGTGTCGTCGCCCGGGTCCACGTTGTCACCAGAGTCTGCGTTGTCACCAGAGTCTCCCGCCGAGCCCGAGTCTCCGTCTTGGCAACTTCCCTGGCAATCGCCGCTACCTTCGCCCTGGCCGCTACCTTCGCCCTGGCCGCTACCTTCGCCCTGGCCGCCGCCTTCGCCCTGGCCGCCGCCTTCGCCCTGACCGCCGCCTTCGCCCTGGCCGTTGCGGTGACGATGTTGCCACCGGTACTGGTAGCGGTACTGGTTCTGGGCCTGGACCTGGGCATGATCACCCTGGGCATCCGCGGATTGTTCCCAGCTCTCGTCTGTTCCACCGGATTTGAGAACGGTGTCGTCGCCTGCTGACGCGTCGTCGGTCGCTCCTGAATCGTCGTCCTGGCAGGATTGATCACGGTTTTGGTTGCGGGCCTGGGTGCGCGTTTGTTCGCGGGTCTGGGTGCGCGTTTGTTCCCTGACCTGGCTTTGGGTTTGTTCCTGGGTGTTCAGCTGATCACCGTCGCCCGAACCCGACCCACTTCCATTGTCCGCCTGAGCAGAGGGCACCATGAGCAATAATCCGAGTCCTAAGCCTATGAAGGTCTCTTTCAACATGATTTCTCCTTTTTTCGTCCTTTTGGACTGTGGTGTGTGTTCCATAGGTCTTCCTGTATATGGAAGGAACGTGCCAGGTGGCCGGCGACTCACTAACTTTATGAAATATTGAGATTTGCCTTATGGGATGGCTTGGATTTGTCACAGGTTCGCGACAAATAGTCTTCTGAGTGAGAACAATTGAAGCCCATTATTTACAAGGGCTTGCGATTGTGTTGATGCCGAACACTTGTCACCTCTGTGTGACAATGACATGCCTTTGTTGACAAGTGTTTCTGGCGAATCTAGCATGGGGCCATGTTCGCTCTCCCTCGCCTTCTTGGTCTTTTGGGACTGCTTGTCATCCTGTGTTTCGGGACGGCTCGCGCCGCACAGCCTGAGCATTTGGTCCTCCTGCCCTTCGGCTGTGTCGGAGGCGAGGCGAGTACATGCGAGCGGCTCAGGCAGGACTTCGCCTCTCGTCTGGCCAAGGATCTGCATCTCAAAGTCGTCTTAGGGGCTGAGGTGAACAAGGCAGTGCAAGCCCGCTGCGGGAAAAAGGACCAGTGGTGGGCTTGCCTGGAGCAGGACGCCAACCTTTTCGCCCTGGGCGCAAAGCTCGGTGTGCCGGCCGCCTTGACGGTGCGTGTGGCCAGTTTGGGCAAACGCCACGCCGTGAAACTGCGCTGGGTTGACATGGAGGCCCACACGATCAGCGTTGAGTTGGTGGAGGCGGGTCCCGGCGATCTGGGCGCATGGGTGACTTCCTTGAACCTTCTGCTGCAGCGAACGTATCCAGCGCCGCCGCCGGCTCCCTCTTGGTATAAGCGCTGGGAGGTCTGGACGGCGGTAGGTGCCGGCGCGGCCTTGATCACTGGGGCGGTGCTGGCCGCCACCCTGACATCTGGCGCTGGAGACCCGGCGGATTTTCACCTTCGCCTGCCATGATGCTTTTGGCCATGAAATTCTGGATGCGAATGGGTTTGGGCTGCCTGCTGGCCTTCTCTTCATGCTTTGCCGGATGCGGTGATCTTGAGGGGATTGTGGTGGTGCCAAGCCCGGACGCTGCCTGGAATACGGAAAGACAGGTGGCTGCCCGTTTGAGCGAGATTCAACTCTTGCTGGATGGGGAAGGGGGCTTCGATGCGAGTCATACGGTGGATGGCGCGGAACTTTTGGACGCAGACGGAGATGGTGAGCTTGAGATATTGCTGACCATGGACGTGGCCGGACGTTCGGATTTGCCCTGGATTCGCATCGAACCCGGTCAGGCACCGGAGCGGCCGCTTTCGGTACGCCTTCGCGGTTTGGATGGGGAGGGTCGGGTGGTGGCGTATGGCGGCATCGAAGCCCAGCCACTTTTTGTTGGGCATGATCGCCTGAATATACCTTTCGACCTGAGCCGAAGCGCTTTGGCTCCGTTCGTGACGGCCGTGAGCCCGGGCGGCGCGCCTTCCGGATCCAGTCTGGCTGCCTTGGCTTTTTTTGCCTCCAAGCCCCTGGATTCTGACAGCATGGAGGGGCGAGCCCATGTGAGCCTGGATGGCGTGGGCGAGCTAGCTGGTTCATGGATCGTGCGGGACGGCTGTCCTGATGGAGCCCAAATGTGGGTCTTTCATCCCGCCGGTTGTTGGCCCGCGTCCGGTGCATCCATGGCCTTGCACTTGCAACTTGATCAAGGTGTTTTGGATCTTGATGGACAGGTTTTGGTGGATGAGGAAGGCCAGGCCGGCTTCTCGGCAAACCTGAACTTGGCCATCTTGGAGTTTGGTGCTTGCCAGCCGGTCGTTGAATGTTCTGCCCTGGAGCCGACCAGCCACCGGGTGGACTTGCGTTGTGACACGCTAAGCGGTCTGTTGGAACCTGCGGATTGCTCCAATGCGTCCGGCTCCTGCTTGGGGCAACGCAGCCTTTTTGGGGTGGTGGCGGGTGAAGACACGGGCACCTGCGAAGCCTATCGCTCCGGTGCAGTGGAGGTCGGCGGCGCTTGCGTGATAATGGACGCATGGCCCTGCTTGCGCCAAAGCGACTGTCGCGGTTTTGGGACATTTGTGTGCGACTTCGGCCCAGGGCTTTGTGTTCCTGACGCATGCCTGGGGACTTGCCCCGTGGCGGGTCAAATTTGTGTGCCGGACTGGGGTTGTCAGCCGGGCCTGGGCGCTTGTTTGGAGTCCTGCGCGGCCTATGGATCTTGTGCGGAATTTACCCAGACCTGCGCTTTGCGTGCCGACGGGCTTTGGTCTTGCCGCTGAGGGAGAATGGGATGCGAGGGGATTCGAACTTAGCCAGCACCGTCACTCGGGTGGTGACCCGGCCAAGGGGCCCGACAAGGGGCTCAGTTTGGCCCTGCCCCCACACGGCGTGGTGGTGGGAGCCGGTGATGACTGCGACATGATCTTGACGGACCAGGCCGTGTCCAGGCGGCATTTTGAACTGGTGCCCGAGGGCGAAGGCTTCGTGCTGCGGGACCTGTCATCCAAGAACGGCACCTTGGTGGGGCGGGTACGCGTATTGGCGGCCAGGCTGGAAGGGGGCGATGAGATCCAGGTGGGCACGAGCCGGCTCAAGCTTAAGCTTTCCGACGAACACGAAGAGTTTCCCTTGAGTGATCGCACAGCCTTTGGGAAATTGCTGGGGCGCTCTTTGGCCATGCGCCAGGTTTTCGCCATTCTGGAGCGGGCGGCACCCACCGAATCCAGCCTGCTTTTGGAGGGTGAATCCGGCACAGGCAAGGACCTGGCGGCCGAGGCGGTGCACATGGTTTCCGCCCGTCGGGACAAACCCTTCATCGTGGTCGACTGCGGTGCCATGAAGGCGTCCATCATCGAGAGCGAGCTTTTCGGCCATGCGAAGGGAGCCTTCACGGGCGCCGAAAGCGAGCGAATCGGCGTTTTTGAGGCGGCCGAGGGCGGTACGGTTTTTTTAGACGAGATTGGGGAGTTGGAACCGGGGCTGCAACTGACCTTGTTGCGGGTGCTGGAAAAGCGCGAGGTCAAGCGCTTGGGCGAGAATCGGTACAGGCCAGTGAATGTGCGTGTCCTGGCCGCCACCAACCGCGACTTGGCCAGTGACGTGGCGACCGGACGATTCCGCAGGGACTTGTTTTACCGGATTTCCGTGCTGCGAGTGCGCATGCCGCCTCTGCGTGAGCGTCGTGAAGATTTGGGTCTATTGGCTCGGGCCATGGTGCAAGGGCTCAGCCCGGACAAGGACCCGCAGGCCGTGATCCACGATCAAGTCCTGGCTTTGTTTTTTAACCACGATTGGCCGGGCAACGTGCGCGAACTTCGCAACGTGGTCGAGCGTTTGCTTTTGTTTCCGGACAGGCCGGAGGCGGCTTTGCCGGAAGGGGATGCTCAGGGATTCGGCATGGATGCCGATGTACTGGGCATGCCTTTCAACGACGCCCGGCGTCGGGTGGTGGAAGGATTCGAGCGGGCTTATCTCTCCGCTGCGCTGGACGCTGCCGGGGGCGTGGTGGCCAAGGCCGCCGACGCGGCCGGCGTGCCCCGGCAGTCCTTTTATCGCTTGATGAGCAAACATGGGTTGGGCAAGTGAAGGTCGAGGCGCAGCGCTTCGGGCGCTTTAAGCTGATTGAGCGGCTGGCCGTGGGGGGTATGGCTGAGCTCTACCGCGCGGAGCTGACCGGCCCCTATGACTTTTCCAAGACCGTGGCCATCAAAAAGATTCTGCCTGAACTCAACCGCACCCGGCGATTTCGGAAAATGTTCCTTCGAGAGAGCCGCATCATGGCGGACCTCAACCACGGCAACCTGGTTCAAGTTTACGAACTGGGGGAGGTGGATGGGGTGCTGTTCATGTGCATTGAGTATGTGAACGGATGCGATTTGGCCCGTCTGTTGAAGCGCTTGCAGGTCGACGGGCGGCGGCTTCCCCCGTGGCTGGCTGTTTGGATCGTGCGGGAGGTGGGTCGCGGCCTTGCCTATTTGCACAGCCGAAAGGACGAGCAGGGTGGGGCCTTGTCCATCGTGCATCGGGACGTGAACCCGCACAACATTCTTCTGTCCGCTCAGGGTGACGTGAAGTTGGGCGACTTTGGCATCGCCAAGGGCCTGACCGATGAGTTGCAAACCCGTCAGGGGCAGATCAAGGGCAAGCTGGAGTACTTGTCTCCGGAACAGGCCAAGGGCGATGTCTTGGGTCCGACTTCTGACCTTTACGCGTTGGGCCTGGTGCTTTTCGAATTGCTTACGGGGCAACGCTATTTGCAGGGCCCCTCCGACTTCGAACTCATGCGGGCGGCGGCTCGTCCGGTGTGGCGTTCGGCCCGAGGGCTCAACCCCGAGGTGAACCAGGCCACGGAGGACCTGTTGTCTCGCTTGCTGCGGCCAGAACCACAGGCTCGTTTTGCCAGCGCCGATGCCCTGGTGGCGGCTTTGGATGCCTTGGGCCTGGTGCTGGCCGGCAGCGATCCGCCAGGCACCTTAGCGGCTGAAGTTGAGCGGGTCCTTCAGCCTGTCGAAAAGAGGTCGGCCCTGCCATCCACCGAGGCTGCAGAGTCGCTGGACGAAGACCCCCTGGCAATGGTGGCCCTTAAGGGTGCTTTGGAGGGGGGCTCGGCTCGCAGGACCGGCACCATGTCATTGGATGATCTGGCCCCACCCAAGTCGCGACGGCTTGGCTTGGGGATCGGTCTGGCCTTGGTGATTTTGGTTTCCTTGGGCACATTATGGGTATGGCTGAGTCAGGATGCGGAGCCGCCCGGAGAGATGAGGCCGATTTTGGCCCAGCCTGCAGCAGTGGAGCCCGCACCGAAACCCGTACCGAAATCCGTATCGGAGCCCGTACAGGTGCCTGTCCCCGATTCTTGGGCCGAGGTGGATCGCTTGCTGGCAGAGGAGCCCGAGGCCAAGCCCAGACCTGTCAGGAAGATTCAGAAGAACAGGAAGAAGAAGCGACGACCCCGCGTCACCAAGGTGACCAAGGTGGCCAAGGTGACGAATGCCGCCAAGGGCTGGAGCCGGGCCGTGCGACAAGCCTGGCGAGACCGATGGCGAACCCTGCGGAAGCAAGCCTCCAAGCGTGGTGTCCGACCCGGTGACTGCCTGGCTTGTGATGCCCAGGCACGGGCCTGGGCCAAGGCCTTCAAAGCGCAGGACGAAAGGGCGGCTCTGTCCGCAGCTCAGGGTTACGGGAGAGCGCTTCAGGCTCAGCGCATCGACGGGGATTTCATTGATCGAAAGCTCAGGCGACTGCGGTCGGCCATTGAGCGCAGCGGCAAACCCCAGGCCCATGAGGCACAGGTCAAGCTCATTTTGACCGAGGTCGTGGATGGAAGGCTAGAGCAGGCCAATCGGGCCATCAATCGGCTCTATTCCAAATTGAAGTGAGGGCGGACAAAGCCCTCAAGGCTTGATTGGCTTGACGCGTTCCGGCAAGCCTTGGAAGCGATCCCCATGGCCTGAACGGTAGGCAAGGTCCAGCGGGGTTTGGCCTGCTTTGGTTCGGGTCTTGGGATCGGCGCCCAAACCCAACAGGAGCCTGGCGGCCTCTTCGTGGGCACCCTTGTAAGCCAGGTGGAGGGCCTGCTCTCCCTTTTTGTTGGCAGCGTGGATGTCCGCGCCTTTTTCGATCAGAACGCGCATGATCGCCGCCAGACCGTAAACGGCCGCCCGGTGCAAGGGCTGATCGCCCACGATGGTTTGGGCTTTGGGATCCGCGCCTTTTTCCAAGAGCCTGCGAAGCAACTCGACATCGTCTTGGCCCGCGGCCCAGTACAAGACCCCTTGACCCCGGGCGTCGTATCGATTTACTTCGGCACCGTGGTCGAGCAGCAAACGGGCGATGGGGCCGTAGCTTGCCACCGCCCGATGCATGGGCACGGTCCCGTTGCTCGTGGCCAGGTTGGGATTGGCTTGTTTGTCCAGCAGCGCCTTGACCGTTTCTGCCCGGCCTTTGTTTACGGCCAAGTGCAGGGGCGTCCATCCAGCCAGGCTTTGGATGTTCACTTTCGTGTCGGGTCGGCTCAGCAGCTTGATGCACATGGCGGTGTAGCCCTGCTTGGCGGCCAGGTGCAGGGCTTGCTCACCGTAGTTATTGGTTTGGCTTGGAACGGCGCCTCGTTCCAGCAGCAGCCACGCCAGGTCTTTTTTGCCCAGGTACAGAGCACGGAGCAGGGGCGTGTATCCGCTGATATCCCGTGCTTCGATTTTTGCTCCAGCGTCGATCAGGGCCCGGACGACCTTCGGGTGACCACCGATCACCGCTTTGTGGAGGGCGTTGATCCGGAATTGGTTTTCGGCTTCCAAATTGCTTTTGTGGTGAATGTGGGCTTGTACCTGGGCCAGGTCGCCGGCTTCCGCCGCTTCCAGCAGGGGGCGAGTTGGTTTGGGAATCTGCTCCTGACAGGCCCCAGCCATGAGGAAAAAGAATCCAAAGAAAGCAGGTATACTCCATGCTCTGGTTTGAAGGTGGGGCATGTCTATTTCGGTCTCCTTCCTTGAACACTACCCATCATAGGCCTTCGGATAACCCTCGGGCAAGGTCGACGATTCCTCTCAGGTCATGATTTTTCTCAACATGGGCGGCAAGGGGTGATAGTGAACGGTGAGAGTTAAGGAGGTAGGTTTTTCATGGAAGCCAACTGTTTTGTCTGGGACGTGGATCCGATTTTGGCGCACATTTGGGGGCCGATCGCCATCCGTTACTATGGACTTAGTTTTTTGCTGGTTTTTATTCTCGGCTGGGTCTTTTTGCACTGGCAGTTCAAGCGCTCGGGGCGAGGCGCTCAGCTCGCGGCTGATTTTTTGTATTGGGCCATGGGCGGCATCGTGCTTGGTGCCTGGTTCGGTCATCGTTTCTTCTATGAGTTCGATCGGATTCTGACCCACCCCCTGTATCTCATCGATGTGCGTGGGGGCTTGAGCGGGCTTTCCTCCCACGGTGCCACCATCGGTCTCTGTCTGGCGCTGATCCTCTACGCCAGGCGCCGCAAAGTGCCCATGGGGGAGATGTTTGATCGGATCAGTTTTTCAGCCGCCGTGGGGGCCACCCTGGTTCGGGTGGGCAACTTCTTCAACTCGGAGATCCTGGGTCGTCCAGCCGATGTCTCCTGGGCTGTTTGTTTTCCTCGCGTGGACCAACCCCTGGTGGCCCGGCACCCTTCACAGCTATACGAGGTGGCCATCGGGCTTGCCGTTTTGGGTCTTTTGGTTTTGGTCGACCGCTTGGCGGGTCGGGAAAAACGCCCCCGTTGGTTGCTGGCCGGGGTCTTTTTCTCCACCTATTTTCTGCAACGATTTTTTGTCGAGTTTTTCAAGGCCCATCAGACCCTTTCGACGGACTCGGCTTTGACCATGGGGCAGTTTTTGTCCATACCCTTTTTCGCCTTGGGGGTGGGATTGGTCATCTGGTCGCTGAAGTCAGGTCCGCGTACCGACGAAGCCGTGGCCGAGGCCTTGGCCGCGGCAAAGAAAACCAGCAAGAAAAAGAAGACCAAGTAGATCCGAGGGGAGAAAATTCATGAAGAAGTGGCTAGGGGTGATTGTCGGATTGTGCTTGCTGTCGGCCTGCGAGGACAACGACAGGAGCCTGCTTCCCTGGTGCGGTGGGCCTGGTCAAGACATGGCCGCATTCGTGGATCCCTTCATCGGTACCTTGGGTTCGGGCAACGCCATCCCCGGCGCGCTCATGCCGCATGGCATGGTCAAGCTCAGTCCCGATACGGTGGTCGAGGCTTTTAGTGTGGACGCATATGAGTACGCAAGCGATTTCATCGAGGGCTTCAGCCACACCCACCTGGAGGGCCCCGGCGGCGGAGGCAATGGATACAGCCATATTTTGTTCTTGCCGACCACCGGCGAATTGAACTTGGACCCAAGCAGCCGACCCTCCCATTACAATCATTTGTCCGAGGCCGCCGAACCCGGATACTACGCGGTGAGCCTGTCGACTTATGGGGTGCGGGCCGAACTCACGGCCAGCGCACACGGAGGCATGCATCGTTATGGCTATCCGGCCCAGGAGCCGGCCCGCGTGATTCTGGATCTGGGCCACAGCCGGGGTGAGTCTCGCGGGGGATGGCTGCAAATCGAAGATGGCCTGATTCGGGGCATGGGGGAATACAATGTCCATCCGTTGCTGGATCTTCTGCTGAGCGAGCCGGACAATTGGACCGGCCAAAGTCGTGTCTATTTTCACGCCAGTTTTGAGCCGGCTTTTGCTTCTTTCGGAACCTGGACGTCGACGGGCGTGGCGCAAGAGGGCCAGGCTTCGGTCACGGGTAGCAAGATCGGTGCTTGGGTGGAATTCGAACCCGGCACCCGGCAAGTCCTGGTGCGAGTGGGCATCTCTTTTGTGGATGAGACGCAGGCCGAGCTTCATCATGATCAAGAGTTGGCGGACAGATCATTCGAGCAAATACGGCGCCAGGCGGCGGCGGCCTGGGCCTGTTTCCTCGGCCGGGTGGAGATCGAAGGCGGCAGTGAGTCCGAGCGCCGATCCTTCGCCACGGCCTTGTATCGCAGTCTGTTCCAGCCCTCGGACCTGACCGAGGCCGGGGGCGTGTTTTTTTCCGGGGCGGACGGCCAGGGACAGGTTTTTTCAGGGAAGGATTTTCGTTTCTTCACCGACGACTGGTGCGCCTGGGATACCTATCGCACCGCCCATCCACTGGCCACGCTTTTGGCTCCCGAGCGGGTGGAGCATGTGCTGGCCAGTTATCTGCACCTTTATGAACAGGGAGGTTGGCTGCCCAAATGCACTTGGCACGCCACGGGCTATAGTCGCGTGATGATCGGCAACCACGCCGTGGCCATCATCGCAGACGCTTTGAGCAAGGGTTTTGGTGTGCCTGATGGGGAGAAACTTTGGGCGGCGGTGAACAAGGCCTCTATGGAGGACAACCCGGAGGATGCCCCTGATGGGCTCTGTGGGTACGCCAACCTGGGTACGCCGGTCGATTATCGGGATTTGGGCTATGTGTCTTCGGAATGCGATCCAGGCCAAAGCGTCTCCATGACATTGGAATACGCCTACAACGATTGGACCAGCGCTCAGATCGCCCGGATTCTTGGTCGAGAGCAAGATGCGCAGGCTCTGGAGGCCAGGTCGGGCAATTGGAGGAACCATTGGGACCCGGACAGGGGCTTCATGCGGCCAAGGTATCGATCCGGAAACTGGGTGGAGCCCTTTGACCCGGCCGACAGCTCGGAGGGTAACGATTTTTGTGAGGCCAATAGTTGGATTTACACATGGTTCGTGCCTCATGACGTTCCGGGTCTCATCGAGGCCATGGGCGGGCCGGAAGCCTTCGTCGAGAAGCTGGACCGCTTTTTTGCCGAGGGCTATTTCGATGTTTCCAACGAGCCCAGCTTTCATGTTCCCTTTCTGTACAACCTTGCGGGTCGGGCGCATCAGACCCAGGCCCTGGTGCGCCAGATCTTGAAGACGGACTTTTCAGCCCAACCCGACGGTTTGCCAGGCAACGATGACGCAGGTGCCACCAGTGCCTGGTATGTGTTGGCGGCCATCGGTTTGTATCCCTTGGCACCGGGGGATGGACGCTATCAACTGACCAGCCCTTTGTTTGATCGGGTGGTTTTGCATTTGCACCCGAGCTTCTATTCGGGCGGAACTTTTGTCATCGAGGTCGAGGGGCAGGGGCCGGATAATCCCTACATTCAGTCGGCGCAATTGAACGATCATGCATTGGAGCGCAGTTGGATCAGCCACGAGGAAATCGTGGCCGGTGGTAGCTTGCGTCTGGTCTTGGGGCCAGAGCCTTCAGCTTGGCCCGCGTCCAATTAAAAAAGGCCGACCCTCCTTGAAGGGCCGGCCCTGATGGATGAGCTTTGGATTACATGCAGTCGTAGTAGCCCTTGCTTGAGTTGTAGCCGCAGTCGGTGCCTGATGCTTGGCAGTTGAGGGATTTGACCTCTTCGTTTTCACACCAGATGACCGAGCCGTTATCGCAGCGGCCGTCGAAGGTCTCGCCGTTGCAGGGGTCGACGACTTCCGGTTCGCGACAGGCGAAGTAGGATTTGTCGACGTCGTAGACACAGACTAAGTCCTGCTCGGCGCAATCCTGGTTCATGATCTCTTCGTTTTCGCACCAGACGACCGTGTCGCCGTTGCAGCGACCCGCGTAGGTTTCTCCTTCGCAGGGGTCGGTCGGCTCAGGCTCTTCGACGGGCTCAGGCTCTTCGACGGGCTCGGGTTCTTCGATAACGGGTACCTGACAGACGTAGTAGCCGCGGCCTTCATCCCAACCGCAGACCTTGCCGTCGCTTGAACAGTCTTGTTGATAGACCTTCTCGTTTTCACACCAGACCACGGTTTCGCCGTTGCAGCGACCTTCCCAGGTTTCGCCGCCACAGGGATCCACGGGATCCGGTTCCGGCTCGGGATCCGGCTGGCTATTGACGATGGGCAGGAAATCCAAGTAGGCGTCCACGCGGGTGTCCACGCCATAGTCGGTGCAGTACTGGTCTCCGTAACTGGTCACGCCGGCCACGAAGTAGGTTCCGTCAGAACCCTGGAAGAAAGCCGGGCCGCCCGAGTCGCCGTTGCAGGTGTTGCGGTTGGGATCGTCGTATCGGAAGGTGGTGGCGTCGACGCGGCTGACGCCCATCCAAACGGCTCTTTTGAGGCCTGAGCCGGTTTGGCTGTAGCCGTTGTCCACTCCGTAGCCCACGAAAAAGAGGTCCGTGCCCTGGAAGGAGGAATCCATGTAGGTCAGAACGGGCATGGGCGCAACAGGCGGTTGCTCGGCCAAGGTGACGTAGCCGATATCGTTGGTGATGCTGTAGGCGTTGTAGCTGGGATGGCCCGTCATGCTGACGGCCTGGGTTCTGGACTCGGGGTAGGAGACATTGGGTCCGGTGATGAAGGTCATGCGTGAGGCGGAAAATCCGTCGACGCAGTGGGCGGCGGTCAGAACCGTCCTCGGCCCGATGAGGGTGCCGGTGCAATGCTGGGAGCCATTGTAGAGCAAGGCACCCACGGCCGGCAGGCCGTCGAAAGAAGAACCCCCCACGATGCGGCTGGTGGTCTGACCTACATCCTGTGCATCCATTTGTTCGCCGGAGCAGGCCGCGAGACCAAGAATCAAAACCGTCATCAGCAGGGTGTTCATTGTATTGCGCATGGGATTCTCCTGGGTAATTGCTGTGTCGGCCTGGTATGAGCAATCACTGTGCCAAGTTGTGTCGATTTTTGATTCCTCCATAACGCATGGAGAAATAAGCAAAAAAAGGAACATTGGTCAAACGTCCAGGAATTTTGACTTCAGAATCGAGACAAGATGGCACATCGGTCATCTGGCCGATAAGCCAGCCAGGACAAAAAACACAACAAAAACAGGGCTAAGAAAAGTTTGCGTAGATCTGGTAACTAGACGTTCCAGAGGAGGCGTGACTTTTCCACATGGGTCAAGAGCGAAAGCATACGGTCCAGGAGTGGAACGTTTTGTGCCACATTCCAAAGGAATGTGGTGCTAGACGTGCTGCTATACATTCCAAAGGAATGTGGTGCTCAAGGTTTTACTGCAGGATAGGCAGCAAACTGGAGTGATCGTCGGTCCAAAGGGGCGCATGTCTTGGTAATTTATGGGGTAGCTCGCTTCGGGCGGCGATGGCCTCGGTCGCGAGAATATCCTTGTTTCGGGTCAGGAGCATCCAGCGAGACATGAGCGATAGCCATCCGTCCCCTGGATGGCGGATGACGGCCACGCTCAGGTTCAACTCGGAGGCCAGGCGATCCACCACCGGTTCCAGGTCCAAGTGCAGGTTGGTGACGTGCATCATCAAGGCGCCATCATCCTTGAGCTGGCTCAGGTAGAGCGAGATGGCTTCTTTGGTCAGAAGGTGGGCGGGGATGGCATCGGACTGGAAGGCGTCGACGACCAACAAATCGAATCGATTCTTCAGGCCGGCTTCTCGCTCGCGTTCCAATTGTACTCGGGCATCGCCTTCGACTATCTGGATTTCCGCCTTGCTGTCCTTCAGAAAGGAAAAGTACCCGTCTTGTCCTTCAGCCAGCCGGATGACCGCCGGGTTGATTTCGTAAAATCGGAACAGATCCTTGGGTTTCGCCAAAGCCGCGGCGGTACCCACTCCAAGGCCGATCAGCGCGACTCGCAAGGGGGCGGGGCGGGCCGGATGTTTGGCCAGCAGCAGGCCCAGACCTGATTGGTCGCTAAAATAAGAGGTGGGGATCGACTTCAGTTTCGGATCCTGGAGCTGATAACCATGGAGGATCTGTCCATCGTAAAGATCGTGGGAGAAGTACTTGGGCAGACCTTCGTGTTTTTTGAGAACCCGCAGCACACCGTAGAAGTTGCGTTCGGCGAAGACCGCTTCGCGCATGAAGTGCAATGGATGCAGGCCCAGAATCAGCATCAGGCCCGCCAGGGCGCTCAGTGCCGCGGCCCTGGCTGTCAAAGCCCATTGCCCGTTCAGGGGGCTTTCTTTGTCCTGCCAGGAGGTCAAGAGGCAGAATGCGGCCACGGCGGCCAGGCCCAGATGGAATTCCCAGAGACCGTCGAAAACCATGGGCGCGATGAGGCTGACGAAGAGCCCGCCGGCGGCACCGCCAGCCGACATCCACAGATAAAAAGACGTCAAGCGGCTGGCCGGTGGTTTGAGCCGCACCAGTTCACCATGCACCAGCATGCAGCCGGAGAGCAGGCTGGTGCCGTAAATGAGCACCTGCCAGGCAAGACCCAATTCAAAACGCACCGAACCCACTTGCCAGATTTTCTCGCCGCCGTGGAAGAGCAAGGCCAAGACCATCAGGCTACTCAGGGCGAAGATGGGAAGCCAGAATCCTCGGGCCGCCAGGCGGGGATCGTGGAAGCAGAGGATGTGGGAGAGCAGGTAGAGAGCCAAAGGCAGCACCCACAAGAAAGGCACCACCGCCACGTTGAGACAGATTTGGTTGGTGGTGGCCAGCAGCAAGATGGAGCCGGTCGCGGCCAAGCCGAACCACAAAAGACGCAAGGCTTTGCCGGGTGCGGGATCTGAGGGCTTCTCGACAACCTGAGCCGTCGCCGCGAGTTTTCGACGAAGGAAGGGCCAGGCGCAGACCCCCATGCCGCCGGCAAAGATCAAAAAGCCGACCGACCAAAGCAAGGCCTGTTCGTGGAGCCCCAGGCTTGGTTCCAGCAAGAAAGGATAGGCGACGAGCGCCCCCAAAGAGCCCAGATTGGACAGGGCGTAAAGTCGATAAGGTGAGCGCTCGGGATGACTGAGGTGAAACCAGGTCTGCAACAAGGGGCTGGTGGCGCTGAGCAGAAAGAATGGCAGGCCTACGCTTGCCGTCAGGGCCAAGAGGATGCGCAGGGCCGGCCACGCACTGTCTTCGGGGCGGAAGGCCGTGCTCGGGGTGATGGGTGAAGACCAATGCATGCCCAGGAATATGCCCAGCAGGCAGGCCAGGCTTAGCAGAAAGACATGCAGTCGAGCGCCTGCCCGGGGGGAAAGCCAAGTCGACAATCCATGGGCATAGGCGTAACCGGCCAAAAGCAGGATTTGGAAAAAAAGCAGGCAGGCGCTCCAGATCGATGGTCCGCCACCGAACCAGGGCAAAAGGACTTTGCCCATCATGGGTTGCAGCGCGAAGACGAGCGCGGCGCTCAGGGTGATGGTCAGGCTGGTCCGCAGCATCTGATCATGGTAGGGAGCAGAGGATGGAAACACAAATGAAATGTCGGCGGCGTTTTTCGTGTGCCCTTTGCTTTGGATGGGAGAAGAGAAGATGAAGGGTCGAGTCTTGGTTGTGGCCGGATCGGATTCCGGCGGTGGGGCGGGCCTGCAGGCGGACATCAAGACCATTACGGTTTTGGGCGGCTTTGCGGCCACGGCCATCACGGCACTGACCGCGCAAAACAGTTTGGGCGTGCATGGGGTCATGGATGTGGCACCGGACTTCGTGGCCCGGCAGATGGAAGTGGTCTTGGAAGATCTGGGCGCCGACTGCATCAAGGCCGGCATGTTGCCCAATGCGGGCATCATGGAGGCCGTGGCTCGTGTTCTGGAATCCTTGGCTCCGAGCATGCCCCTTGTTCTGGACCCGGTCATGGTGGCCAAGGGCGGCGCGGCCCTGATGGACCCCGCGGCGATTGCCGTACTCAAAGAGCAACTCCTACCCAAAGCGCGTCTCCTCACGCCCAACCTGCCCGAGGCCTCGGCCCTCTTGGGTCGGGAAATCGGCACCGAAGACGAAATGGAAGACGCGGCCCGAGAACTCCTGGCCATGGGCCCACAAGCCGTACTCCTCAAAGGCGGCCATCTTGTCGGCACCCAACTGGTCGATGTGCTCTGTGACAAGCAGGGTGTCAGGCGCTTCGTTTCAAGTCGCATCGACAGCCGTCACACCCACGGCACGGGCTGCACCACGGCCTCAGCCATCGCCTGCGGCCTGGCCCAAGGCTCATCCCTGGACGAGGCGGTAGAGCGCGCCCTGCGATACGTACGTCAAGCCATCCTCAGCGCCCCGGGCTATGGGGCCGGCCACGGTCCCTTGGACCACGGGCACCCCTTGCGGGACGTGGATTTCTCGTGCTAATAGCCTGTTTCCGAAAGCACAAAGGAATGGACAACCATGGACGACAAGTATCATCCCAAAAAGATCGAAGCTGAGTGGCAAGAAGTCTGGGACAAAGAGGGCATCTTCAAGGCCAAGGACGATTCGGACAAGCCGCCTTTTTACATCCTGGAGATGTTTCCTTATCCCTCGGGCAAGCTGCATATGGGCCATGTGCGGGTTTACTCCATCGGCGATGTGCTGGCTCGTTATTACAAAATGCGCGGGCATGAGGTTTTGCATCCCATGGGTTGGGACGCCCTGGGCCTGCCTGCCGAGAACGCGGCCATCAAGGACGGTGTGCATCCGGAAAAGCGAACCCGCGCCAACATCGAAAGCGTTCGTGCCCAGATGAAGATGTTGGGATTGAGTTATGATTGGGACCGTGAGTTTGCCACCTGCGACACGAGTTATTACAAGTGGAACCAGTGGTTTTTCATCAAGATGTTCGAAAAGGATTTGGTTTACCGGCGAAGCAGTTTGTCCAACTGGTGCACGGGCTGCATGACCGTGTTGGCCAACGAGCAGGTGGTGGACGGCAAGTGCGAGCGCTGCAAGTCCACCGTGCTGCAAAAAGAAATGCCCGACTGGGCCTTTCGTATCACCCAATACGCTGACGAGTTGTTGGAAGACTTGGACAAGTTGCCCAATTGGCCTGAGCGCATCAAGACCATGCAACGCAACTGGATCGGCCGCTCCGAAGGCTGCGAGCTGGTCTTTCCGGTGGAGACCGCGGCGGTTGAGCCCATCCAGGTTTTCACCACCCGTTCCGACACGGTTTATGGGGCGACATACATGGTGCTTGCGCCCGAGCATCCGATGGTCAAGCATCTGACCACGGATGCACAGCGCGAGGCGGTGGAGTCTTTTGTCGAGCGCATGGGCTTGGTGGACAAGGCCGTGCGAACCGACGCGAGCACGGACAAGGAAGGCGTGTGGACCGGTGCCTATGCCAAAAATCCCTTCACGAAAGAGCGCATCCCCATCTGGATTGCCAATTTTGTTCTGGCCGGATACGGCACGGGCGCGGTCATGAGCGTGCCGGCCCACGATCAGCGCGATTTCGAATTTGCCAAGCGCTATGAGATTCCCATTCGGGTGGTCATCCAGCCGGAAGAGGGCGAGGAACTCAAGTTGGAGAAGATGGAGACTGCTTTCGTCGAAGACGGTCGACTGGCGGAATCCGGCGAGCACAGCGGTCTGAGTTCGGCCGAAGCGCGTACCGCAATCGCCAAGGCGGCAAATGAAGCAAAGCAGGGCGGGCCCACGGTCAACTATCATTTGAGGGACTGGGGCGTATCGCGGCAGCGATATTGGGGCACACCCATTCCCATGATCCATTGCGAAAAGTGCGGCGTGGTGCCGGTGCCCGAAAAGGACCTGCCCGTACTCTTGCCGCCTGACGCCGAGCTGACCGGCACGGGCGAGCCGCCCTTGGCCAAGGTGAAAGACTTCGTGGAGACCACTTGCCCGAGCTGTGGCGGGAAGGCAAGGCGAGACACGGACACCATGGATACCTTCGTGGACTCCACTTGGTACTTCTGCCGCTACCTGGACCCGAAGAATACCGAAGAACCTTTCCGGCGGGATCTGGCGGACAGGTGGTTGCCGGTGGACCTCTATGTGGGCGGGCCAGAGCACGCGGTTATGCACCTCATGTATTTTCGGTTTTGGTACAAGGTCATGCGCGACATGGGCCTGGTGGGCAACGACGAGCCGGTGGATAAGCTCTTGACCCAGGGCATGGTGGTGCGCGACAGCTATTATTGCGAAGAGCATGGTTACCAGGCTGTGGAGGACTTGAAGGCCGAGGGCAAGGAGTATCTTTGCGGCCTTTGTGGCAAGGCCACCCAGGTCCGCTTGGAGAAGATGTCCAAGAGCAAGCTTAACGGCGTGAGCCCGGAGGCGGTTTTTGAGGCATACGGTGCCGACACCATGCGCTTGTTCTGTCTCTTTGCCGCACCGCCCGAAAAAGACGTGGAATGGAGCGATGAAGGCGTCACTGGTTGTTACAATTTCTTGCGCCGCCTGTGGCGCTTTTTTGTGACCCACCGGGCGCGTTTTGAGGTCATCGGGGATTTGGATGGTCCGGTGAACGAAGAGCATTTGGGCAAGGATCTGGTGGCCTTCCATCGCCAGGTGCATCGTTGCATTCAAAAAGTAACTCGCGACATCGAAAGCGAGATCCAGTTCAACACGGCCATCGCCGCTATGATGGAGTTGCTCAACGCCAGCCGGGTTTTGGAAAAGTTGGAGCCGGGTCGACCCTCTGACCCGGCCGCTGTCGAGGCCCTGCGTTTGCTGAACTTCGCCGGACGCAGTCTTTGCCTGATGATGGTGCCTTTCGCGCCCCATTTTTCAGAAGAGGTTTGGCGGTTGGTCGGCCAAGGCGGTCTGGCTTGTTTGCAGTCCTGGCCCGAGTTTGATGAAGCGGCCACCATCGAAGACGTGATCAGCATTGCCGTGCAAGTCAACGGCAAGCTCAGGGCCCAGGTCGACGTGGCCCGTGACGCATCCAAAGAAGACATGGAGGCCGCCGCCCGCGCAGATGAGAGGATAGAGAAGTGGCTCACCGACAAGACGGAGCGTCGGGTCATCGTGGTGCCGGGTCGCTTGGTTAACTTCGTGGTCACTTGATGATCATCCTGCGTAGCGCAATCTTAATGCTTCTGGTCTTTACGTGCCTTGAAGCATGCGGTTACAGTTTGCGTACGAGCGCAGGGCGTTTGCCCGACGGCAGTCAGTCGATTGCAATCCCGGTGGCCGAGGACCAGTCGGCCGAGGCCGGTGCCGGCGCGGAGCTGACCGGCCTGCTTCGGGAAGAGGCCCGTCGTCGGGGTCTTGGCCTGGTGTCCGGCGCGGCTCGGCTGAAAGCCCGTATTCGCCAGGTTGATGCCCGGCCACGGGCTGTGGCTTTGGCGGCTGGGCGGTTTCGGGCCCGAGAGCAAGAGGTGACGATTAAAGTGGACTTCGAACTGAAGCTCAAAGATGGTCGGAATTTGCCATTCAGCTTGTCTGAACGGGCCAGCTATTTGTCGGCGTCGGATTTGCGCAATACCTTGGCCAACCGGCACTTGGCATTGCGGCAGGCTTTGGAGCGGGTTGCGCAATCGGCCATTGAGCGGATCAGCAGGGACTTCTAGGGATGCGGTGCTAAATGGATACTCGCAAGCTGGCCCAAAGCCTGAAGAAGGGCAATCCCGCATCTTTGTATTTGATTGCCGGAGAAGAAGGTGCCCTGGTCGACCGTGCCTTGGATATTCTGTCCTCCAAGATTCTATCCGGCAAGGGATCGGACGATTTCAGTTACAGTCGCTTCGATGGGCGCACGGCCTCGGCCACCGAGATTGAGGCCGCCGCTCGCACCGCTTCTCTTTTTGGCGGACATCGCTTGGTGATTCTGCGCGAGGCCCATCTTCTGCGAGCAGCAGAGCAGAAGAAATTGTTGGTTTATCTGAAAAAGCCCGTGCCCACCACCACCCTGGTTTTGGTCGTCAGGGGCGCGGGGCCTTCAAGCCGCGGTCCAAGGCAAGCCAAGGCATCCAAGGCGGCCCGTGCTTTCCAAAAAGCGGTGGAGAAGGGTGGGGGACAGGTGGTGGACTGTCCGCGGCCCAGGGCCCGGGACTTGCCCAAATTGGCCGAGCAGCTGTTGGGCGATCAGGGTTGCTCGGCGGATCGAGACGGGCTTTATGCATTGGTGGAGGCCGTGGGCGAAGATTTGGGTGCCTTGATGCAGGCGGTGGATAAGCTGGCTTTGTTCAAGGGCGGCGAAGGTCGAATCGACAGCAAGGACGTGCGAGAGGTGGTGGCTGACACACGCTCGGAGTCGGTTTTTGATCTGACCGACGCGGCCGCGGAAGGTGATCTCACTCGAGCCCTGGGCGTGCTCAGGCGCATGTTGCGGGATGGAGAGGCCCCCTTGCCCATCCTGGGTCACTTGACCCGGCACTTCCGCAACCTGGCTACGGTGCAAGCCTTGGCCAGGCGTGGGCGCTCCGCGGATGATATCCGGGCCGCTTTGGGCTTGCACCCTTACGTGGTCAAGAAGTGCACGCAACAATCGCGGCGCTTTGGTTCAGGTCGTTTGGCCGCGGCCATAGAGTCTTTGGCCAAGGCTGATCAGGGTCTAAAGGGCGGTCGTATTCCAGATGAATTGATCTGCGAACGATTGCTGTTTGCCCTTTGCGGCCAAACAGATTCGTGATCGGGATGCCGCAGGATCTACTTGCTGGCGAAGCTGCGGTTCACCAGGCGGGTGAGCCGGGAAACCTTACGCGCTGCCGTGCTTTTGTGAATCACGTTCTTGCTGCGCGCACGCATGACTTGTGAGATGGCCGCCAGCAATTCTTTCCTGGAGCCTTCCTCGTCTTTGGTCTTGACCATTTCTTGCAATTTGCGAATCTGGCCGCGCATTTGATTGCGTTGGCCAGCGTTGCGAGTCTTGCGCTTGATGTTCTGCCGATTTCTTTTTATCGCCGAAGCATGATTGGCCACTGCGTATCTCCTTGTTAAGAACAACTGAGCGGGTTGTATTATCGCTACTTCGAGAAAATGTCAAGGCCTTTTCTGGCTTTGGATGGGCTTTGAATTGGATGCCCTCAGGCTGCCTCTTTATGTCGAGGTCGGGCGGGCTTGTGGCCGTAAGATCTGCGAGCCTTTCCTGTGGAAAACTAGCTTCTGGAGGGCCTTTTCATCGCTGTCTTGGCCTGAGTTAAGGGTCTGGGGCTCTAAGTCCGTAACTTGCTTGAGAATGTGGATAAAAACAATATAACCCCATATAAACAAAGATAAACATGCATGCACAAGAATTGTGCAAATCGAAGTCAAGATCACCTATTGGAGCCTCAAGGTGGGTTCCCACAGAGCTTTCCACAGGTTTTCCACACGATTTGTGGGAAAGCTTCGGCAGGTGCTGGAAAAGGGCTTTGGTTCAGGGCTTTGACAGCTCTTGTTTGGCCTGCTGCCAGAGTGCTTCTAAAGAGTCGATATCCGCCTTTTTCATGTCCAGTCCTTTGCTCTGGGCAAAGATCTCCACCTTGCGGAAGCGGGCTTCGAAGCGCTCATTGGCCTTGCGGAGCAAATTTTCAGCGTCGAAGTCCAAGTGTCGGGCCAGGTTGGCCAGGGAAAAAATCAGGTCGCCCAGTTCCCAGGCCAGCTCTTCTTTGCGCTTTTTTCCTTCGGGCAAGGCCCGCGCTTCTTCAAGCTCGGTCCATTCCTCTCTCACCTTGGCCTCCACGCCGGCAAGGTCGGGCCAGTCGAAGCCGACCCGGGAGGCGCGCTGTCCAAGCTTGTGCGCCATCAGCAAGGCCGGCAGGCTTTTGGGTAATCCATCCAGCACGGAGCGCTTGTCGGCGGGTTTTTCTTCTTTCTTGATGCGTTCCCAAGTTTCGATCACATCTTCGGCGGTTTCGGCCTTCGCATCCGCGAAGACGTGGGGGTGGCGTCGGATGAGTTTTTTTGCCAGACCGTCCACCACCCCAGCCATATCGAAGCTGCCTTCTTCCTCCGCGATCTGGCTTTGGAAGAGGATCTGCAAGAGCAAGTCCCCCAGCTCTTCGCGGTGGGCCGTCGAATCTCCTGAGTCCATGGCTTGCAGCACTTCGTGGGCTTCTTCCAGCAGATAAGGTTGCAGACTGGAGAGGGTCTGTTCCCGGTCCCAGGGACAGCCGTCATCCCCCCGCAGTCGGGCCATGATGGCCACCAGGTCTTCCAGGCTGTGTTGGGTTTTGTTGTCCTCGGTCATGAATTCGATCTCCCGGCATAAAAAAAGGACCGCCGGAAGATTCCGGCGGTCCAGCATGACCCCAAGGGGACTCGAACCCCTGTACCTGGCGTGAGAGGCCAGTGTCCTAACCGCTAGACGATGGGGCCAAAAATCTCACGGAGCATCTCAATCAAAGCCGACGAGCGGATTCGAACCGCTGACCTGCTGATTACGAATCAGCTGCTCTACCAACTGAGCCACGTCGGCACTTCGGATTACAAAGAGCGTTATCTTGAAAAGGCGGAGGATTTTTAGCAAGAGCTTGGTCTTTCTGTCAAGGTGTTTTTGCCTAGATTGACATGGTGGGTCCCCATGGCGTTCAATATGGGGATATCGAAAGGAAGGGTTCCATGCTGATGATACGGATATTCCTGTGGCTTTCTCTCTTCGCTTTGCTGGTTGCTTGCTCGGGTGGTGGGGGCGAGGATGTTTGCGAGGATGTTACTTGTTCGGGTCATGGGACTTGCACCGTTTCCGATGGGGCGGCACTTTGCGATTGCGAGGAGGGTTTTCGGGTCGACAGCGCGGGCACGGGTTGTGTGTTGGATGTGGACGACCCCTGTCGGGACATCACCTGCTCGGGTCTTGGGCGTTGTCGGGTCGATGGCGAGAACAATCCCTATTGCGAATGTCAGGGTGGCACCTACCCGACAAGCGATGGCCTGGACTGCGTGACGGCTTCATGCACTGAAGATTGTGGTGATATGGGTTGCTGTGGCGATCATTGCTGCGTGGTCAGGCCATCCAACGCGGCTTCTTTGGGGCGCATTGAAAATACGGGACTGAACCCCTCGCCTTCGGGCACCTTTGATACGGACACGGATTGCAACGCGGGTTCCGCCTTGGGCGATTGCGAGTTGATCGAGGCGGTGTCGGTTTGTGTTTGTCGAGTGGATTCATTGCAAGTGGGTGGAACCTTGCGCCTGGTGGGCTCGGCGGCATTGGCCGTACTGGCCGCCGACAGCATCAGCATTTCGGGGACCTTGGATATGTCCGGCCATGGAGACGAGGGCGGCGCGGGTGCTCGCGTACAGACGCTGGGCGCGGGCACTTGGTACGGCGGCCGGGGTGGAAGCTGCGGCACGGCCGGCGGCTCCTCCGGCGATGCGCCGGGCTGTGCGGCGGATATGCAGCCCCTGGTGGGCGGGCAGTTTGGTCAGAACAGTTGCGGTGATCAGGCCGGCGGCGCCTCGGGCGGTGGTGTGCAGCTTTCGGCTGTTAACCGGGTCACGATCAGCGGCACGATTTTGGCCAACGGAACGGGCGGACAGGGCGGTCAGGGACTTGACGACGAGGTCTGCATCGGCGGTGCCGGCGCCGGCTCGGGTGGCGCAATTGTCCTCGAGGCACGGGAAGTGGTGGTCTCGGGTGCCATCTGGGCCAATGGTGGCGGTGGCGGCGGCGGTGGCAACAACCATGGCGCCTCCGGTGGGGATGGGGCTGACGCCACGGCTTCCATGAATTCAGCCATCGGCGGCGTGGGCAGGGATGGACTTAGTTGTGCTTTGTACCAGGCCATCGAAGGCGGCGAAGGAGGCTCAGGTGCCGCGGGCACGAGCCAGGCCAGCGATGGCGAAAGCTATGACCACAACCTCTGTATGCTTGAGCCCCAGCCCTATGTGGGCGGTGGCGGCGGCGGGGGTGGATTCGGCCGCATTCGGATCAACACCTTGGATTCTTGCGACTGCGCTTCAGGTGCTTTTTCGCCGGCCCCTGGAGAGGGCTTCTTGCAGAAGGATTAATGAACCGCGCGATTTAGGTCTTGGCGGTTTTGGCCGCTTTGGCTTCTTTGGCGTCGTTTTGCACTTTGATGGCGCAGAACTCACCGCACATGGAGCAGACGCTCTCATCAGCTGGCGGCGCTTCTCCCCGGCGTCCGCGGGCCACCGTGGGATCGATGGCGAGCTCATACTGAGCATCCCAATCTTGCATCCGCCGGGCTTTTGACATTTTGTGTTCCCGCTCGCGGGTGCCGGGCATGCCCCGGGCCAATTCACCGGCGACAGCCGCGATACGCGAGGCCATGACGCCTTGACGCACGTCGTCGACATCGGGCAGGCGCAGGTGCTCGGCCGGGGTGACGTAACAGAGGAAATCCGCGCCGGCCCAAGCGGCTACGGCACCACCGATGGCTCCGGTGATGTGATCGTAACCGGGGGCCAAGTCGGTGACCAAGGGTCCCAGTACGTAAAACGGCGCCTCGTGGCAGAGTCGCTTTTGCAAAAGAACGTTGGCCTGCACCTGGTCCAAGGGCACGTGACCCGGTCCTTCGACCATGACCTGTACACCCTGCTCCAGGGCATGTTGCTGCAACTCGCCCAGGGTGATGAGCTCGTGAAGCTGCGCGCGGTCCGTCGCGTCGCCGGTGGCCCCGGGGCGAAAGCCGTCGCCCAAAGACAAGGTGGCGTCGTAGCGGGCGCTCAATTCCACCAGGCGATCAAAGCTGGTGAAGAGGGGATTGTCCTTTTCGTTGTAGCGCATCCAGGCGGCCGTCAAGGCACCGCCCCGACTGACCATGTCCATGATGCGGCCTTCTTTTTCCATGCGGCCCAAGGTGCCCAAGGTCACGCCGCAGTGCACTGTCAAAAAATCCACGCCAGAGGCCAGATGATCCTCGATGACGTCGAAAAGTTCGTCTTCGGTCAAAAGACAGAAAGAGCTGTGTTTGTCCAAGGCCCTGGCGGCCGCCTCATAGAAGGGCACGGTGCCCAAGGGCACGGGCGCGGCCTTCATGACGTCTTTGCGGATGGCGGGTAAGTCCCCGCCGGTGGACAGGTCCATGACCGTGTGAGCGCCGGCTTCTACCGCCACGCGGGCTTTTTCCAACTCGCCTTCGATGTCCAGCAGATCGCGCGAAGTGCCGATGTTGGCGTTGATTTTGATCGACAGGCCTTTGCCGATGCCCAAAGGCGCGATGTCGGTTCTCTTGTTGTTGCGGGTGATGACGATGTGGCCCTTGGCCAGCCCTTCGGCGATGAACTCCGGGCTGAGGTTTTCCTGTCTGGCCACGGCCTGCATTTCGTCGGTGAGGATTCCCTTGCGGGCTTGATGGATTCGGGTCTCGTTCATGTCACGCTCCTTCGGCGGCAAAGATTGCCCTCCAGGGGACGCCTTGTCAACCAGCGATCCTTGGCATGCCGCAGGCGTATGGGCCATCAGCTGTGTTCAGTGCTTCAGGCTTCAGGAGAACGTTGGCGTAAACCAGAATGTTGGTGTCGATGAAGAACCTATTTTTTGTGGGCTTCATCACGAGTCCAGCGCTTTCCAGACAAGGTGCCGCCGCCTTCATCCATTAATGCGAATAGTTTTTCCGCTGAGTCCGCGCCGTCCTGAGGCATGGCAAGAGTGCGCATATACTCTCGGATCATTTGATTCAGGCTTTTGCCTTGCCTGCGGGCAGCCTTTTGGGCTCGTTTGATGATTTCTTCGTCCGCGGAGAGGGTGATGTTCATGACTCCTCCTTCTGTCTAAATAATGCGGGGACACATATTTGTGTGTCAACCTTAAGGTGGGTCTGTGTACGGACAGGAGGGCTGATTTGGTTGGTGGGGTTGGTTGACATGCCTTGCATCCCGCCGGTAGATTGGACCGACTCTGAGGCCATGCGGGCTTCGAGGAGCGGGGAGACCCAATGGATTCGACGCGGATTCGCGAATTGCTAAAGAAGGTAAGCATCTTCGCCAACATTGACGATCAGGCTTTGGGCCGTCTGGCGAGTTTGGTTCAGGTCAGGGAAGTGGGCAAGGATAGCTTGATTTTTGGCCAGGATGATTCGGGGGACGCTCTTTTCATCATCGCCTCGGGTCGCGTGAAGGTCGTGCTTTACGGGGAAAACGGCAAGGAGATCACCCTGACTTTTTTCGGGGAAGGAGACTTCTTCGGCGAGATGTCGCTTTTGGACGACATGCCCCGTTCGGCTAACGTCATTACTTGCGAAGCTTCCACGCTGGTGATTTTGAAACGATCGGACTTTGTCGCGCATTTGGAAGAGAGCCCAGCCACGGCCATCAACGTGCTGGGCGAGCTTTCACGCCGCTTGCGCAAGGCCGACGAGATCATCGGCAACCTGGCCCTGCTGGATGTCTACGGCCGGGTGGCGCGGCTGCTGATGGATCTGGCGGAGAAAGATGGGGAAAAGGTGGAAGAGGGCACCCTGATCCGCAAGCGGCCGACCCAGCAGGACTTGGCTTCCATGGCCAACACCTCCCGGGAGACGGTCTCCAGAGTCCTCGGAGATTTTCAAAAACGCGGTCTTTTGGAAATGGACGGCAAGCGCGTGGTGCTTGGGCCTCATTTTTTTCGCGAGCATGGTTGAAATCCCTTGGATGCGATGATTCAGATCAAGGACTTGTATAAGTCCTTCGGGGGAAATCAGGTGCTGAAGGGCGTGAACCTGGAGGTGCCCCGGGGCTCCACCTCGGTCATCATCGGCGGCTCGGGCTCTGGCAAGAGCGTATTGATGAAGCACATGTTGGGCCTTTTGAAGCCCGATTCGGGTCAGGTGATCGTCGACGGAGAGGACGTGACCGGCTTCGGTGAGCGGAAAATGGTGCAGGTGCGCGGCAAGTTCGGCATGGTATTTCAGCAGTCGGCGCTTTTCGACTCCATGAACGTAGGCGAGAATGTGGCCTTCCCGCTGCGCGAGCACCGCAAAGAGCTCAAGGATCCGGAGATCAAGAAGATCGTGGCCGAGAAATTGGCCATCGTGGATTTGACGGGCATCGAACACCTGATGCCTTCCGAGCTCTCCGGCGGCATGCGGAAAAGGGTGGGTTTGGCTCGAGCCGTGGTCCTGGATCCGAAGATCCTCCTCTACGACGAACCCACCACGGGTCTTGACCCCATCAGCACCAATGCCGTGGACGAAATGATCATGAGTGCGCAGGAACGCCTGGGCATCACCTCGGTGGTCATCAGCCACGATATCGCGTCCAGTTTTCGTGTCGCGACTCATGTGGCCATGCTTTTTGAGGGCGTGTTGGTGGATCAGGGTTCGCCTGACGAGTTGCGCAAGAGCAAGCACCCCTATGTGAATGAATTTCTGAGCACCTGGTTTGATCGTTGATTGGGTTTTTCATTGCGAGTCCATGGCCTGCATAGTAGGAATGGGGCGCTCGTATTCTACTAAGGTGCGCACGTGAAGAAGATTTTAACTCCCTTGAAGGTCGGCATTCTCTCGGTGGTCGC
>JAFCZJ010000367.1:1611-3032 GCA_019314375.1 Deltaproteobacteria bacterium | reverse complement strand
TGGCCAAGGACATGTTCAGACCTATTGCCAGAAAATATGATGAAAATGAACATGAGTATCCCAAAGAGCTTGATGTTTTAAGGCCTCCAGTACCTAAAAAACCTGCAGAAGGAGTAGAAAAGAGAGTTGAAGTGGTCAAAGAGATCGATCGATTCGGGAAAGAGTTGCTGGCGCTATGCCGAGATGTCCCCTTTCCAGACTTCTGTCGCCCCAGCATTCAAGAAGCGCTTGATGTGTGCTCTGCCTTCACGAAGGATGGCTGGCTGCCTGCACTTGTGGCCCTTTCTCGACCGAGAGAAGACAATGACTAAGTCAAAATCCAATTCGTTGTCTTTGCGTTTTGTCCCCATGGGGACCAACGCTCCGGCTGAGGTGCCCGAGGGAGAAATCTGGCTTGACGTGGGTGGCAGGGTTGCAGCGAGGGTACTTGATCACCACGGGGGCGACACGGATGCCTGGAGTGCCGCGCAACTTGTGCAGGAACGGTATTCAGAACTCATTCTAGGACATTTGGGCGGTCGGCATTCCGAGACCTTGGTCCTTCACGCCGATCCGGACCTGGATGCGATCTTCGCGGCCTGGCTTGTCCGGGCGTTGCTCGCCAATAGCAAGTTGCCTGAGCCGGAAGCGGATCTTGATGCGCTGGTGAGGGCGGTTAGCGAAAACGATCAGGGCTTGGTGCGAACCGACACGCCCGAAGACTGCTGGCCGATTGTGATGAGAACGCTCATCGGAATCGAGTACTCTCAATTAGATGACGAAGGCACGGTACGAAAGGCGTTCGAGGCGATCGACAAAAGCTGGGACTTTGTCCGACAAGGAATGTCACTCAAAGACTGCTCAGGGAACATCAGCACCCCTTCGGTCGAAATCGAACTGAATCACGCGAGGACTGACTACCTGGATGATCTTTCGCGCGCAACGATCTTTCAAGTGAAGTTGCCTGCGGATGACGCAATCCCGCACTCTTTGCCGAGTCCAGACGATTTACAGGAATGGCCCGATCCCCTTGGCCGTTGGATTCTGGTGGATGCCATCCATTTGGACGATCCTGTCAGTTCTCTTTTCAAGGAGCTCGCACGCGGCGACAAGCTTCATAGCCCAATGAAGCAAGGCTTTACTCTGCTGGTCGTCTCCTGGGATGTCGAGAAGCAGCCCTCCAGTCTTTGGCAGCGATATGTCATCAGCACCGATCCCTTCAAGGGTTTGCACCTCAAGGGTCTGGGGCAATCGCTTGAGCGGCTCGAGCGAGAGCGGAAAGAAGCCAAGCCGCAGAATCAGGACGGCAGAAACCAGACCGAGACGTGCAAGGAACCAGCGGGCACAGTTGAGGTCTCCCCTTGGTATGATGGCCGCGGACATGGATTCACCATTGTTGACTCGCCAGCGCTTGTGCTCGACGGTCGGCAAGTATGTGCGTC
>JAFCZJ010000367.1:0-1586 GCA_019314375.1 Deltaproteobacteria bacterium | reverse complement strand
ATGTCCTATGGGAATATGGTGATCCGGCACGTTTTGTCTGCCCGATGGAGGCTGAGCTGACCATGATTTGGCCCGGCTCCCTGGCTGCGGGCTGGGAGGCCATATGGCAGCCGGATGGTGATTTGCGGACGCTTTGTCCTGCACTCGATTCAGATGTCTCGGATTCGCTGACCGAAATCGGAATGCAACGGCACACGCCTCGGAAAAGCGCGCAAGCTGCCAATTTGCCGGAAATCGGAGGCTTGGAACTCATTGAGCAGAAGCTTTGGAACCTACCCCATGGGCTAGCGGTATGGGTGGGCCGCTTTAGAATTGGTCAGGGGGCTGCAAACCTTCGAGACATGACCCAGAGGCTGTATCTGGCCCGGAACAAGATGCCCGACTTTGCTGTCACCGGCATCGAACTGGATTCTCGCTGGGGGGCCAGTCATCTGGTCCACTGCAGGCTGAAACCTTCGGAGATATTTCTGAAGGACGAGAAAGGCTTCTCGGCCCAAGCGATGTACAGGATTGCGGCGGCAGAAGCTGCGTCTTTCTCGCATCGTCCGGACGAAGATGAGCTGTCATCCGCTCGACGGGAGTATTCTCGAGACCACCGAAACCTTTTGTTCGCTACCAGCCTCGGCGCCCTCATTGTTTCCACAAGGAAAACGCCGCTAGAGAAGGAGAGTGATTTCCATCGTCCAGACCAGCAGCACATGCTGGCTTTGATTCCTGTTGTTCAGAAGATGATTTTGAACCACCTTCTTCAGACCTTCTCGAGCCATCGCGCCGAACGAAATCCGAACAGAGCAGGAAAGTTGATTCTTCAGGACAGGGCTGAACTGACGCGTTTGGAGCAGGTGTTATTGTTCCCCAGGGTGACTGGTCACCACTTCGGGCAACGGGTGTGCAGGGCTTTGACGAAGACGTTCGAGGTCATGGAGTCGGCAAAAGAGGTAAAAAACAAGATCGAAATGCTAGCGGAGAATGTTCGTGATTCCCGTGCCGATTTCTTCCAGACTATCTTGTTCCTGGTGACGGTTCTCTTCGCCCCTTTGGCGATTACCGCAGGCATGTTCAGCGGCACCCACATGATGCGCGGTTTCGCTGAAGACTACCTCGCATTCTTCCCGCAACAAGGCCAGTGGGCGGGCATTTTGCAGTTTTTGTCGATTTTCTTGGCCATCGCTCTCCTTTTGGGCGTGATGTGGCTTCTGGTGAAGTGGGCCTACGGGCGTAAGAATATCTTGCGGTGGTTCCGAAAAGTACCACCAAGCTGAAAATCGTCGGTTGTCCCAGGCCTTGCGCCGACTCTGCTGGCGATCCCAGGAAAAATATTTGGCTTCAAAGCATCGATATTTTGTTATACTCAGGAAATACTAACCTTTTTGGGAGGAAATCATGGGCTGGGATGGAAAATGCAGCTACACGTACAAGTGTGAGAAATGTGGGAACGAGGGCTTTGACACCGCCACGCAGGATGGGTCTGGCGAGATCGCCAAAACTCATGCTCGGTGGGAAGAAAAGCGCTGTATTTGCGGTGGCAAGTACCTTCTGTACAAGTCCAAGGCTGAGTACTACGACGGTACGGGCACATATCATGA
>JAFCZJ010000039.1 GCA_019314375.1 Deltaproteobacteria bacterium | reverse complement strand
CTACGACTCGGGCCCCGTGGTCTGGGGTGCCCCGGGCACGGACGGGCAGCATGCTTTCTTTCAGCTGTTGCACCAGGGGTCGCGCGTGGTGCCTTGCGATTTCATCGGCTTTTGTCGCAGCTTGAATCCCCTGGGCGATCACCACGCAAAGCTCATGGCCAATTTTTTTGCTCAGACCGAGGCCTTGGCCTTCGGCAAAACCCTGGAGACATTGAAGGCCGAGGGCTGCGATGAAGCATTGTTGCCTTTCAAGACATTTGACGGCAACAGACCCAGCAATACGTTTTTGGCCGATGAACTCACGCCCCACAGTTTTGGGGCCCTGGTCTCAGCCTATGAGCACAAAATATTCTGTCAGGGCGTGATCTGGGACGTGTTTTCATTTGATCAGTGGGGCGTGCAGTTGGGGAAGGTCCTGGCAGGACACATCCTGGCGGAGTTGCAAGGTGACGAGATTTCGGCGAACGAGCACGATAGTTCCACAAGTTCGCTAATTAGGCACTTCAAGGAGCGGTCCAGCGAATAGGGGTTCGTCGGCTGCCACCGAATGCGTCCAGGCTTTCGTCCCCAGATCGACCCCCGTGGCATGTCGGCTTTCGGTCCGTTGCGGGTAGGACGCTGTTGTCGTCAACCGCCGGAAGCCACCTCGCCTTGGACTTGTTTGGCGGGGCATGCCATATTGGCCGGAGCGTCGATCCGGTGACAGCCGACGGCCCTGGTGCATGTTTTTAGAATGAAGGAAACAAGCAGGAATGAAAAGTCATAGTATGTATAAAATTGTAAAAAAAGATGGAACTTATCCTTAAGTGAGCGAATGAGCCCGAATACGCACATTCTTTTGGTTGAGGACAATCGCGTTTTCGCCAGGGCTTTAGCGGAACAAATTCGGCGCGAGCTGGGTTGTCGGGTGGATACCCTGTCTCGTGGTGATCAGGCTGTGGCTCGTATTTTGAAGACGCCCCCCGATTTGCTGGTTTTGGATGTGGGTTTGCCGGGGCTTTCAGGTTTTGAGGTTTGCCGTCGCGTTCGCGGAGATTTTCGGGGACCCATATTGTTTCTGACCGCTGAATCCGAGGACAAAGAGCAGTTGAAGGGCTTCGACATGGGGGCCGACGACTACGTATGCAAGCCCACGGCCCTGCCCGTGATTTTGGCTCGCATCCGGACCCTGCTGCGTCGTTTCCGACAGGAGACCGAAGAGGATGCTCCTTTGCTTGAGCTGGGGCCCTTGAGATTGGACAGGGGACTACGTCGGCTTTGGCTTCATGAAAAGAATGTGGACCTGACGGACCAGGAGTTCGACCTGCTTTGGGCTCTGGCTCGACGGGAGGGCAAGGCTTGCAGTCGCGATGACCTGCATCTGGCGTTGTTCGGTAAAGCCTGGAACGGTAAGTGTAGGCAATTGGACAATTTGATCCGTCGCCTGCGGGTCAAGCTGGAGGAGACGCCCGAACAAAGTCGATGGATCAGGACCTTGCGTCACGTGGGTTATATGCTGCAGCGACAGCCTGGCGAATAGAACCCGATTTACAAACCGCAGCTGGCGGTGGTCAGGCATACATCGTCGATGATTTGGGTGCCCAGGCTCGCGAAGAAGGTGCCCACAAGATTGGCCATGTAGCTGTCCATGTCGAAATCTTTTTGCGGGCTGGGCAAGAAGAAGCCATGCTGGCCTCTGGGGTGCATGTAGGCGAATCGGACGCCGCTTACACCCGTGGGGGTGTTGACCTTTACGCGCAGCTCTTGTCCTGTCTCGGGTTCAGGAGCGTCCCATCCATCCGAACTTTCATCCAGGTTGTCCGGGTCGAAAAGGTAGTCCGGAGCGGGGAATCGCCCGATGCCTGCCAAACCCTCCACTACGTGGTTTTCGATGAGCCAGTCGTTGACGCTCATGCCGTAGCGCGGATCAGGTTGGCTGAGTTCCAGCAAGCCTGCGGCTCGGGCCAAGGTCATCTGGGTGTTGACCGGTACGTCTTGATCGCCGAGGCAGATGATTTCCAGCAGGTTGGTCACCCGAGCTCCCTCCGGCTGGATATCCAAAGGCTCGGCGAAGTAATGCCTGGCGTAGTTGGCCGGATCGGCCGGATCCAAGACCATCTGCAATAGACCCACCATGCGCCTGAGATCCGGGGTGCATCGAGCCAGGCCATAGCCTTCGGTGGGCGTCAGGAGTGGATCGCCGGCCAAAACCGTCGGGTCTTCCGTGCTGTAGTAGTGCTGATCTTTGCTCCAGGTATCGAAGACTGCGATGAGCGCTCCTGTTTCGCCGTCATGTACGGCGACCTCGAAGGCGTCACCCCTGTCGGCGGCCATGGATACGCGGAAACGCAGGTCGGAGGTGACCCGCGACTGGTGGACTTCGTCCTTCGACAGGTTGGTGACCAAGACTTCGTCACCTTCCGCTATCCCCGCTACGCTGCCGATGGTCATGCGTTGTCGTTCGTTGCCCAGGGGCACAACCAGGCGCAGGGTCATTTCACTTTCGCCGGTGGGTTCTCCGATGACCAGCGGGCCCATGGTGCGCAGCATGACGGCTCGCTCCACGGCGCTGAGCATGGTGCGCACGCCCACGTCGGACAGGCCTGCGCCGCCTGCCGTGGGGGCTGCCGCTATGATACTGGGCTCCAAGGGGCCGAGGATGGATGAGTGGATACCACCCATGCTTTCCCCCCATGTGAAGCCGGGCACATCCGGTCCGCCGAAGTCCACGACTCCGTCTCCATTGAAGTCGCCCGCCAGATCGTCCGCGCCGTCGCCGTTTTGATCCACGGCCCATGTTCGCTGAGCGTCCCATCCGCGCACCACGCGGACCAGCTGGAAGTAGTCGCTGATGGTCTGTCTCACCACGTCCCGGGTGTGAAAGCCGTAGGCTGTCCAAAAATCGCCGCCCGAGTCTATCGTGCCGTCGCCGTCTAAGTCTCTGCCTCGATCCATGAGTAGCGTATCGGCAAAGGGTCCGAAGCCCCAGCCATCGGCGATGACCATGACGAGTTCAACCAGTTCAGGGTCGATGGGCAGACCGTGTCCCCAGGCATCGATGGCGACGGAGGCGATGCCGTAGCGGGCCATGGTGCCTGCAAAACCGAGCACTTCGGATCGGGTGGAGCTGTAACCATGGGCGTAGAAAATCACCGGGAAGGGCGGTTGGAATCGAGCAGTCGTCTTGGGCACGACGGCTGTAAAGCGGAGGCGAGCAGGCAAATGTGCGGCAGTGCCCTTGCTGAGATCCAGCACGAAGTTTTCCGTGTGTGGGGCGGGGGCATCGGCTGTGCGCAAGAAATCCGGGCTTTCAAAGCTGCCGCTGACCAGGTAGTCCACGTGATCGTAGGTGGCCAGCAGGGGTTCGACTTCATCCAAGTTTCCGCCGAATACCTCCGGTCCCAGGATGCGGGCCACTTCAATGAGGCTGTCCGCACCCAGCACATAAAGGGAACCCTCACTGTCATCGTTCATGCATGGATCGGGCAGGGCCTCCGGGGGATAGGCCTCTTCCAGCCATGCCAAGGGACCGATTCCTTGCAAGCCCTCGCGGATGGCGACCAGGTCTTTTGTCACCGACTGGGTGGTGAAGGTCCAGGCATAAGCCACGTCGGACCAGCTCATGCCCAGTTGGCTCAAGGCTGTGCCAAGGGGGTCTAAGGCCGCGGTCTGCTGCAAATGGTGGACCCAGGCCCAGGGGGAGCGCACGGATCTACCGTCGACTCCGCGCAGGCGATTGGTGAGGACCACGGCGTAGGTGTTTTGCTCCCGCAGGGGCAGCACCGGGCGCATGATGAGCGTGTGGGTTTCGGACTCGTAGAAGGTCATGAGGCCATCTAGGGGATCGGCACCTGGCGGGTAGACGTTGGGGTGATCCAGGACGCCGTCGAAATCCGTGTCCTCGCCTGGATCCAGCACGCCGTTGCCGTTTAGGTCTTCTTCCTCTGTTTCGAAGAGCACATTGCTGGCCATGTCCCGCGGGTCCGAGTCGAAGTACCTGTCTGTTTTTTTCAGAGTCAGCGGGAAGTTGCCGCGGCCCATGTCCAAGGGCCGTGCTTGGCCGAAATCAGGGCTCTCGGGGGTCACGTCGATGAGCAGAACGGCGTCGTTTGTGAAATCGTGATCTCCGTGGTGGCGGCGAATGATCTCGCCTGGATCCAGGGGCTGGTCGAAGGCCACGGTGATGGCTTGCAGGGTGCCGAAGCCGTCTAAGCGATCCATTTTCGCCCGCACGGTGGCCTCCAGGTTGGTGGGCGCGATCAAAGACGCGTTGATGCGCCGGCCCGTGGGCGAGCTCGCATCGGGTCGGGTGGCCAGGTTGTTGGGGAAGGGGATCTCGGGCAGCGGCTTGGCGTCCGGGTCGAAGAGAACCATCGGCCCCTCACCCGGCGGCGTGGCCCGATGTCCTGTGGGCATCGCCATCTCGCAAGCAGTTAAAAGCAAGACACAGCCAATTCCAATCAAACGAGTTGCGTTCATGTCCTCTTTTTAGCACAACTTTTGTTGAGGTTGAAGGGGCCTTCTTGTGCTTTGCGAAAATGTGGGTCTCGATTAGCAAGCCCCAACGGGGCGTAATATGAAAGCCCAGGGCGAAGTAGATGTTCGAAACGCTTATGGCTTCACGGAGATGATCACGGTGTTCGAGCGATAGGGTCCGAACTCGACATGGATTTCATGATCGACGGGTTTTTTCGGTCGGTTCAGCATCATGCCGATGTCTGCGTTGAAATAGCCACCGACCGCGGTGATTTTTGACGCGCCGGAAGCTTCAGGTCCGCCGTTGTCGGGAAATTCGCGATCGTTGTAGCTGACATTCATGCCCAGAACATGACCCACATAGCCGCGTTTGATGCCCCTGATGGAGTTGTTCCAGGCTTGGCCGGTGGAGGTGTCTTTGATGTGCAAACGCAGGTCCTTGTCGGAGGTGCCGAGGCGTTGGTCGATCTTGGCATATTCGTAGTTGTAGGTTCCAGCGACGATCACCTTGGGGACTTTGTTCATGATGAGTTCGAGGTTCTTGAAGTCCTGATCGAGAGACTGCTGAAAGAAAATCTCGCCCGGTGCATTGATCGCGATGCCGTACCAATTGTGATCTGTGATGATCGGTGTGCAGAGCGACCTGCTTGAGGAGTTGCTTTTGATTTTTTTGTAGTCCTGGTCGGGTCGGACCACCTCGCGAACACAAAAAGACGCTTCCTTTTTGGCGATTTCCACGAGCTCCAGGCGGTAGCGACCGATTTCCCGGGGCAAGGCGTCCAGCTCGATTCTTTGCTTTTTGCTGCCAAGGCGAACTTCGATTTTTTGAATATTCTGTTTTTCAGGAGTCTTTTCTTGAACCAGTTGGGCGATAAAATCTCCAACCATGCGTTCTTGTCCGATCGACAAGGCAAAGGTTTCGTCAAATCCACCTCTTGAGAAACGTCGACTCGAAAACAATTTCTTAAGAAATCCCATGATAAGAAAAGATCCTAATCCAAAAAGGGTCGTGGATCGAGAATTGTCTGGCAAACTCGGGTTTGATGGAGCGGGTTGACTGAGGGTGGCGCAGCGAAGTAGCGTGGCGCCTATGAGACATGCAAGCATGATCGTTCTGGGGATGTTGTTCTTGATGCCCACGTTGCAGGCTGCCGAAAAGGAAAAAGCCGATTTGGGGCTGTTTTTTATGGAGTGGCGCTGGATTGGCTCGCAGCAGGAAGACTTCCCCTTGAATGCCGCCGGCGAAACTTCGGGACTCAACTGGTATATGGACCAGCGTCTGGATGTGGGCGGTGAAATTCAGGTGAATGAGAGCGTTCGGGCCGGTGGTGAGTTCGAGTTTTTCTATGGACAGGTGGCGGGCGACGCGGATCATGTGGGTGCCGATTATCGATTGGATGCTCGCGAAACTTTGCGGGGCTGGGATCTGAATAACGCCGAGCTGCGCCAACTTTGGATCGACTGGACCACGCCCTGGTTCAAGCTCAAGGCCGGGCAAATGGGCTCCCATTGGGGCTTGGGGCTTTTGGCTCGGGACGGTCGCACCGAGGCCGGCCGAATCGGCTTGCCGGATCAGGGTGATCTCTCCGATCGGGTGGTCATCGCCACAAAGCCCTTGAAGCCCTGGTTCGAAGATTCCTGGCCGGGTCGCATCGTGGTGGCCGTGGGCGGCGGTATCGTCTATCGGGATGAGAATTGCGATCTGCGGTCGGGCGATACGGGCGGGGAGCTTTTGGGGTCCATCTTTTACAAGGAGTCGGGCAGCAAGCTCGGCATGTATGTGGCCGGTCGCATACAGGATGACGACGCGGGCACGGAGTTGAACGTGGTGGTCTTGGATCTCTTTGGCCAAATCACCCCCCCCGAGGGCCAAAGTGGCCCGGTGGCCGAGGCCGAGCTGGCCTGGATCATGGGCGAGACGGATCGGGTTATACAGGCCGAGCAGACCGAGGGGCTGAACTTGAGCGCTTTCGGAGGCGTGGGCCGAGTGGGCTGGCAGTTTTCGCGCTGGCGGTTTAAGCCCTTGTTGGAGATGGGCTATGCTTCGGGGGATCCAGACCCTCATGATGGAACCATCACGAGTTTTTCCTTCGATCCGGATTACAAGGTGGGGCTGGTGCTTTTTGACGTGGTTTTGCGAGGCGTCACCGCCATGGCCGCACAAGAAGCCGCCGATCCCAACCGGGTTGGCGAGCCCTTGCCCGGCGTGGATCTGTTGGCCAGCCGCGGCCGGGTATCCAACACGGTTTATCTCTATCCCCACCTGAGTTTGAACCCGGTGAAAAGGCTGACGCTCATGGCGGGCCTGCTATGGGCCTGGTCGGCCACAGATTTTGCGCAGTCCTACCAGACCTTTGCAAACGGTGGTGTCCCCACCAATCCTTATGGCATCACCGGCCTGGGGCGTGATTTGGGTGTTGAGGTGGACTTGGGCTTGGATTGGACTCAGCCCTTGTGGCGCAAGATGGCCCTGCGTTTTGGTGTACAGGTGGGTTGGTTTTTCCCGGGCAAGGCCTTCGAGCAGACTGACGGTACCCGACCGGCGGTCACCGGGCGTATGTTGGCCTGGGGCGCTTTTGTCTGGTGAGTCCCAGTGAGTCAGTCTTATCTTTTTCTTTTTTTCAGTTTGACCCGAATGGTGAGTTTCTTTTTCGGCGTGGGCCGCATATGGCGGCGGAATTTTCTGTAGCCCCTCTTGCGCAGTTCTATCTTGGATCTTCTGGATGCCTTGAGTCTGATGGTGGCCGGGGTCTTGCCTTTGCGCCGGCCGTTGACGTAGATGCTGGCGCCTGGAGGCTCGCTTTCGAATTTAACGGGCACCCGGCCCCGCCACTTTTTGCCCCGACGCTTGGGATATAGCTTGATTCGATGATTTTTTCTGTTTCTGCAGTGGATGATCTTGTAGGCCGGTCGGCGGCGAATAGCCTCTGCCATGATCATGTGGTCACGGCCCGCGGCGAGGCCTCTGATGGTGGTCGGGGTTTTCTGGCCCGTGTAGACGCCGTCTAAGTAGACCTTGGCGCGCCGGGGCGAGGAGGCCACCCTGATGGTGCAGGTTCCCTTGCCCTTGGCCCCATAGATGATGCCCTCGGGCTCAGGCTCGGGCTTTTTGCCAGCGTCTGTAGCTGCGTCCGTGCCTGCATCCGTGCCTGCGTCCGTGCCTGCATCCGTGCCTGCGTCCGTGCCTGCATCCGTGCCTGCGTCCGTGCCTGCATCCGTGCCTGCATCCGTGCCTGCGTCCGTGCCTGCATCCGTGCCTGCGTCCGTGCCTGCGTCCGTGCCTGCGTCCGTGCCTGCATCCGTGCCTGCATCTGCCAATATTGCGGTTAGAGGTTTGAAGGGTTCCGGGCTCGCGGGAACGGGCGATTCCGTTTTGCCGCCAAACGCGAAAGCCATGATGAGCACGACAAGTGAACCCACCGCGAGACCCAATACGAGAAACAGCCCCTTGCGATTGGTCTCGGGGGGGTACCAGGTCCCTTCTTCGTCCTCTCCCGGCGCAGGGGTCGATTCGAAATCGTCGCCGAGTGGATTCGTTTTCTGAAAGACTTCGCCCCGGATATTCGTTGGTCCCTGGGCCCGTTCGCGTTCAGCTGCTTCCTTGGCTTCGATGCGGTTTTCCGGCGGCAGATCGGGCATGGGGACTCGTTGGGTCCCAAGGTGGTCTGCGGGGGCTCGTTTGGTTTCTGTGCGCTCCTCCGCGTCATCGCGTTCGGCGATGTTCAGATTGGCCATGGGCGACTTGTCGTTGTCGTTCATCAGGTAAACGATTTGCAAGATTTCGAAGAACTCGAAGGTCAGACCACGCTCGTAGTACCGCTCATCCGGCATGAACATGGACTTCACACGGGGCCAGGAAAATATCTCAAAGAGACATTCGGAGATGTGCTCCAAAAGCAAGCGCCTGGTGGTGGCCTCATCCAAGAGACCCCATTCCACGATGGTTTCGGCCACGTGGGTGCCGGCACGTTCGCATTCCTGATAGACGGCGTCCACGTCTTCGGGTTTCAGGGGAGAGTGATCGGTGAGGTAGTCGGTGAAGGTCCGCTCGATGGTGGATACGCGGGCCCAGGCGATTTGACCGCCGGAGAAAAAGACGCGCCCGGTTTTTTCACCGCAGCGGAGCACAACTTCGCCGTCTTTGTCCCAGGCGCAGGCTTCTTCGAATACCTGCATCACCGCTTTGTGTTCTTCGCCCACCGGGGCCTCCAAATTTTCCCCCTGCCAAATATTAGTACCCCAATATTAGTAACACAGGAAGAGAGGGCCCAAAAGAAAACGGTCAGAGAAAATGAAGAGCGGTTCGGGGGAATTGCAGAGGTGACAGGCCCCGTGTACAGTGGGCGGCATTGGCGTCACGGGAGGCCTCAAGTGAACACCTCGGATCGAATCGCATACGCTTTGGCGGAAAAACCCGCGGATCTTCTGTTGACCAACGCCAAGCTGGTCAACGTGCTTTCCGGAGAAATCCATCCGGTCGAGGTGGCCGTGGCCGGTGGCGTGGTGGTTGGCCTGGGCGAGCCCGGTGACTACGAGGCCAAGCAGGTTGACGATTTGGGCGGGGCCTACCTGCTGCCCGGTTTCATCGAGGGACATATTCACTTGGAAAGCTCCATGGTGCGGCCCGAGGAGTTCAGCAGGGCGGTGTTGCCTTTGGGTTGCACGACGGTGGTCTACGATCCCCACGAGGTGGCCAACGTCCTGGGCATGGAGGGCATCAACTACATGCACCGGGTCACTCAGGGCCTGCCGGTTGATTTTTTCGCCATGCTGCCCTCCTGCGTACCGTCTTCCCCCCTGGAAACCGCTGGTGCCATCCTTTCAGCGGCTGACATCACGCCAGTGCTTGCTGAAGACTGGGTGTTGGGCCTGGGTGAAATGATGAATTTTCCTGGAGTGCTTGGCCGGGACGCAGAGGTGTTGGCCCGAGTAGACGCGGGTCAGGCCAAGCGGGTTGATGGCCACGCCCCCATGTTGACGGGCAAGCGCCTCAACGCCTATGTGGCCGCTGGCATCCGCTCGGATCACGAGAGCACCGGCCTGGAAGAAGCTCGCGAGAAATTGCGCAAGGGCATGCACCTCATGGTTCGCGAGGGCAGTACCGAGAAAAACCTGGATGATTTGATGCCCTTGCTCAAGCCCGAGAGTGGCCGGCGCTGTATGTTTGTCTCCGATGATCGCAATCCCTTGGATCTGATGAACGGCCTGCACCTGGTGGACTCGGTGCGTCGAGCCATGGCCGCGGGTGTTTCGCCCATGCTGGCCGTGCGCATGGTGACCATCAATCCTGCCGAGTATTTTGGTCTTTCCGATCGGGGCGCGGTGGCGCCGGGTCTTTTGGCGGACATGGTCGTTGTGGGTGATCTGCAAAGGATGGACGTAGAGCGGGTCTACAAGCGGGGACGTTGCGTGGCGAGCCAGGGTGAAGCCCGCGATTTTGAACCCGGGCATCCCAAGACCTATCTGCGAGGCTCTATCAATGTGCGCTGGATAGAGCCCGAGGATTTTTATCTGCCGGCCAACGGCAGCATGGCCCGGGTTATCGAAGTGGTGCCGGATCAAATCATCACCCGCCAGGCCGTCGACGAAGTCCGGGTTCAAGGCGGACGGGCTTTGGCGGATCCGGATCGGGACATGCTGAAGATCGCCGTCATCGAGCGACATCGCGGTTCGGGGCGCACGGCGATGGGTTTCGTGCGTGGCTTTGGGATGAAACGCGGGGCCATCGCCTCCAGCATCGCCCACGATGCGCATAATATTGTGGTGGTGGGGGTGGATGACGCGGACATGTTCGAGGCGGCTGTGCGCATTGTAAAACAAAATGGCGGTCTGGTGGTGGTGGAAGGCGGTGAGGTCAAGGCGGAGCTGCGTTGCCCCATCGCCGGTCTCATGTCCGACAAGCCCTTGGCCGAGGTGGCCGAGAGCCTGAGTCAACTGCAGGCCGCGGCCGCTGAACTGGGCTGTGGTTTGCGGGATCCATTCATGACCATGTCCTTTTTGTGTTTGCCGGTGATCCCCTCTTTGAAGATCACCGACATGGGCTTGGTGGACGTAGACAAGTTCGAGCTGGTTAATCTTTTCGTGGAGTGACGATGCGCGTGGGGGTTTTCATCCTTGGTCTTTTTTTGCTCGTGCCCCAGGTGACTCGGGCCGGCGGTTTTTACTTGCCGGATCGGGGCGTGCGGGCCATGAGCCGGGGCGGTGCTTTCGTGGTCAGCGCCGACGATCTGTCCGCCATGTGGTACAACCCGGCGAATTTGGCCGGGCAGAAGGGCACCCGGCTGCATATGGATATCTCGCTGATCAACTTCAGCATGGAGTTTTCCCGTTATCCGGTCGAGGGCGTGGATCAGTTTTATGATCCCGTGAACAACCAAGCCCCTGTCTTGCCGGATCCCTCCCTCGCCATCTCCAGCGATTTTGGACTGGAGGACTGGGTTTTTGCTGTCGGGGCATACGGTCCCTACACCGCGCTGAACCGCTATCCGGAAGACGGCTCCCAGCGATACAGCTTGATTCGAGCCGACAACCTTGGATTCATTCTGGAAGCGGCGGCGGCTTGGGAGCCCCTGCGAGGCTTGCGCCTGGGTGCGGGTTTTTCCCTTTTCACTTTGACCATCAACAACACCCAGGTGGCCTCGGCTTTTCCTGGCCTTTTCGGCGGGCCCGAAGACCCGGACTTAGATGGCCTGGTTCAATACGTGGCCGAAGACAGCTTCATTCCTTCGGCGGTGCTGGGCCTGTGGTTGGCACCGGGTGAGTGGACTGCTGCCTTGCGCGGTTTGGAGTTGGGTTTTTCCTTCATGCCCGGCATACACATCGACGCCCGTGGCACCCTGCGCACCCGCTTGCCGGATCACTACTATTACGACAACGTGGTTTTGGATCCCGCCGAGCCGGATGTGCGCACGACCTTCGACTTCCCCTGGGTGGTGCGGGCCGGGGTGGCCTACAGGGATCCGGGCAAGCTTTTCGATGTCGAATTGGCCTTCGTCTGGGAGGGCTGGTCCTGTTTCGACCGCATCGTCTTGGAGACCACGGAGCCTGCCTACTATCGCAACGTGCCCACCATCGGCGACTTCGTGGTGCTGCCCATGGTCCTGGAAAGGCAGTATCAGGACACCTGGTCACTCAGGCTGGGCGGCAGCTACCGGCCCCTGGACTGGCTGGTGATTCGGGCCGGCGGTTACTACGAGACCGGCGCCGTGCCGGACGAGTACTTCAGCGTGGCCACGCCGGATAGCGACAAATGGGCTTTGGCTTTCGGCCTGGGCGCAACCTGGAACGCCTTCGAGTTCGACCTGGGCTACATGCACGTCTTCCAATTGGCGCGCGACATCCCAGCCGCGGTCTCCCTCGCCCACCAGACCAACCCCACCAACCCGGAAGGCACGGTCAGCGTAGGCGGCGGCAGGTATATCTCCGGCTACGACCTGGTGGGCCTCAGCATCCTGGTGAACATCGACAATTGGTTCTAGTACCCGTCGCGGCGATCCACCATCAGGTAGAGTTTTTCCACCCCGCGTTCCTCGTCCAGCAAGAAATCACCCACTTCTTGTAACACGCAGGTCATGTCTTCGTCGTTTAGCGGCCCGGTTTGACCGGGTGTGCAGCGATGTACTTCGCCGATTACGTCCAGCAAGGCTTCGGCTGCGAATTGCCCTGAACCATCGTTTATGGTTTGGGCCGCGTTGGACAGGAGGGCTGCGACCACGTCTTGTTCATTGCCGGGCATGGCCAAAAGGGCTTGGCCCAGGCGCATGAGGTGGCTGATTTGTTTGGCTTGTGCTTTTTCGAAGACGCATTGGCCGGCGCTGCAGCTTCCAGGCCAGGGGCTGTACTGTTGGCAGTCGGTGTCGGTGTTGCAGGCCAGGGGTAGACAGGCATGGCTTTCGTCGCAGGGGGTCGCGGGCAGACGCAGACAGCCGGTTTCCGGGATGTAGGTCCAGGCGTCGGCTTCGGGATCGATCTGTCGGGCCAGGGCTTGGGCCATGGGCACGGTGACCCTGTCCACACATAGTTTTTGCAGAGCCCAGCCGGCCAGGCGGCGCATTTCGCGGACCTTGTTGAGGTCGGTGGGATCGAAGAGTTCCAGGGTTAGATCATCGATGCGCCCCGGCAAACTGGGGTGCTCGGCCAACAACTGCCAGGCTTCCACCAGCCTGGGCAGGATGCGGCCGCCCAGGAGTTCGGCCAGGTCCGCATCCAACTCGGCCAGGCGTGTGCTCAGGCGTCCCTCGTTGAGGAGGTCGGCCACTTGATCGCGGGCGAAAAGGAGTCCGTTGAGCATCACGATGAAGGCGCGCCGGTTGACCAGGCGCCATTGCCCGCCGACTTCCTCGATGTCCAAGAAGCGATCCCAGATGAGCTCGGCGGCTTGTTCGAAGGCCGCTTCGGCCGATGGGTCGTTCGCGACCGCATCGTCGGCCATGCGCAGGGCATCGATGAGCAGGTAGAAGCGGTTGAAGGGCGCAACCGGGGTCAGGCCATCGGCTGCCAACACACTCACGGCGCCGTCGTGTCGCCTGAGGCTTGAGTCGTTTTGCAGCAGATGGTGGGTGAAGGCGGCCAACTCATCGACGATGTTGTAGCCCGAAGCCGTCTGTTGTCCTTGCAGGGCGGCCATGAGATCCACCAGGGAATCAAGCACCTCGGTGCTGTCGAAGATCTCCAAGAGCATGGGTTCCAGGGGTCGCACGTTGGCGCAGGCCGAAGAGGCGTGAGGCAGGTTGGGCGAATAGTGGGGGTGGATGGCGGCCATGAGATCGCCCAGGACATGGGTGCCGCCTCTGGCCAAATTGCGATCCTGGCTTGCAAAGGCGACATAGGCCGGCCGGAAGCCGTCCAAGGCCCCCGAATGCTTGAAGGCCAAGAGCGCCTCGCCATTGTAGTTACGGATGTCGAGGCCTTCAAAGCCCGCCGGATTGCCTAAGACGCTGTGGTCATGAACCATGAAGAGGCTGACCTCTTCGGCCGGCGGGTGTTCGGAGGAAAATTCAGTCACGGCGCTCTGTACGTACCAAGCCACCTCGGCCAAGCCGCCATTTTCATCACCGGCCGCCGAGTCAACGTAGAAGCCAAGCATGTCAACGATGGGGAAGGGTTCCCAACCCAACACGCTCACCGAATGGCGCACGCCGTTGGTGTCGTGGATCAGGTGTACGCCCCGCTGCAAATTGGATCGGTTGGTATAGACCGTGTCCGGCAAATTAAAGTCGGTGGGAAGTTGCATGGCCTGGTAGTCGGCCTGATCTCCGTTCAGGTCGAAGCTGTCATAGTCGCAATCACAGGAAGACGTAAGGCAATTGGACGCACCACAGTTGGCCGGCTGCACGAAGCGGTAGCGGATCATGTTGCCCAGGCCGGCTTGCAGGTTCTGCCATCGCGGATCGGCAAAGGAGCGCAAGAAGTCGTCGATGTAGCCACGTTCGGCCACTTCCCATAAGTGAGGCATGAGGTCGTCGACGAGTCGATTGTGATCGCTTAGTCCCTGAGGATACAGGTCGATGAGGTCCGCGGCTTTGTCCATTTCGTGCAAGAGACGCGCAAGCTTGGCCTCGTGTACTTCGACGATGTGGGCGGTGACCTCCAGTATCTGGGGCAGGCGATCGTAGTCGGCCAGCGCAAACAAGGCGTGGCCCAAAGCCATCAAGGCCGCTTGATCCGGATCGTAGCCTGAGTACAGGCCTTCGTCGTCAGCTCGAGGGCTGAACGGCCCCAAGAGAGCGGGCAGGGCTTCGGGCAACTGCCAAAGGATGCCGTCGACCACCATGGGTTGTACTTGATCCAGCAGACCGGCCAGCATGGTCAGGCCCAGGTCCCGGTGGAGATAGGCCAAGCGTCCATTCAGCCAGGGCAGTTGTCCATCCCCGCTGCAGGCCGCCGGCACATCGATGGTTTGGCCGCCGGCGTCGACGAAGACGCCGGAGATGGCGTCGGTGTCGGCCAGGCCGTCACCGCTCAGGTCGGCGAAGGGCGCGGGCAGAGCACCCGTATTGGGATCGGGCGTGACCAGGGGCCTGCCTCGCTCATCAAGGCGCACGATCCATTGCACCATTTGCTCGGCTTCATCCAGACGGGCGTCTTCGCTCAAAAGCCAGTCGACGAAGGAGGCTCTGGTGCCTTCTGGATCCGGTGTGGCCTGTTCGGCCCCGGCCAGGGTCACCGCCAGGTCGGCGAGCAAGGAGGCAAAGGTGTCGTCTTCGTCGTTGGGCTCCAGGCCTTCGTCCAGCCCGTCGTGGGCCAGCCAGAGAGACGTAAATTCTCGCAGGAGATCCGCGGCGTCAGGTTGAGCCAGCACTCGCTGCAAGATCGGCATGGAGAGCGCCGAGTCGCAGTTTTCCAGATGTCGGTTTTCATAGCCCAAAGCCTGCAAAAGCGGTCGATCCGTGGCCAGCTCATGGGCCAGCATGCAGCCCGTCGGGCGCAGGGCCGTCTGAAGCCAGCCCGAATCATACAAAGACAGCATGCCCGACAAGTAGGTCTGCAACTCGCAGGGACAGGTATACGTCGCATCGCAGGAGAAGTTCACCAGTCCTTCAGCGAAGATGCCGTCGGCGGCGCTGACGAAGCGGGCCTTTTCCGCGGTGAAGGCCAGGCCCTTGGCTGGTTGGTAGCGATCCAGGTCCTTGACGATGATCTTGTAAATTTCGCTACCAAAGCTCTCCCGGGGGGCCGGGTTGCGGGTGGTGTCCAACTCATAGCCGCAGGTGACACTTATTAGGCCCAGAGCCATCAATGTCAGCCATCTTGTCCACCCGCTTCGCATGGGGCCTCCTTGTCGAGGGTCGAAAAAAGAAGTATATCCCAATTTCCCGCTCTTGGGCCAGCGGGGAACTGGAAAGCAAAAACAGAGAGGCTCGGCCAAGTCAAAAGTTTGCCAGGGTGGCATTTCCCTGGTACTTTCGACGGGTGTGGGTTCTCTTGACGCACAAGAAGGAGTAGGTCTTGGAGGCGGGTGATCGTTTCGGCGATTATGTGATCATCAAGAATCTCGCTGCCGGCGGAATGGCCGTGGTTTATCTGGCCCGCAAGAAGGGCATGCAGGGTTTCACCAAGCCTGTGGCCATGAAGGTCATCTTGCCCCAGTTCGCGACCAACCGGGATTTCATCGAGATGTTTCTGAATGAAGCCCGGCTGGCCGTGCATTTGACCCATTCCAACATTGCTCAAATTTTGGACCTGGGGGAGATCGGCGGGCAGTATTTTATTTCCATGGAGTTCTGCCATGGTGCTGACTTGCAGCAGATTTCTCGCAAAACGCGCAAGAGCGGAAAGCTTTTGCCTCTGCCCTACGCCGCAAAGATTTTGAGTCAGGCCTGCGAGGGCATGTATTACGCGCACACCAAGGTGGACGACCAGGGTGTACCTCTGGGTATCGTCCACCGGGATATTTCGCCGCATAACGTCTTGCTGACCTTCGATGGATTGGCCAAGATCATCGACTTCGGTATCGCCAAGGCCAGGATCACGGCCAAGGAAGAAGAAGACGGCGTGCTCAAGGGCAAGTTTTCTTATATGTCGCCCGAGCAAATCCGCGGCATGCCCATCGACCCCCGCTCCGACGTCTTCGCCTTGGGCATCGTTCTTTGGGAAATCTGCACCGGTGCCAGCTTGTATCGGGAGAAGAGCGAGCTTCTGACCATGGAAGCCATCCTGCGCAAGCCCGTGCCCAAGCCGCGCGAGTTGCGTGGTGATATGCCGCCGGATTTAGAGGCCATCATCTTGAAGGCCCTGACCAAGCGGGCGGTCGATCGTTTCCAGTCCGCCCATGAGATGGCCCAGGCCCTGGAAGGTTACTTGAATCGCAGCGGCTGGAACGTAGGCACCCCGCACTTGGCCGAGTTCATGCGTAAGTTGTTCCCGGAGAATTATCAGGACATCCGGGATTTGTTGGCCTCCGAGCGGCTTAAAGCTGAAGCAGAGGACAAGCAGGGCCCGGTGGACGCCGGCCAGGTGGTGGCTTGGGAGCCATACGAAGATCAAGAAATCAAGGTTTCCGCGCCGGCCATCAATCCCATTCGGCCTGACTTTCCCGTGCGCATGCCGCCTGCCCATCCGGTGGCGCCGCCTTCTGCTCGCCCCATGCCGCATCCGGTGGGTGTGCAGACTCCGACCAGCAAATCCAAGGGTGGCTCTTGGCTTGGCATCGCCATCGTGATCCTCTTGGCCGCCCTGGTGGTGGTCGGTGGCATCATCGCGCTCATGCTTTTTCAGCAGGGCGAGCCGGCTAAAGACGGCGCTGAACCGGCCAAGGTGGAGAAGGTTTTCGGTACCTTGAAGGTGTCCAGCAAGCCCGACGGCGCTTCGGTTTTCGTCAACGGCAAGGATCACGGCAAGACGCCCGTTACGCTCAGTGATTTGCCCCTGGCTGAAGAGCTTACCGTGCGCATCGAAAAACGTGGTTATGAGAACGTGGTCTTGCCGATCAAGGTATCGAAAAACAGGCCTACGGCACCGGTCAACGTCACCCTGAGCAAAGAGTAAAGAACAAATAATAAACCATGAACACTACGGGGATGCTGGTTGAACCCCGTGTCGCAAAGCGACACGGGATAAGAGGCCCTACTGAGTTAACATGCTCAAAGTGGGTAGGGCCTCTAAGTAGGGTTCGTGGGCCCGTCTTCGAAGCAGTCGCCTTCGGCCAGACCGCCTCCGTCGGTGACGACCAGTAAGGCCCTCAGTCTATCGGTCAATGCCAGGAAGATGCCGTGCAGTAACTCTACGCGATCGCTTAAGAGATCCATGAAGTCGGGCCGCGAGATGACCAGGGTTTCGCAGTCGCTTACGCAGACGGCGCTGGCTGCATGGGGCTTCTGATCCAGTAAGGAGATGCCGCCCAATGAGGCTTTTTCGCCCAGGGTCAAAAGTTTGCGCTTCCCGCGGCGGATCTCAACCTCGCCTGAGGTGATGATGTAAAGCGCATCGCCGGGTTCTCCTTCGGCCAAGATGGTTTCGTTCTTTTTGAAATGGCGTTCCCGGGCGATGGCCGCCAAAGCCGTGAGATCATCCAGGTTGTTCTGCTTGAAAATGTCCACCGACTCCAAAAACAGAACCCGTTCCATCACGTCCATGGTGTTGACTCCTTCGAACCAGCTCGGTGCGCTGGATTTGCAGTCCTCGCCAAGCTTCCATCGGGTGTGGATGGCGGCTGAACACAAAAGATGATCCCTCGACTCACTCAACTCGGCCAACTCGTCAGCCACGAACTCAAGACCTTGCTCAGGCATCTCCTCTGTGCACAGCAGGGTCTTATGGCTTTCGAGTAAGGGCAACATGCGTTCTCGGCTTTCTCGATCGAGGACGTTGTCTAAGAGTTCCAGCGCGTCACTCGCGATATCTTTTTCGGGCGAGCAAAAACGATGGTGAACAGACATCATGGTGCGATGGGGATAGATGAGGCCCAAAACGCGGAAGGCGGTCTCGATGTTCTGCGCCAGGCGAAGACGGAGCACCTTGCGTACCAGTACCCCGGCCGGTAAATGTCGGGCTACGCCCGTATAGAGGCGTGCGTAGTAGCGGTAGGACTCCAAGCGTCGGTCTACGGCCTCGAGGGCCCATTTGCGATCAAAGTGTACTTCTTTATGTTGCAAACGGATTCCCGAGACGGCCAAGGCGATTCGGTAACGCAGGGATGCGTCGTCTTGTTGGTTGGAAAACAACAAGACCTCGCCCGCCCGCTGGGTGCCGATCGAACGCAAGACTCGGGGCAGACGGATGCGTACGGCCAAGGGCCGTTCCCGGTCGTTGAGCCAATCTTCCAAAACGCCGACCACGCGATCCCCATAAACCGCCAGGGCGTCCCTGGCCTCTTGTCGGGTCTCCCGATGGGCCAGCATGCCGAGCAGATGAGGCACGAAGGTATCCCGGTAAACCAGCTGACAGGAGTTGGCCGCCAAGCGTCGCACCGAGGGTTCCGGGTCCTTTAAGTAGGTGGTCAGATGTCCGGCGTAACGGCCATCGCCCAGCCGGCCCAAGAGCTTGGCTGTTTCCCGACGCTCAGCCGGGCTTGCACGGTGGGCCTGATCCAGGAGTTTCTCCAGCACGGCCACCGCCGGGTTGTCCGGCACGATGCCTCGCAGGGTCAACAGCGCCTCGATGGCCGCGGTCAAAAGACCCGGATCTTCCGCGCGCAGGTAGGGCACCAGAGCGCCGGCGGCGCGTTTGGGATCAAGGGTCACCATCGCCAAGATGGCAGCCACCCGGCTCCGTCGGGTGCCCTCGTTGATGATCCCCAATAGATCGAAGAGCAGCTCTTTGTGTCCACGTTCGGCCACGGCCTCCATGGCGGCGATGCGTACCCGTTCGTTGTCGTGGCTTATCAATCGGGCCAGAATTTCGCCCAGGTTCTCCTTTGGCGCCGAGGCCAGCAAGCGCAGGGAGGTCAGGATGAGCTCCGGGTCTTCTCCATCCAGGGCCTGGACCAGAGCCCGGCGCGTGTGGGCATCATCAAGGCGCAAACGTACGGGCGCCGCGGCCCCCACCCGCAACTTGCGGTCCAGCGAGCGGATATAGAGTATGCGTAGCCTGAGCAGCAGGATGGCGTAGGCCAGCACCATGACCAAGACCAGGGTGGCTTGCACGTTGGCGTTGGTCAGCCAGGGGCTGAGCAGGAGCAGGGTTCCACCACCCACCGCATAGCCCAGTTTGCGCGACAAGCCGTCGATCACTCCCCGGGCCGGGGCCCTGAGTCCTGTGGGAATGGGGTTGAAAAGCAGCTGCTGACCGGCCTGGTTGATGGACAGGCTGCCCGAGTTTTCTATGATCTTCAGTCCGTAGATAACGAGAAACACGGGAAGGAAAATGGAGATGACGGCGGTCACAGCAAGGCCCGCGGGCACGATGAGTAGATAGTAAAAGATGCCAACCCGGCGCAGGATGCGGCTGGAAAATAAGAACAAAAACAGCACTGAAATCAGGCCCACATAGAGGTTTAGATCGCCAAAGAGCACCGCCAGCTGATTTTCTGAGGGAAAATGAGCATGGGCTGCGGTGCGGAAAAAATAATCGACGAAGGCGGTGATGACCATGCTTAACAACATCAGGGCCGCAAAAGTACGAGGGTAGGGATCCTTGAACACATAGCCGAATCCGCGACGCAAAGATGGATGGTCCTGCTTGGGCAGGTCGTCGGCCCGGCCATGGTGTTTGGCCAAAGCCCGGGCGCAGACCATGCAGGCCGCCAAGGCAAAGGTGGCCAAAAGGATCAGGTTCACCGCGCCGATGCTGGGGCTGACCCAGTGCACCAGCAGACCTCCGAAGATGGAGCCCGTCATGCCGCCGCCGGCCAGGATGCCGAAGACCCGTTTTCCCTCCTGGGGATCGAAGATGTCACCGGCCACGGACCAGAACTGGATGTTCAAGGCCGTGACGGCCATTTCTCCGAAGAGGTAGACGGCCGGGCTGACCGGGGCCAGGTCAAAGCGCAAGGCAATCCAAAACAACAGATAAATACCGCAAACCGCGGTCAAGGACAGGAGTCGAAGCAGGCGCCTTCGGGGATCGGCCAGCACCTTGGCGGCAAAGACGGCCACGACGGCGACCAGGAGGGCCATGGCGATGTAAAGGTAAGGCAAATCTTTGGGGTCGTGGCGGGAGAGGAACAAGGCGTTGGATGCACTCTTGACCATCACCACATGCGCCACGAAGAAGAAGTAAAACGACGTGGCCATCATGGTGCGACGGCCTTCGCTGGGTCGAACCCCGAAGATGCGAGCGATCCAATCCTGCACTGTGGTCTTCTTTCCCCTGGTTAGAGGCCCTTTTTCTAGGGCTTTTTATGCTGCGCTGCCAAGGCGCGCAGTATTGAATTTGGGGCTGACTCTATGGCCCTCCTGTCCTTCTGTCAATGCCGCACCGGCCTCAACTGTTTGTTCCTGTTGAGTTTGCGGAAAGTTTGGGCCCTGTAGATGTCGGTGGTACACTCCCCGGACTATGTCGGAATCTGTTGCACCCAATGCGGACTCGGGTGGTCACCTGAGGCGCTTCGGCACTTTCGGCGGGGTCTTCGTCCCTAACGTTTTGACCATCATCGGGGTCATCTTCTTTCTGCGCTCCGGCTGGATGGTGGGCAACGTGGGCTTCATCGGCGGCCTCTTGCTGGTGGCTTTGGCCAACATGATCAGCCTGGCGACCGGCCTGTCGCTATCGGCCATCGCCACCAACATGAACGTCAAGGCGGGTGGGGCCTATTATCTGGTTTCCCGCTCCTTGGGCTTGGAGATAGGTGGCTCCATCGGCCTGCCTCTGTATTTTTCTCAGGCCTTGAGCGTGGCTTTGTACATCATGGGCTTCACCGAATCCCTCGTGGCCCTCATGCCATTTTTACCCGCGCGCCTGGTCTCGGCATTGGTTTGTGGCGGGCTTTTGTTCCTGGCATACAAGGGCGCGGACGTGGCGCTCAAGGTTCAGTACGTCATTTTGGGTGTGTTGGTCTTGTCCCTGGTTAGTTTTTTCACAGGTAGCGGCATGGGTGCCACCATCACCGAGTTGCCGTCTTTCGGCACTTTCTCGGAGGGCCACGATTTTTGGACCGTCTTCGCCATTTTCTTTCCCGCGGTCACCGGCATCATGGCGGGCTTGAGCATGAGCGGGGATTTGAAAGACCCCAAAAAGAATATTCCGCGGGGCACGCTCATTGCCGTGGTGGTCACCTTCGCCATTTATCTGCTGCAGACCTACAAGTTCGCTTCCAATGCGAGCTTGGAAGATCTCCGGTCGGATACGATGATCATGCAGAACATCGCCAGCTTGGGGTTTTTGGTTTATGCTGGCATTTGGGCGGCCACTCTGTCTTCGGCCCTGGGTTCTTTGGTGGCGGCACCCCGCACCATGCAGGCTTTGGCCAATGACGGGGTCTTGCCCCGGGTTTTGGGTAAGGGCGTAGGCCCGGCCAACGAGCCGCGGGTGGCCACCCTGGTCACCTTCGGCATCGCCGAGGCCAGCATCCTGTTGGTGGATTTGGACGTCCTGGCCCCGGTCATCACCATGTTTTTTTTGACCACCTATGGCATGACGAATCTGGTGGCGGGCATGGAACGGCTTGTGGGCAATCCCTCTTATCGCCCCCGTTTTCGTGTGCACTGGGCCATTTCCATCGTGGGTGCCTTGGGCTGTTTCTGGGTGATGTTTCTCATCAACGCCCAGGCCACGGTGGTGGCCTTGGTGGTGGTGGCTGTCATCTACATCGTATTGAAGCGTCGTTCGCTTTCGGCCACCTGGGGTGATCTGCGCTCGGGCATTTGGTTTTCCGCCCTGCGTTTTTGCCTGCTCAAGCTCAAGCATGCCGACATTCATCCGCGCAACTGGAAGCCCAACCTGATGGTGTTTACCGGCGGAACCGGCAGCCACCGGCCTTTGTTGGAGATGGCCTCCTGGTATGGCCAGCAGAAGGGGCTGACCACGGTGGTCACCTTGCGACCCGGCGACGTGCACAAGCAGCTCAGCGAAGGTCAAGTTGAGGAGGCCCAGAAGAAGTTGGACGCCTTTTTGGACGGCAGCGAACTCATCGCCTTCGGCAAGGTGGTGGCGGTACGGGATTTTTACTCAGGCGCCCGGGTGGTGGCCCAGGCCCATGGCATCGGCGTGCTGCGTTCCAACCTGGCCATGTTCGGCTGGAGCGACGAGGCCACCAAGGCCGAAGAATTCGCCAGCCTGGTGCGCGACTTTGTGCACATGAACACCGGCGTGGTCTTGTTGGACTACGATGCGGAGCGCGGCTATGGACGCCGGAAACTCATCGATGTCTGGTGGGGCGGGCTGGAGAACAACGGCAGTTTGATGGTCTTGTTGGCCCATCTGGTTTCCCAGTCCGAGGAATGGCGCGGCAGCAAAGTTCGTCTGTTGCAGCAGGTCAACGACGAGGCCCTCGTGCGAAAAACCGAGACCGAACTCGCCGACATGATGGAAAACGCTCGCATCGGTGCCGAGATCAAGGTCTTGGGCCCGCCCAAAGAAGGCATGAACATCCAACAGGTCATCCGCGAGGAGAGCAAGGAATCGGATCTCGTGGTCTTGGGCCTGCGCTTCCCCGAAGAAGGTCAAGAAGAAGCCTTCATGCAACGCATGAGCTCCTTCATCCACGACCTGCCCACCACCCTGCTCGTGCGTTCCGTGGATCTGGAAGACATCTTTTCGTGAGTGGCGTGTTTGCTTGATGGGCCTTAGATGGGTCCCAAGTACGTCGGATCGCCGCATCCATGTTCATTGCATGGATAAATGCTGATCCAGTGATCATAAGAGGTGTCGGTGTCGATGACGGCCCAGGTGGTCGTCACGACCATCGATGAATCGCCCAAGGCACTGGACCAGAGCACGACATAATCGGTGGCCCTGTCCACAGCCTGCCACACCAGGCTGATTTGTGTGGCGGACACGGTGGGCGTATCCACGACGACGGTACCCGTGGGGACCGGCCCTGTTGAGGCCCCCGCCAAGACGGTTTGCCCGACGGCAATGAAGCTTGGTTTGGCAAACGGCATATCCCGAAGACCGAGGTAATAAGGAGGCCCTGTGCCCGGCCAGTTGACCGAAAAAGAATCCCAGACGTAGCTGAGAATTCCCACAACAGGCTCACCGGGTGTCGTGGCCAGTTCATAAGCAAGGTAGATCTTGCTTGCCTTTAGCTCTTGGCCCGCTTGGGTAATGGAAGTTGAAGCCGCAAAGGCATCGCCGATCAGAAAGATTTTCTGGCCGGGTGAGAGCTTGGATTTCAGCACTTCGTAGTACGTCCTGTCGGACTCAAACGAAGACCCGTAATAATTATCATAGCCGACATAGTCATAGGTGCTTGGCACGATGAAGCCTGAAGCCTCTATGGTCGGGCGGGCAAATGTAGTCAGGATCGGCTTGTCTGGAAAACTGGCCTTGATAGCCAAGTTCAGTGTGTTTTGATCCTCGGCGCTTATTTGGGCTGCCCAAAACGGTTCATCGGCTGGATAGAATCCGTAGATATCATCGATGTACGGTGCCAGGTACTGCGCGTAGTCATTCCAGATTTCCAGGTAATTGCTTTTTAAGTACGAGCTGTGTTCCCCGAAATCCCACAACTGTAAGATTGTAGCCAACCAGACGATCGGCTTCATGCCTCTTTCTTTTGCCTCTTGAAGGAATTCAAAGTGACTGAAGCCGAGCACTACGTTCGTGTGCCCTTCCATTTCCCAGAGGTAGTTGTCATAAGAGAAGTAGCCAAAGAAAAACGACGTATCAATATAGGGGCTCGATCCATCGTCGCCCCCGGCGGCGTCCGACCCCGCGTCAGCTCCCGCGTCAGTCCCGGCGTCCGACCCGGCGTCTGACCAGCCGTCCGAGCCCGCGTCAGACTCAGCGTCAGACTCAGCGTCTGACCCCGCGTCAGAGCCTGCGTCCAAATCGGCGTCAGAGCCAGCGTCTGAACCGGCGTCGTTCTCTCCTGCCCCGTCAGCGTCTATTTGGGAGCCATCCGGAAATTCTTGACCGAACTCGTTGCCACAAGCGGCCAGGAGGCCGAGCAGCATAAGGCCGACCATCGAGAACGAGAACAGGTTCCAATGGATGCCGGCGCTCGTTTTCATTGGCTCTCCCTTGCCCTTTTCCTTCAGCCCTTGGCAAACAGAGCGGTCCATGATGCGTGCAGGGCCATCAGGCCGATGCAGGCGTATGGGATGATCCACAGGCTGGGCATCTGGGCAAGCCAGGCGGCCAGCGCGCCGCCGGCACCCACAATCCCCACGACCATGCTGGTGAGAACCACCTTGTCCCATTTGCCCACCGGGTGGTTGGCCGAAATGATGTGCCCGTCGCCGCCGTCGATGAGTGCATGGTAAAGGCGACCGCGGTAACTGTATTCCATCTGCCACAAAGGCAGGTAAACGAGCTGTACGTTTTTCGCATCCAGGGCCGTGTCGCAGTCGATGACCCGATCGGCCAGGTTGTTGGCTTTGTCCCGGCACAGCCCTTCGAGCGCCTGTTTTGCTTGCTGCTCGGCCTCGCTTCGATCGACTTGGCCCGGCACCACCTGTATGTCGGGCAGGCTGTCGTAGCGAAAGGGCTCGGAGTCGAGCAGCAGATCTCGAGGCTGCCCGCTTTTGGCGCCGGATTGGAAGCCCAGGAGGTAGCTGCCCCAATCCGCCCGGATGGCGCCGCCGCCTTTTTGCAGGGCCTCCAAGCCCATGATCTCCGAGGGGTCCTTGCGCGCGTAGATGGTCCAGCGATGCTCCTCCGAGAAGTCGTCACTGACCGGTTCCCAATAAGTCTGGCTGCGACGCTGATCGCCGGAGCCCACGCTTCGGCTTCGTTTGTTCATGCCGGACCAGTAAGTGCGGGAGGTGATCTCGAAGGCCCAGAAGGGAACGGCGATGGCCTCCACCTTGGTGATTTTCGCCACCTCGGCCAGGTCCGCCGCCTTCCAAAAACCCTCGGCCATCCACTTCCTGGCCATGTTTTCCACTTCGTTATTGTCCAGCTTGCCCGGCTGCAGTCGTACCTTTTTTAAGGGCAGGATCTGGCCGTCCGAGCCAAGCTGGCTGAAGGTGTCGCAGCTCGGACAGAAGAGGAGTCGGTCATCGGGAAGGACCTGGATGCTCGCGTCACATTCGACGCATTGGGCGGTAAGCTGGGCTGAGGCTTGTTTGCTCATGCCAGGCACTGCCGCTAATGGATGCGGCCCTCGGGTTCAGGCGTGTTGTCGTTTAAGAATTCGCGGAAGCGATCTTTGAGGCGGTGCTCGACTTGTTGCACGCGTTGCCGGGTGATTTTGTGCTCTTCGCCGATTTCCTGAAAGGTGCGTGGATTCTCTGATGCGATGCGCGCATCCCAAATAGCCTGTTCTCGCTCTTCCAAAGTTTCGCGGAAGGCGTTCATGGCGTCGCGTACGCGTTCACGTAGCTCGTCGTCGGCCACCAATTGCTCCGGCGTGAAGTCCTTGCCAGGCATGGTTTCCATCATACTGCGTCCCGTGGCCGGATGGGTGGCGTCTAAGGAGGCCTCCGGTCCGGCCATGCGTTTCTTCATCTCGATGACGTCTTTTTCCGGCACGTCGATGCGTTCGGCCAAAAGCTTGGTGTCGGGCGAGAATCCCTCGTTAACCAGGTTGTTTTGTTCCTTCTTGAGGCGGAAGAAGAGTTTGCGTTGGGCTTGGGTGGTGCCGATCTTGACCAGGCTGAAGTTTTCGAGGATGAACTTCAGGATGTAAGCTCGGATCCACCACTGGGCATAAGTGGGCAGGCGTACACCTCGATAGGGATCAAAGCGCTTGACCGCTTGCATCAATCCGATGTTGCCTTCCTGCACGAGGTCCAGAAGGTTCTGGTAGTAACTGCGGTGCTCTAAGGCGATTTTGACCACCAGCCGCAAGTTGGCCGTGACCAGTTGGTATGCGTAATCAGGATCGTCACTCTCTTTATACTTGACCCCCAGATCATGCTCTTCTTCCGGCGTGAGCAAATCGAAGCGGCCCACCTCGTTGAGGTAGCGCTGCAGGGGGTCCATCACGGCCAAGCTGCCCTTGCCTCGCTTGGTTAGGGCTTTTTTTGCTTTGGCCTTTTTGGCTGTGGCTTTTTTGGTCGTGGCCTTTTTGGTCGTGGCTTTTTTGGCTGTTTTCTTTTTTATCATTTCGAGGTGATTATACCTTAGTTGGTCGGCGGATCAATCTGTTGGGAAATCAGGGGTGGGGCGATTGACTTTTGGGGTTAGAAATCCTAACTTGGGGCCTGTTCGATTGATATCTAAGGAGTCTTGACCCATGCGCCATCACGCACGCCTGCTGTTTCTTCTTATGCTGTCTTCGGCCTTCTTTTTGGGTGCCTGCGATTCGGAAGAATGCATTAAGTGCACCGAGTGCCCCGACTTCACAGGGGAGTACCGCGTCATGCTGACGGCCGCGGAGGATGGCTGTGAGGGTACTGCCTACGCAGTGGGCAACACGGAGATTCCGGCCATCGCTGGTGGACAGATGGAAGTTTGGTTGAGCGATCAGGGTGATGAGTCCATCTCCCTGCGCATCATTCAGGATGATATGATGGTTGTGCTCAATGGCTTGCTCTGCAAGGGAGAAGAAAGCGGCAGTTTTAATATGCAGCTTGGGGCAAGCGATTTCACGTTTCCCGAGGTCACCGCCCATTACAGTTTTTGGGGTTTGATGGAGAACATCGTGGAGACGGCCGACGGCGGCTTGCCGGACGGCGCGCCACTCAGCGATGACTATGTGCTCAAGGGCCACTTGACCGTCGATTACATCAACAACACCAATATGAACGAATCCTGCAAGGTGAGGGGTGATCTGGAAAGCTATGCTTTGTAGCGGGCCTGCTTACGGTACGTAAATCTTGCCTTCGCGGGAGGCTGAACAAGCACGGAATTCTTTGCGGGCCAGGGTTTCAATAGCCGCGAGCGCCCGATCGTCTCTGGAAGGCTCATGGTGGAAGAGCAGCAGCTTGCGAACGCCTGCGGCCTTCGCCACTTTGATTCCTTCTTCCCATGTTGAATGACCCCAGGTCTGTTTGCCGTCCCTGTACTCTTTTGGGGTGTAGGTGGCGTCATAAATCAGAATGTCCGCGCCAGCTGCGTGGCGGACCAGGCGCTCATCCAGCTTGAAGCCATGTTCCGTATCCGATGCGTAGACGATGGACTTGCCGCCATACTCGATTCGGTAGGACTGGGCGCGGCCCGGGTGATTGAGGGATTCGGTACGCATCACCGCTGGGCCGATTTGCAGTCTTGATCCGGGCCCCACATCGCGGAAAGAAAATCGGGCCCGCATGGCGTCTAAGGGTACCGGAAAATAGGGCATGGCCATCTGACCGGAAAGAATGTCCTTGACGTTACGGGAGCCGCGGGGCTCGCCGTAAACCACAAAGTGGTTGTCCTGCTTGAAGGCTGCCGAGAAAAAGGGAAAACCGTGGATGTGGTCCCAATGGTAGTGGGTGAAGAAGATGCTGGCCTGGACGGGGTCTTTTTCTTTGAGCAGGCGATCGCCCAAAGGCCGGATGCCCGAGCCGGCGTCAAAGATCAATATGCGGTCTTCGACTCGTATTTCCAGGCAGGGCGTGTTGCCGCCATAGCGAATGGTCGTGGATCGAGGCGCGGGGAGCGAGCCCCGAGTGCCCCAAAATCGTAACGTGAATGGCTTGTCGCTTGCGCCCACGATACTTTTCCTCGTCACGCGGTCGGCCAGAACATTCTCTTTTCCTATCGCGTTCAAAGGGCGATTGCAAGAAAGCGGTGCGTCTTGTGGGCTATTGACTTGGCCTCTAACCGGCTGGTATCGTGCAGCCACTCATTTCCGGGGCCTATTGATGGGCCCTTTCGCCGCTTTGGATGCGGGAGCGTTTTTGGTGGGACAAAGTAAGACATCGATGGTGAGCACCCTGGTGGGTGTCGTTTTTTTGGCTGCCGTGGTGGCGGTGGCCTTGATCCATAATTTTTCTAATCACAGCGTTGGCCAAACTTGGCCCATTTTGTTGGTGGGCTTGGGCTTTTGCTTGGCCGTCGCCGGCATGATTGAATTGGGCTTGGGCCTGGCCGGCGTTTTTTTGGTCTGGCTGTTGGCGAATTTGGGGGTGATCCCCCCATTTTCGAAGAGTTGGCCCTTCATCATCATTTGGGTAATCGTCATGGTCGTCTTCGGATTCGTCCGGGCGAGAGCGAGCGCAGGCCGCGCTTCTTAGAAAAGAGCCGGCCCAGCCAAGGAGGTACGAGATGGGATTTTGGGAAAAAGTTTTGCCCGGATACAAAGGTTACAAAGAGCGGGAGGGAAGCCGCAACACGGACAAGATCCTGCGTGAGTACTTGACCGCCAAACTGAAAGAGTCCAGATCGCGTTACGACGACTTCAAGGTCGAGCTGACCGATCGAGGCAACCTGAACCTCTTCAAGCCGGCCGAGAAAGTCACCCAGGTATTGAGCAGGGTGACCAATCGTGTGCGTTACGCCAACTACGGTTTTTCCGGGCGTTGGCTTGGTCAGAAAATCGAAGTGAAAGAGTTGGACCAGGTGCATGACTTCGACAAGAAACTGGCCACCAAGGTCAGCGAATTCGAAGAAGCCGTCAAAGGCCTGGAAGGTCTGGATGATGACGACGCCATCACCTCGGCCTTGAAGGATTTGGCCGGCATGCTTCGGGACATGGATGAGTCGCTGAATGATCGGGAGCAAATCCTGCGCACTTTCGGCGGCGACCCCGAGAAATAAGACGGGATAGCGAGGAGATAACGCCATGGGTATTGCCATAGAAGTAGTACAGAGCTTGGACGACACAGGTGATTTGATTTGTTCGCGTTTTCCCGAGGACGGAGATGCGGATCTCAAGATGGGCGCTCAGGTCATCGTGCGAGAGAGTCAGAGCGCGGTTTTTTTCCGGGGTGGTAAGGCTTTGGATACCTTCGGTCCGGGGCGCCATACCCTGACCACGGCCAATCTGCCCATCTTACAGCAAGTCATGAGCATCCCCTTCGGTGGGGATACGCCATTTAAGGCCGAAGTTTATTTCATCAACCACAAGGTTTTCACCAACATCAAGTGGGGCACCCGCGAGCCCATTCCCTTCCGGGACACCGAGCTGCAGTTGGTTCGGCTCCGAGCCTTCGGCATGATGTCTTACAAGGTGGAAGAAGCCCAGCTTTTCGTCAACACGCTTGTGGGTACCAAGGGCACCTTCAGCGCGGACGAGATTAACGATTTCTTGAAGGGTTTGGTCATCGGGCGCCTGACGGATTTTCTGGGGGAGAACGTAAAAAGCGTCTTCGATTTGGCGAGTGTTTATGACGAGATTGGCGCCGGTACCAAGGCCCGACTGAAGGATGATTTCGCCAAGTACGGCATGGCGGTGGAAGATTTCATCGTCAACGCCATCACGCCGCCGGAAGAAGTGCAGAAGAAGATCGACGAGCGCTCCGGCATGGCCGCCATGGGTAACTTAGACGACTACATGAAGTACAAGACCGCCCAGGCCATGCACGATGCGGCCAAGGGCGGTGAGGGTGGCGGCGGCATGGCGAGCGCGGGCATGGGCGCCGGCGTGGGCCTGGGCATGGGTATGATGATGCCCGGCATGATGGCGCAGGCCATGCAACCTGCCCAGCAGCAGCAGCCGGCCCAAGCAGCCCCCGCGGCGGCACCGGTGCCCCAGGTGACCTGTCCAGGTTGTCAGGCCCAGGTGCCCGCGGGCACCAAGTTTTGCCCCAACTGCGGCGGGAAGATCCCCACCCCGGGTGCTTGCCCCAAGTGTGGCGCGGCCAATGCCCCGGGCGCCAAGTTTTGCTCTGATTGTGGCAGCCCCATGGCCGCCCCCAAGCCCAAGTGTGGTAAATGCGGTGCCGAACAAGATCCTGGCACCAAGTTTTGCTCCGAATGCGGCAACAAGATGTAAGAAGTAAATTTTAAGTCAAAAATTGCGGGCCGTCCCCATTCGGGGGCGGTCCTTTTTTACGTGGGGCTCACACGGGCGGGGATAAACCCCGCCCCTACGGCAGGGGTGTGTGGTGTGTAGGGGCGGGCTTTATGCCCGCCCGGAAATTGGAAAATCGTTTACATGGAGCAATCGGTGTGTAGGGGCGGGGTTTATCCCCGCCCGGAAATTGGAAAATCGTTTACATGGAGCAATCGGTGTGTAGGTGTGTAGGGGCGGGCTTTATGCCCGCCCGGAATTCTAGGATTGCTCCCTGGGCGGGGTTTCGGAGTCTAAGTGTTCCTGGATGTTGAGGATGGCGGTGGTGCCGTCGCCCACGGCGGAGGCGATTTGTCGCACCGAGCCCGAGCGTACATCACCGGCGGCGAAAATACGGGGATGGGAGGTGCGCATATCGGCGTCCACCACGACGAAGGCCGAAGGATCCAGATTGACCAGCCCTTTGACGATGTCCGTGTTGGGCAGGATACCGACGAAGACGAAGACCCCGGTCACGGTGAGCTCGCTTTTTTCTTCGGTTTTGACATTGCGAATTTTTAATCCCGTCACCGCGTCTTCGCCTTCGATGGACTCCACCACTGAGTCCCAAAGGAAGTCGATGTTTTCGGAGGCCAGGGCTTTTTCTTGAATGACTTTCTCTGCCCGCAACTGGTCGCGTCGGTGAATGACCGTGACGTGATCCACCACCCTGGACAGGTAGACGGCTTCCTTGACGGCCGTGTCTCCGCCGCCGACCACGGCCACTCGCTGGCCTTTGAAAAATGCCCCATCACAGGTGGCGCAGTAGCTAACGCCCCGACCTTGCAGCTTCTCTTCGCCAGGAACGTTGAGATGTCGATGGCGAGCGCCGCTGGCCAACAAGAGCGTGCGACCCCTGTATTTTCCGTATGCGCCCTCGACGGTGATCGCCTGGGCGTCATCGTCGACCGTGACTTTCTCGGCTTGATCGAAGGTGATCTCGGTGCCGAATTTCTCCATTTGTTGCCGCATTTTGTCGACCAAGTCGGGCCCGGTGATCGCCTCAAGTTGACCCGGAAAATTCTCGATGGTGTCGATGGTGTTCAATTGCCCGCCGCCGCCCATGCCGTCTAAGACCAGGGTCTTGAGGCGTCCGCGCCCGGCGTAGATGCCGGCCGCGAATCCGGCCGGGCCACCGCCCAAAATGATCACATCTTGCAGTACTTGTTCTTGTCCTTCGTCGGTCGCCGTCGTGTCGCTCATCCTGTTCTCCTTCTCGTGATCTTAATTCTCCGTCAAGGGTGTCAATATAGGCATGCATAACAAGAAGGCAAGGATGGTTGTCAGATTGCAAAAGGGCTGTTGATTCCAAGGCCTTCGAGCGGATAGCATGGAGCACCAGCTGAGGAGTTGTCATGAAATCTCTGTTTTTTCCTTGTTTGCTTACGGCTTTCTTTTTGTTTGCCGCTACCGTCGAGGCCCAAGAAAAATTCTCCCTGAGCATGTTTCATTTCAACGTGCAATATGTCGCGGGTGGACTGCAGGGCTTTCCTTCCGGTGACGATTCCAATCCGGACTTTGCCGACTTGGGCGATGAAGCAGTCCAGGATTTGATCATCATTGAGAGCTTCGAGCCGGTTTTGGACTTGTTTTTGGCCCATCCGAATTGGCATGTGACCCTGGAAATGCAGGCATATATGGTCCAGATCATGCTCGATCGTCACCCCGGCGTGCTGGCCAAGCTCAAGCAGCTCCTTGGCCAGGGTCAGGTCGAGTTGGTGAGTTTCCACTGGTCGGATCAGCTCTTTTTGGCCTATCCGCGACTGGATCTTGAGCGCTCTTTCGAGGAGATGGACCGAGTCTGGGCTGAAGCCGGCATCACGCCCTCGCCGGTGGTTTTTTGTCAGGAGGGACAGTTCGGCGTGGGCATGGGCCCCGTGGCCGCCGCCCATGGCCGGAAGATTTTGGTGCTGCCCAAGAATCTCTTTCGTTATCAGCATCTTGATGGCTATGAGTCGGCCGCGCCTCTCTACTCACTGGACGGCATGGACGTGGTCATCGGCGCCCGGTCCTTCGCGGATGAACAGGTGGAGGTGAGTTGGAATTTCTTTGACGATGGAGAGCTTCTGGCCACCAATGGCCGGGACCCTTATCTGGGGCCGGTTTTTGTGCAGGTGCCCAGCGCGGTGGCCGAGTACGAGCAGGAACTGCAAGAAGCCGAAGCGGCAGGGTTTCGCATCGCCAGCATCGGCGAATATGTGGCCTGGGCCAAAGAGCAGGGACTCAGTCAGCCCGACTTGCCGCCCATTTTGGACGGCACCTGGCAGCCGCCCAGCACCGACAGCATGCATCGATGGATGGGGGCCGGCGGGCTCATCGATTTGGTCTACCAGTGCGAGCGGGACAACCAGGTCTTGACCGGCAACGTGCGAGCCAGGCACTGGATCGAGGTGGCCGAGGTCCTGACCGATCACGCATTGAGCGAAGGCTGGCTGGAGGATGTGGCCGAGCAAAAGGATCGCTTGGCCGGATGTTGGCGGGACGTGCTTTTGGCCCAGGTCTCCGACGCCACGGGCATCAATCCCTTCGTGGGCGAGGTGCAATATGGCTTGGCACATGCCGAGGCTGCCCGAACATGCGCCCTCCAGATCGTGCACGAGCTGGCCCAACTTGGGCAGGCTGCCTTCTTGCGCATCGACACCTATTCGAGGACCGTATCCGACAGCGACGATAAGCCGGGAGAACTGCTCACCGCAGTGGAACCTCTTTTTACCGAGGCCCAGGGCTTCGAGGTGCTGGCACCTGGACGCGATGTGATCTTGAGTTGGCAACAGGTGGGAGATGAAGAGGGCTTGGTCCGGCTCAGGATACTGACCGGCCCGCCGGCCGACGGCGAGCGCCTCATCGAGGTGGCCTTCCCCATGGCGCTGCAAGGTTTCTACCTCACCCCTGGCTTACTGGAAAATGAAGCGGTCTATTGGCCATTTTTAAACTTTGATTTCCAGGATGGGCGCATCACCTTGCCACTGGCCAACGGCCTCATCGGCCTGGATGATCATCTGTGGCTTATCAAGTACACAGCCACGGTGCACGTGGGGGCCACGGTGGTACCGGGTTCCGGTGAGCTGCGTTTCGTCACGGATACTTTGGATCCCGAGCTTGGGCTGGACTGGACCTTTTACTTGTTCAGCGGCAACGAGGCAGACGCTTTGGATTTGGCCACCCGTTTGAACCTGCATCCGCTGGCTTGGGTGGAGACGGGCAATGGCTCAAGTCGCGGTTGCGGCTGCGGATCCCCCGCGGACGGTGGTCTTCTGTTTCTGGCTTTGGGTCTGGTGTTTTTTCTGCGTCAGGTTTTCAAGCGCTGAAAAAAGCCCTTGCGTTTTTTGGCCACGTCTACTTTCGAAAGTTCAGCGTATTCGCGGATGAGTTTTTCCTGGGGCTCTTTGAGCTTGCGTGGAATTTCGACTTTGATGTGCACGATGAGGTCGCCGCGTCCGTAGCCGCGCAGTCTGGGTACGCCCGCGCCGCGGATCATCAGCAGGTCGCCGGGCTGGCTGCCTCTGGGGATGTCCATCTTTTGCGTGCCCTCGATGAGAGGGACCTCCACCGTGGTGCCCAGGACCGCTTGAGAAAAGTCGATGGCCATCTCGGCGTGCAGATCGTTATCCTGCCGCACGAAGAGTTCATGGTCGGCGAGGTGTAAAAAGACATAAAGATCCCCGGGGGGTCCGCCTCGCGTTCCCGGTTCACCTTCGTCGGACAAGCGCATGCGCGTGCCCTCGTCCACACCCGGGGGGATGTTCAAGTTGACCGTGCGTTTGCGTTCGACTCGGCCCTCGCCCTGGCAGTCTGGGCAGGGTTCTTTGACCATCGAACCCTGGCCCCGACAGATGGGGCAAGTCTGGGACATGGTGAAGAATCCCTGATTCTGGATAAGCTGGCCCGTGCCGCCACAGTGTTTGCATGCTTCGCGTTCGGTGCCTGGCTTGGCGCCTGTGCCCTTGCATGTCTCACAATGCACCGGGTGAGTTAACTCCAGCTCTCGCTCGGCCCCCAATACGGCGTTTTCCAGACTGATCTCGAGGTCGTAACGCAGGTCGGCACCACGCCCCGGCCCTCGGGTGCCGCGGCCTCGACCACTGAAGCCGAAGCCGAAGAGATCGCCAAAAATATTCCCGAAGCTCGAAAGAATGTCATCGACCGATGAGAAGTCGGGCTGGACCCCTGCGCCCCTCAGGCCTTCTTTGCCGTAACGATCGTAGATTTGGCGCTTGTCGGGATCGGAGACCACCGAGTAGGCCTCGGCGATCTCTTTGAACTTCTCCTCGGCTTCACGACTGCCTTGATTTCGGTCGGGGTGGTATTGCACCGCCAGCTTGCGGTAGGCCTTTTTGATCTCGGCCTCGCTGGCGTTCTTGGTCACACCCAGGATTTGGTAATAGTCGGTGCCGTTGGCCAAAACATTATCCTTGTTTCGCCACGCCGACTTGCACGCCGGCGGGTCGTATGATGCGTTCGCCCTGTGCGTAACCCGTCCGAAGCACGATCAGGACTCTGCCTTCCAGTTCGGGCGCAACGGGGGCGGTGCTCAGGGCTTCCATGGTGTTGGGGTCGAAGGCTTCACCCTCGGCCGGGATGGCGGTAATACCAAGTCCGGACAGGCGTTCGGCCAGTTGTTTGAGAACCAGATGCGCGCCCTCCAGCAATTGCTGGTGGGTGGCCTCCGTGTCCGCCTGGTCGCCCGCTTGGCCCCCCGCCTGTAAAAGTCGCTCGAAATTGTCCAGCACCTCCAAAAAAGGCTCGGCCAGCCGGGCTCGTTCCACTTCAAGCCGCTGATCCATTTCTCGCTCAAGCCGCTGGCGAACCGCCTCGGTTTCGGCCTGGCTTTCTTGCCGAAATTCCTGGGCCCGTTCTTCCATATCGGCCACGCGTTGCTCAAGCTCCACGATGTAGGTGGGCTTCTTGGGGACAGCCTGTCGGACTTTTTCTCGTTTTTCTCGTCCGCATCACTCATGGTGACCCAATCTCCGTTAATGGCGGGCGCTCGCCGTGTTGGCGCCAATCTAATCACAGACTGGGTAGCGTCAAGGCCGAAGTGCAGGCTGACAAGGGACCCGGCAAGGTGGCTCGCCAGCGGGCTATGGCCCAGGGGCTTCGGGGGAGGTGGGAGGCAAGTTCCTTGATTAAGGGCAGGGCTTTTTTTGGCTGACCTGAGTCCAGCAAGGCTAGTGCCAGGAGGTAATCTCGTTCTGGTGAACTTGGGGCTTTTCTCAGGGTTTCTGCGGCAGTGAGGGGTTCATTGGCCATGAGCTGCTGGAGACCGGGCCCGAGATCTTGCATGCCCAGGAGCTGTCGGAGCAAGGGGTCGCTTGGATCCTGGCGGAGGGCACCGATGATCATTCGGCGGGCGGTCTTCGGATCGTCTGCGCTCCAGGCTTGGTGGCCGGCCAAGAGCCAGGGGCGTGCGGCGAGGCGCAGGCCGAGTTGGTGCCGCATTTTGGGGTCCTGACAGCTTACCCGCAGGGGCGCGGGTTGTGGCTCGTAGGTGCTGGCGTCGTCGGCTGAATCCATGGCGGCCAAATATTCGGCCACGGGGCGATCGTCTGAATGGGCAAGGGCTCCCGAGGCGAATGCGCGCAGGGCCTTGTCGTCCAAATGCATGGAGCTCAAGAGACGGGTCGGGTCGGCCAGGCCGAGGCCTTCTAAGTCTGAGCGGACTTCTTTGGGCCAGGCCTGCATTTGAAAGGATTTGCAGCTGGGGGTGAGAGGACGTTGGCTGCCCATGAGCAGGCCGAAGTGGGTGGGGAAGGCGTCAAAAACCCAAAGGCTGCTTTGAGGGAAAACCTTTGTGAAGGCAGCCACGACGGCTTGCAGGCTGGGATGTGGCAGCTGACCTCGCAGGGGAACCCAGACTACGGCCAGGCCCTGTGGGTGCAGGTGGGCTGCTATCTGGGTGAAGAATTCCTGGGTGTAGAGCGAGGCGTCGGAGCGGTAGGCCAGGTCCGTGCAGTCGTTGAGGATCAGATCCCAGCGCTTGTCGCTTTGCTCAAGAAAGCGTCGGGCGTCGGCCATGTGCAGGTGGAAGCGGGCTTCGGGGCGCGTTGGCAGGCCGCCGTTGACCTCGGTCAGCCAGGGGGCGGCCAAGGGGACACCTTCGGCGATTTCTACGCAGTCGACCTCCAGGGCGGGATGCTTCAGCAGGGCCTGGGAGGTGCCGCCGGCGCCGAAGCCCACGGTTAATGCCTGTTTGACATGGCCATGCAGCATAACGGGTAGATGGGCGAGCATTTGTTGGTCGGTGGCCAGGGCCAAATCCGTGCCGGCTACGGCGATGCCGTCCACGAATAAGCGTTTGATGCCGGGCGGATCCTCGACCACGGCCACCGAGGCGTCGGGGCCCTCATGGTAAAAAAGCACCTTGCCCAAGTGTCGCGTCCAGGTCGGTCCGGCCAGGCCGAGGGCCAGGCCGAGGGGCAAAAGGCCCGCTCGTAAAAACCAGCGAGGCCAGCGAGAACGGGCCGGTCCGTCTTCCAAGATCCAACTTGCAGCCCAAGGCAAAGCGGCCAGGGCCATCAGGCTCCAGCCCAGGCCCAGGATCGGCACCAAGACCAGGGGCGCCAAGAAGGCCCCGAACATGGCACCGATGGCGTTGGCACCGAGCATCCAGCCCGCCGTGCTGCCCGCGTCGCTTTTGGCGGCAGCGCAAAGAGAGGCGAAGACCGCGCCCGAGAAAAAGGCGGCGGGGGCGCAGACCGCGAGCGTGAGCAGGAGATCGATGGGCGTCAAGACGGCTTCTCCCGGCACGGGCTCGGCCAAGAGCAGCAGGGCAAGAGACGAAAGCAAGCAAAGGCTCGCGAGCAAAGCACTCATGCGGGCGCGCCCGTGACTCGTTTCCTTCTTGGCTGCCTGGGACGCCCATCGGGCACCCGCGGCGGAGGCCAGAAGTACACTTGCGAGCATGGTGGCCATGGCGAAGGTGGTCGAGCCGCGGTACAGAGTAAAAGACAGGAGACGAGACCAAAGCAGTTCGGCGCCCAGGATGCTGAAGCCAAGGGCCATGGCGGTCATAAGCAGGGGCCAGGCCGGGCGATGACGCTGCGTTGTCTGCGGTGGACTTGAGGTCGGCCCTGGGCGGATTTGGTCTTGCGGGCTGGCTTGCAGGTGGTCTTGCAGGTTGTTTTGTAGTCGGTCTTGCAGGTTGTTTTGTAGTCGGTCTTGTAGCAGGCCGATGCAGCCGGCTGCCACCTTGATGCCCGTGGCCAGGAGGAGGCAGGCTTGCATGCCGAAAAGCCAGATGCCGAAGAGTCCGGTGAGTAAGACGCCCGCGGCGGCGCCCGCGGCATCGAGGGCCCAGAGTCGTCCCAGGCCTGCGCCACGTTTGCTTCCGTCGTTTGCCCGGCTGACCCCGGCCAGGGCAAAGCAGGCACCCAAGGGTGCGCTGGCCAAAAGCACCAGGCCCGCGGCCGTCCAGGGGTCGTGAATCCAGGTTGCCATGGGTAGCCAGGCCAGGCCGGCGCCAAGCCATTGGGCCAGGCCAAAGGTTCTGGCTGGATGTCGATCTTTTCGCGCCCACCATCCGGCGACCAGGGCACCGACGGCCAGGCCCGCCATGAAGCTTCCTAAGACCAGCGCGTTGGCCAGGGCGGTGGATCCCAGGCGCAAGGCGAGGGCCCGGATCCAGAGCATCTCCAGACTGAGTGCTGCAAGGGCTGAGAAAAAATAGGCTGCGGCGAAGGCGGCGCGCATGGGGGTCAACCTATCTCACTGCATGGACACTAGCAATTCTGCTCGACTTGATGCCGCGCTCGGGCCACAATATGCGCCGAGGAGAAATCATGAGCAAAGCGCGTTCGAGCGTGACCGCCGTCTTGTTGAATCTTCCCCTGCCGGGTTTGGGGCAGTTGTACTGTGGCCGACCGCTGTGGGCCTTGTTGTTTCTGCTGCTCCATTTTTCGGGCTGGGTGGTCTTTTTTGCGGGTTTCGTGGGTGGGGGCTGGGAATTGCAGAGTGCATCCCGGGCGGCCGTGAGCGTTTTTGTTCTGGCTCTCTTGGCTTCTTCCGTGCATGTGGTTTTTGCTGCCCGGCGGGCCGGCGACGACTATCAACTCAAGTCATACAACCTTTGGTATTTTTATTTGTTGGTTTGGTTGGTGGCGGGCATGGGTCCCACTTTCGGCATGTTTAACCTGGTGCGCACGCGCCTGGTGACCACCTTGCCTCTGATGTCCGACGGCATGCACCCAACCCTGCTCATGGGTGACCGGCTTCGTTTGGATCGGCGCAGCGCCACCCAGGAGGCTTTGGTTCCTGGCGATTTGGTGGCCGTAGTCGATCCCTTAGACAAGCAGACGCTGCGCGTTTTGCGCCTGGTGGCCACCGGGGGCCAGCGGGTCGTGTTAGGGCCTGATGGTTTGAGCGTGGACGGCAAGAGTTTACAACTTGGTGTTTTCGATAACGTGGATTACGAGCGGCGAAGGGCCGATGGACAATGGCGCACGGTCACTTGCAGTCTGGCGGAAGAGGGCTTCGCTGAGCGGCGTTGGCGTATTTGTCAGTCGCCGGATCTCAGGGTTCGGCGCAAGTTGGATCAGACCGTGCCCGAAGGATCCGTCTTTTTGTTGGGTGACAACCGATTGCATGCCAAGGATTCTGGGGATTTCGGAGCGGTGCCCAAAGAGGATCTGCTGGGCAGAATTTTTCAGGTGCGTTACAGCATCGACCCCAAGTCCAAGACTTTGCGAGCTGAACGCAAGGGTATCGAAATCCCATAAAAACACGGGCGGGGATAAACCCCGCCCCTACTACTACTTTATGCCCGCCCGTATTGGTTACAGAAGCGTGCCAGGTATGTAGTCACAATGGAACGATCGGCTCCGATCGCAGGGCGTAGGTTATACTGCGAATCGGAAAAAACGTAGCACAGAGCTACAATACGAAGGGAGCCGATCGTGAAGAAGCGTA
>JAFCZJ010000124.1 GCA_019314375.1 Deltaproteobacteria bacterium | reverse complement strand
GGCTCCCTTCGTATTGTAGCTCTGTGCTACGTTTTTTCCGATTCGCAGTATAACCTACGCCCTGCGATCGGAGCCGATCGTTCCATTGTGACTACAGATTGGATTCATAGGGGATTGGATTCATAGGGGATCGGGTCTTGAACCTGCGCTTCTTCGAAACCTTTTAGCCGCAAACGACAACTGGGGCAGGTGCCGCAAGAGAGCCCTTCCGGACTTGGATCATAGCAAGTATGCGTTTGGGCCAAGTCGACGCCTAAGCGGCTGGCGCTTCGGACGATTTCGGCTTTGTCCAACTCGAGAAGCGGCGTGTGGATGCGAACGCGTTCCCCCTCGGTGCCCATGCGGGTGGCCAGGTTGGCCATGCGCTCGAAGGCTTCGATGAAATCTTTTCGGCAATCCGGGTAGCCACTGAAATCCACCTGATTGACCCCGATGAACAAATTCGGCGCCCTCAATACTTCGGCCCAGGCCAGGCCCAGAGACAGAAAAACCGCGTTTCGGGCCGGCACATAGGTCGCCGGTATGCCTTGCTCTTCATGCTTCGGCACCTCGATGTCCGCCGTCAAAGCGCTGCGACCGATTTTCCGCATATCCAAAGAAACCACGATATGCTCAAGCGATCCTTGCGCTTGTGCCTGCCAGGCGGCCATTTCCAACTCGCGATCATGCCTTTGACCATAGTCAAAGGCCAAGGTATAGGTCGAAAATCCTTGCTCAATCGCCAGGGCCAAACAAGTCGTCGAATCCAAACCACCACTCAGCAGCACCACCGCTTTGGGCTTCAAACCGCCATCACTCATACCAGCCTCACAAGGGATAATGTGGTCTCTTTGTTGACATGTAATCTATTGTGGGATAAAGTAGCACCATGATCGAATATCAGGAGGCCAACATGTCCAACCGACGCACAGGATATCGGGATCGTCGCATGCTGGACGCTACCTTGAAATATCGTGGTGAATACATGCAGGTTGACCTCTTTGACTTGAGCGAGAGTGGCGCTTACCTGGTGGGGCCTTGTACGCCGACCTTGGCAGATAGCGTCACGATCAACATCGAACTGCCCCATCTTGCTTGCACCGTCATGATCACCGGCCGCGTCAGACGCGTCGGCCTCTCAAGCCGAGCCCTGGAGCGCCAGGGCGGATTTGGAATTGAGTTCACCCGCTTTTATACCCAAGTGGGCCAAAATAGCCTCGAACAACACCTGGCTGCATAACGTGGCACTAACGAATCAAAAAACGATTCGTAAATGCCACTAACAGGCGAATTCCTCTTCCAGATTCTGCTTCAGCCGCGCCTCCACTTTGCCTTTTAGTGGCGCCAGCATCATGGACAAATCCACCAGCACGGAAACCTTGCCGTCTGCAAGTTCCACATGACCCTTCACTCCGGTCCTTTTGAAATTCATTTTGTTCCCGGACCAGTTGCTCTTGATGCCATAGCGGGTTTCCAGATCAGCGGCCAAATTCTCCACTTTGCTTCGAGCGTCCTCCATGGACAGGCCATGGGAACGATCCATCTTGATCTTGGGCATCTTCTCTCCTCAGTCCCTATCCATCACCTGACGAAAAAGGCGATATTGTCGCATGAACCGATATGCACCTTCCGATGAAAAAAACAAACAATCCACCATGCCGAAAGTGATCACATCCCCATCGAAAATACGAATGGGCTCACCCGCCGTCAACTCTCGCCCTCGCAAATGGGTGCCATTGGTGGAACCCGAGTCCACCAACTTGTAGGCATCATCGGTATCATCCAAAAACAGACAAGCATGTCGCGTGGAGACCGTCGAGTGAGGAATGTAGAAGTCTCGCTTGGGATCGCGTCCCACAAAGGCTTTGCGCGGGAAATCGGCGCTGGGTTTGGGGTTGGGCAAGACGATATGGAAGCCCAACAACATAGACGAAAACCGATCGATCCGCTCAACGCCTTCCGTGGGTTCAGTCAATTGGGTATGCACAAACCCGTCTAAGGCTCCCGGTTGCTCAGTAAACATGAGAATCGGATGAGGAAACTGCTCGACGAACTCATCCTGGCTCAGGGTCGTCACCACCTTCATGAAATCTCGAAGTGATCTCATCTTCCAGCCACCTGTTCAGGGGTTGTAATACCAAACTTCACCGCTTGACACGGGTCCACCGACTCCCAAGGTCAAGCCACCCGCCAAGAGTATCCCACCACCAGGCAGTGCGCACCAGGCCATAAAGGATCTGGCACCGGGAAGTTCGTCCATTTCAATATAATCCACCTGCTGAGAGCCGGCCTGGTGCACCAGCCACTCCACGGAATCTGTCCAATTTCGCTCCCCTGCCCCTAGGGTCTCCCCGCCAGCCAACAACACGGCTCCCGACTCCAGGACGACCCCCAGCGGGCTCCTTCTTCCTGTATGAGTCGGCGGCGATGAGGCCACATCCAAAGAAAACATGCCGGTCCCCAAGTCACCACCGTAGAAAAACAACTCCGGCGCATCCAAGCTGAGCTCGCCGTCATCCCCACCGACAACCAATACGCCTCCCTCGAAAGACAAGGCCAAGTGATGGGTCCTCATGCTGTGCAAATCTGTTCCGGCCCCACTTCCTTCGGTACGCCAGTCGATGAACTCACCGCCACGAAATAGCTCCACCGGCCCGACCAGGCCCTGCTCGTTTTCTCCTCCACTCAGCAAGACGAGATCCGATTCCGGGCCGAAGGTTGTTGCGATGGCCTTGCTTCGGGCCTGACTCAAACTCAAATCCGTCCTGGTGAAAATCTCCGTGCGGGTATCAAACAGCAACACACTCGACAGCACCTCAGGTGCTGAAGCGCCGTTTTTCTCCCCACCCGCGAACAAAATGCTGTCACGCATTTCACCACTTGGCTCGTCATAAACCAGAAGTTGCGCCGCCGCATGGTGTGCCCTGGGCACGACCTTCGTGATGTCGATATTTTGTATTTTCCGAAAAGCGTCCGCCTCATACTCAAAAACAAGTACGCTGTTTTCCGTATTTCCGTTTTCGTCATAGCCTCCAAAAATGACGACCTTTCCCTGATCAGTCGCTGTCGCTGTATGGCCGAATCTCAAATCAGCACCCGAAAAAATGGGGCAAGCAGAACCGAGCATTGCACAACTGCTTTGGGTCCTGGGGTCATAAATTTCTGGCCCCACAAAAACGGACGGTGAGTCAATATCTCCCTCGGAAGCCCCGCCCATGACCAAAACCCGCCCATCCGGTAAAGCGGTCAGGCTGTGCCCGAAACGCCCAGCCGCCAAGGTACCCAGGAGCCGGGCAAACTCGCCCTTTCGTGCGAAAAGTAGATGCACTTCAGCTGCAGCCTGAGGCAGCAGATCAAAAGGCGCACTCTGGCCACTTGCCAAAACGGTCCCGACTGCGTCCAATCCTTCCAGCAAAAGACTGGCACCCTCTACAGGTGAGGCGGTCAACACAAACTCGGTAGCACTGGGGTCAACCCGACGAATCACCGTTTCCTCATCGGGCCGAAACAATTGCACACGCAACTCATGCACACCGGCAAAGGCGTCTTGATTCGGCGGCGTATGCACAAACAAGGCAAGCGAACACTCCCTGCCGGGGATTCTTTCCACTTCCGTGCCGCAGGCAGAAATGACAAGCGCACAAACCAAATATATGGAAGTCATCCGAATCATGGGCTTCGCACCAGTTGTACTCTGACGAGGTCTGGGTCGTATTCCGTTCGAATCTCAGGGCCCAGAGTTAAGACCAGGGTTGTCGCCACACCCCCTGCCACAATCATCCCCAGACCGGTCCAGAACCACCACTTGCCCCAGATAGGAACCTTCTTGCCCTGCGGGGCCAGGAGGCCTTCCCGGTCTTCACCCGGCATGATCCCCACCGGGGGATCCGCGGGCAAGGGTCGATGGATAACTTGAGGCACCTTCACGATCCGAGGAGCGGCCGGCAAGGCACCGAGCAACCGGCCCTGATTGAATTGCAGCCCAAGACCGACAGGAAGCCCCGTTTCTCGAGCCCCCCCCAGAGTCGAAAGAATCTTCCAGGCCAAGCTACGGGCCACGGGCTCAACCTCACCTGCTTTGGGCCACCTCACACCCATAAGCGTCGGCGGTCGCAGAGAATTGGTGACCACGGCCAAAGTGAGCACCAATCTTCCCTGCGGGAGTCGGCTCAACTGACTCAGCACGACAGCCCGAACACCGGCACGAGTGGCAAGTCGCCTTGCATGCACCAAGACACCATCTCGATCGCTCGACTTGGCCAGGGCCTCCCGCAGAACCTTAATGTCCGGCGTCAAATCCAGAGGCTCCAACTCCAAGTCCAAAGGATAGCTTTCTCCTGCCTGGATCTCGATGATCCGCCGAACGCTGGCAAATCCATCCAACTGGACCCAAAGCCCATGTAAACCCGCGGTCAATCCCTCCTTGATAACCAAAGTCTTGCCCAGGTTCAAACCATCCAGCATCACGCGAGCGCCAGGGGGACGTGTTTCAATAACCAGCCCCCCTTTTTCCGCTTTTTCGGTTCGCTCCCGTGCCTGCTCGAACAAAGACATATACTTGTCAGGCAGCAGGCCCCGAGCCGGCTCATAGCCCGGCGACAAAACCAATAGCTCCCCATAGGCCATAAGCGCCGCCTGGCTATCACCTTGTGTAGCAAAAACCTCGGCCAAACCTAGAAGTGAATGCAACAAGGGATCAGAGTCTTCCAACCAAGCCAAATGGCGACGATAGGTGACTCGCGCACTTTGAAAAGCCTCAAAGGCTTCGTCGAGATTCAGGTTCAGCAGGTGCTCTTGCCCTTCTTGTAGATATTTGGCCGCCCGATTCAAATCCGCGGAAAGTCCTTTGGGGGGGGCGTCCATTCCCATCGCTGCTCGCCTGGCATCACGGATCTCCAAGCCAGGCACCTTGGCAAAAGCTTGATGCATGGCCTGCTCCACCGAGGCCAACTCGGCTGCGCCCAGATTCTGACCCAAAAAAACAGGACTCACCCAGAGCAGAGGCTCAACACCCGTTTCGGATTCTTCAGGCAAACTCCCGCCCAGGGCAGGAGAAGCATGCAGGCATACCAGCATCACGCAGAACAACGCGAGGCCGCCAACCCCCCTGAATCGCTCAGTCGGTTTTCTCAAACAATGTCTTGTCTGCACCACAAAGCGGGCAAAGCCATTCATCGGGAATGTCCTCAAAAGAAGTACCCGGCGCCACTGCGTTGTCTGGATCGCCCTTGTTCGGTTCATAGACATAACCACAAACGCTGCAAATATACTTATCCATGACTCCACTCCTTGGTCAAACCTGCCAGGCGTCCCGCTCTCCATTGCCCGAATGTAACAAATCGGCCAAGGAAGTATGAGACAAATTTGAAAAAAGTTCTTCCTCGGCTTCCAAAAAGCGCTGTCGCAGCAAACAACTCGGCCTTGCCTCGCAGCCTCGAACCGCGGAAAGACAATCGTACAAAGGCTCTTCCGCCTCCACCGCCCGCACCACATCCGCTACCGTAATCTCTTCCGGGCTTCGCGCCAGGCAGAATCCACCTCGCTTACCGCGTGTGGAGTTGACAATTCCTTTGCGCGCCAGCTTCTGAAAAACCTTGGCCAGATAGCTGGTGGATACCTTCTGGGCGCCAGCCATCTCGGAGACCAAGAGTTGACGCGGCCGAGTGACCGCCAATTGATACAAGCCATGAATGGCAAGCTCTGAAGACTTGGATAATTTCATCGTGGCAACCCCTGACTAAAAAAGACAAGCTGTATCGTAATCTAGAAAAATCGAGGGGCGAAGTCAACCGCAAACTGAAGGAGATCAAGCGGTAAAACGGCAGAACCTGTCGTTAAATCCGCAGGCCCAGGTGGGCATTAACGCTCAAATCGTAACCCCAATTGCCCGTGATCGCATGGGCACCCACGTCTACGCCCAGGCCGAAGGCAAAGAAATCGCCCAGAAACGGGATCTCGATGCCGGCCCCGCCACGAACCTGAAAGCCCACTTCGGGAGGCGAGATCTTCCCGGCACCTGTAGGAGCGTCGAAGCCGCCGACATCAGCGGACAGAAGCATTAATCCCAAGGATCCACGGACATAGAGGTCCACCAAAGGCAGGGCCCCGAAGGTGAAACCCGTGCCCAAACCGGCGTGCATGTAGTCGGCACCGTCCAATAAATGCTGATAATCGATGATGGCGGTGATGAAGAGAATCTGAAGCTTACCACTCACGCCGATGCCGAATCCATCCAGAGTGACGGGGTCCGACACGTTCGAAAAACTAATTTTATCCAAGCGGGTATAAGTCCCCTGGGCATCCAGGCCAAAGGAGAAAAAATCGGCCTTGGCCTGCGGGGCGACCATAAACATAAAGACAGCAATAAGAAAGGGTAGGGATTTTCGCATTTTGTTCTCCTTTTGTTCCCATGTCCCATTGTGACGACACAAGCCAATGAGGTGTTCATTCTGGCCATCAGGGCCCTATCTGTCAAGGATCTCAAAATCGCTGCTTTTGCCTCCATGCTGTCTTGACGACCCGAATCGGCGCGGCTACAATGCGCCTGCCTTTTGCCTGGAGCAGCAGAAACCTTAGGAACCCTTCTTTGGAGGAAATAAACATGTACGGAAAAATGAAGCAGGATCTAAAGACCGAAATCACCGAAATCCGAGATGCCGGGCTGTACAAAGAAGAATGGCTTATCACCACGCCGCAGAACGCCGATATTAAGGTAGAAAGCGGTGCGGACGTCATCAATTTCTGTGCGAACAACTACCTGGGCTTGAGCGATGATGCCTCCCTGGTCGAAGCGGCCAAAGCGGGCTTGGATAGTCATGGCTACGGCATGAGCTCGGTGCGCTTCATCTGCGGCACCCAGGACATTCACAAGCAACTCGAAAATCAGATCACTGAATTCCTGGAGACGGAAGATACCATCCTCTATTCCTCCTGCTTCGATGCCAACGGGGGGCTGTTCGAAACCCTGTTGACCAAAGAAGACGCCATCATCTCCGATCAGCTCAACCACGCCTCCATCATCGACGGCGTGCGGCTGTGCAAGGCAGAGCGACATCGCTACGCCAACGCCGACATGGATGAGCTGGAAGAAATCCTGAAAAAAACACAAGACAAGCGCTACCGCATGATCGCCACCGACGGCGTGTTCAGCATGGACGGCACCGTCGCGCCGCTGAAAAAAATCTGCGACCTGGCCGACAAATACGATGCCTTGGTCATGGTGGACGACAGCCACGCCACGGGATTCATGGGCAAGCGCGGCAAGGGCAGCATCGAGTACTGCGACGTGCTGGGCCGCATCGACATAGTCACCTCCACCCTGGGCAAAGCCATGGGCGGTGCCTCCGGCGGCTTCACCTCCGGGCGCAAAGAAATCGTGGAGAAATTGCGCCAGCGCTCGCGACCCTACTTGTTCTCCAACAGCCTGGCCCCGGTCATCGTGATGACCGCCATCAAGGCTTTCAACATGATCACCGAGACCACGGCGCTTCGGGACAAGCTGGAAGAAAACACCCTGCGCTTCCGCAAAAAGATGTCAGAGGCTGGTTTTGAGATCAAAGCCGGCGACCACGCCATCGTCCCCATCATGCTCGGCGACGCCAAACTGGCCGCCGCCATGGCCAAGGACATGCTGGCCGAAGGCATCTACGTGGTTGGCTTCTTCTTCCCGGTGGTACCCAGGGAAGCAGCCCGCATCCGCGTCCAGCTCTCGGCCGCCCACAGCTTTGATCATGTGGACAAAGCCGTCGAGGCCTTCATCAAGGTCGGTAAAAAACACGGCGTACTGAAGTAGAACCAAGCAGCAAAAACCATGGAGGATCCATGCGCATCCGCGACCTCTTGCTCACTCTGACTGGCATCGCGCTGTTTCTTTTTGCGCCGGACGTCTTGGCAAGCGAAGGCGGCGAACCCATCGGCAAGACCTTGGCGCTCTGGTGGATAGCGCCCTTCGCGGTCATGCTGCTGTGCATCGCCATTATGCCTTTGGCCGCCGAAAAATGGTGGCACCCCAATCGCAACAAGCTCATCGTCTCGGCCGTCTTGGGCCTGCCCGTCATTGGTATGTTCCTGTACCTTGACTACCATTCGGTGCTGCATACAGGTGAGGAGTTCATCTCCTTCATCATCCTCCTGGCCGCCCTCTTCGTCATCTCCGGCGGCATCGTGATCCAGACCGATCTCCGAGCCACGCCCCTGGTCAACACGGGCTTTCTTGCCATCGGTGCCCTTTTGGCCAGCTTCATGGGCACCACCGGCGCGGCCATGCTGCTCATCCGGCCCCTGATGGAAACCAACAGTCAGCGGACCAAAACCTTGCACACTGTGATTTTCTTCATCTTCCTGGTGGCCAACATCGGAGGCTGCCTCACGCCCCTGGGCGACCCTCCCTTGTTCATGGGCTATCTTGCGGGCGTGCCCTTCGAGTGGACTTTCAATCTCCTCCCCGAATGGGGTGCCGTGGTGGGCATATTGCTGCTGCTGTACTTCATCTTCGATACCGTAATGTACACCCGAGAGCCCATCGCGGCACTCGAGGCCGACAAGCTGGAAGTCAAACCCACCCGCATCGTAGGCGCGTGGGCCAACACGCCCTTGCTGGTCGGCGTCGTTCTTTCCGTGGCCTTTCTGAACGAAAACTACTTGCCCTTCAAGGCCTTTCCCTTGCGCGAAGGGGTGTTGGTGGCCTTGGCCGCGGCCAGCTGGGTGCTCACGCGACGAGAATACCGCGAGCTAAACAAATTCACCTTCTATCCCATCATCGAGGTCGCGGTCCTCTTCGTCGGCATTTTCGCCACCATGATCCCGGCCATCTTGATCCTGAAAGCGCGCGGCGCTGAATTGGGCGTGACCAGCCCGGAGAGCTTTTTCTGGGCCACCGGCGGCTTGAGTTCCTTTTTGGACAACACCCCCACCTACGTGGTGTTTTTCGCCTTGGCCCAGGGCTTGGGGCTAGAGCCCGGAGCCGTGCAGGTGGCCCAAACCGGGGTCAGCGAGACCTTGCTGATCGCCATCAGTTTGGGTGCCGTGTTCATGGGGGCGATGACTTACATCGGCAACGCCCCCAACTTCATGGTCAAGGCCATCGCCGAAGAACGGGGGATGAAGATGCCCAGCTTCTTCGGCTTCATGATATGGAGCGTGGCCATCTTGGTCCCCATATTCGTAGCCGTCACTTTCATCTTCCTGTAAACAGAACCGATCCATAGCGGGGGCACCACAGGTGAGCGACCAGCCGGAAAACAAGAAGCCATTCCTTCCCCCTGCCTTTGAGCAGACCATCCAGCGCAGCCAGTCGATGGACGTGGGCGCCTCCATCATGCCCGAGGACAAGCACTGCGCAACCCTCAAGCCCACGGACACCGTGCACATTCCCATCGAAAGTCTGGCTCACAAGGGCAAGCAGATGCATTTCGACGACACGGGCGAGATGGAAATGGGCGAGGCCTTCGAACACCCAAGCTACGACGTAGAAAAAGTCCTGGGTCGAGGAGGCATGGGCGTAGTCTGCGCCGCAAGACAAAAATCATTGGGCCGGAATCTGGCCATCAAGGTCGCGCGCAAGATCTCTTCCGACTCAGCCGCGACCACCCAGGCCGAGTTGGAACAATTTGCCAACGAGGCCGTCATCACCGCCCGCCTCGACCACCCAAACGTAGTGCCCGTGCATGCCCTGGCCAAGGACGATCGGGGCCGTCTCTTCTTCACCATGAAGCAAGTCGCCGGCATCAGCTGGGAGGAACTTTTAAATCCCGAGCGGGTGCGCAATCGGGCGGAGCGCAGCAAGGTAGAGGCGAGATCGAAGGCCATGAGCCTGGAGGATCAGCTCAACATTCTGCTCAGCGTGGCTGACGCTGTCGCCTACGGCCACGAAAAGGGCTTCATCCACAGGGATCTAAAACCCGAAAACATCATGCTGGGCTCTTTCGGCGAGGTGCTGGTCATGGACTGGGGCTTGGCCATGGCCTTCGGAGACCAAAACCCCTACAAACTCGACCCGAGCCGCAAGGCCCAACTGGTGGGCACGCCGGCCTACCTCGCACCGGAAATGGCCCTTGGTCACATGACCGAATTCGGCCCGACCACGGACATCTATCTTCTGGGCGGCATCCTTTACCGCTTGCTCACAGGCCAGCCGCCCCACACGGGCGAAAGCGTCATGGCCGCCGTACAACATGCGGCCCGTGGCGAGATCGACCCGCCCGAAAAGATCAGTCCGGATCCCCGAATCACCTCCGAGGTGTCGCGCATCGTCTGCAAAGCACTGGCCGCCAAACAAGAGGACCGCTACCAGCAGGTAAAGGACTTTCAAGCCGAGCTCAGGCAGTACATGGGCCACGCCGAAAGCCTGGCCATCACCGCCAACGCCAAGGATCGCCTGGATCTGCTGAAGGAGACATGGACTATCTCCGTGGGAGACGAAACCCAACTCCACTCCATTGGCAATAGACAAGCCGCAAAGGCCTACAGCCAACTGAGCGAATGCATGGGTGGCTTGCGGCAGGCCCTGTCCCTTTGGCCGGAGAACGAAGAAGCCGTAAGAACCCTGCTCTCGGCCACCAGCTTCCAAATCCAATTGGCCCTGGACCAGGGAGATTTGACCTTGGCCCGCTCCTACCTGGAGATGTTCGAGAATCAAAAAAAACTAAGCGAAGATGCGAAGGAAGGAGCCCGCTGGCAACGGAGGCGAAAACGATTCCGCAAGGAGCTCGAGAAGCAGCAAGGCGCTCAGGACGAGGTCATCCGGCGAGAACAACGCCACCGCCGGGTGTTCCGGGGCGTGGTTCTACTCTTGCTGACCGTGGGCCTGGCCGTATCCATGTTGGTCCTCCAACAGCGGACCCTGGCCCTGGAAAACCTGCAATTGGCCGAGTCGCAGCGGGAAATGGCCCGCAAGAGTCAACAAGACACCGAGAACATGCAACAGCGCATGCTCTCCCAGGCGGTCGCGGCCCGAGCCGAATTGCTGGACTTGCACTTGCAGTCCATCGAACAAGCGCTCATGCAATACCGAAATCAAGCCGAACGCATGCTCGGAATCAAAGCCCATCGCCTCCCCTTTGCAAACCGCACGGCGGCTGGCCGAGATGGTTTCTATCTGGACGAGGACTACCAACAGGCCACGATGCGCCCGGCGAACATGCGTCCAGATCCCCGATACGGCTACGATGTGTCGCTGGAGCATGCGGTGGTCAAACTCGCACCCTGGGCCCAACAGCAGCAAGCCCGTCACCACGCACTGAAGGAAGCGGCCCGCGTGGCCCGACTGGGCTACCTCGCAGCCCACATGCTACGCACGAACGAAGACGTGCTCTACATCGTCTTCGGCACCGAAAGTGGTGCCCTGATTTCATTTCCCGGCGCGGGGCGTTTCAAAAACAAACCCGAATACGATCCCACCAAGCGCCCCTGGTACCTCCAGGCCGCGTCCCAAGGAAAAAACATAACCATCTGGACCGATCCCCACATCGACTCAGGAGGTCGAGGTCTGCTGCTGACATGCGCGACGACAATTCATGTCGACCAAACCATGCGCGGCGTGGTGGGCATCGAAATGAGCATGCAGAAACTCCAACGGACGGTCTCCGAATTCACCGGCTCGACGGGCGGGAGCGCCCGAGGCCTCTTGTTGCGAGATGACGGCCGAATCATCTTGGACACGCACCAATCATTCGATCCCGCCCGGTGGAAAGACGGATTCAATCTGCAACGCATCGATGATCTGATCCCTGTTTTGTCGTCTTTTGTCGCAGGTGCCAGAAAAGGCGTGATCTCCGCCAAACGAGCCATCGAAATACAAAGCGCCGACGGCCCCAGATTGGTCGCCTTCGCCAAATTGCCTCACCTGAACTGGATGCTGGTGGTGGTGATCGATCGCAACGCGGTCATCCACACCAAACCCTGAGGCCGCCAGACAAGCTCAGCCTGACGCAAGCGACGCCCCAAACGACGTAGCGCCTGGCGCAGTTCGGTCACCGACTCTGCCGCTCTGGGTCGGGCAGGTCCACCAAAAATTTCCCGCCCAAGGCGACCCAGCCAGCCCCGTTTTTTTAGTGTAGCCCAGGCAAAGAGAACCACGCCGTCCAGTCCTTGCTCGCGGGCGATCTCCACCTCCCGACGCAAAACCTCGAACCCGCCGGCCTCGACATTGATGCCGGCCAGGATGCCAACCTTGGCACCGAGGGGAGCGAAGTGCTTTGTCAGGGTCGTGAAATCCGTGCGTTGGCCCGGCTTGGCGGTCGGCGGCCAGTAGATCATGGGAATGAGGGCATCCACCGCACCCTGCTCCGCCCATGCGTGAGAATCCTGATGGAAGTCGTGAAATCCTTGCGTCACGCCCTTCCAGCCCCAGATATCCCGATAGATGCCGGTGACCGCGGCGCTGACCACGGCTCGGGGACGGACCTCATGAACCTTCTTGCGCAGCCGAGCCACCAGGCCGGTCAACTCTCTTCGCTGCCAGGTGGGCAAATCAAGCCCGGGCTCAGCCTTGCGCGCCTTGGCGAAGAGCTTTCGGGACAGACGATCATGGGAAATCTCATGCGCCGGATAGCGAGCGTAGTCTAAGTGCAAACCGTCGATTGCGTAAAAAGAAGAAATATCCGCCACCACGGCTTCGAGATGTTTTTGCACACCGGGCAGGGCCGGGTTGATGAAGACATAGTGGGCGTTGGAGTAGCTGGTGGGCTGACCGCGCTTGTCCGCCACCCTCCACTCGGGATGTTTACGCAAAATGTGAGCCGGACGGGAGGGCCCCGGCGGTCGCTTGCCCTTCCATCCGGTGCAAAGGTTAATCCAGGCGTGCAGTTCCATGTCCGCCGCATGGGCCGCCTCAATACCCACGGCCAAGGGATCCCAGCCCGGATCTCGCCCCAGCTTGCCGGCCAAAGGCGCAGCCCAGGGTTCGACGCTTGATCGGTAGTACGCGTCCGCCACCCCGCGAACCTGCAAGTAAACCTGGTTGAAGCCGGCCTGCTTGGCCTCGGCCATGATGCGGCGCAGATCTTCAGCGGAGGAAAAATCCCAACGCGTCACCCAAACCCCGCGCGCTTCAACCCGAACCCGTTCTCGATACGCTTGTGTTTTCGGCTCGGGCGTCTTTTTGATCTGCAACTCCGCCTCGACCGCCACCAATCCGGCATCCGGGCCAAGCGCGATTTCTTTGGGCTTGTCTTTCGGAACAACAGCCGGCTCGTCTTGCGGCTTTTGGGTGGCCGAACAAGCCACCATGATCAGACAGGCCAAAACCACGACCCAAATCCCCCGGCCCGATTCACCCAGGCCCTCAGATGTGCCTGTAATGCAAGGAGGAGCAGTAGGTTGGGCCGGAGGCGTGGTTCTCCTCGTCGAGGACCCAAGCTGCTGATTCGACGAAGCAGTACAGGTGCAGCTGGGGGATCTGGACGCGACCAGGCCTCGTCTCCCTTTGAGGAGGCGAATCAGGGCTTCACCGTCCCGAGCAGGTGCTCGATCACATCCAAGGAGTTGATGGAGGAAACCTCCGCGTGAAAATTGGTCAAGATGCGATGCCTGAGCACCGGCAACACCAGGGCCCGGACGTCTTCGACGCTGACTGCAAAACGGCCATCCAGCACAGCGCGGGCCTTGCCGCCAAGGATCAAGTACTGACTCGCCCGAGGCCCCGCGCCCCAGGAGACATACTGATTCACGAAGTCCGAGACCCCCTCTTTGGCGGGTCTGGACGCACGGGCCAATTGTACCGCATAGCGCACCACCGATTCAGAAGCCGGCACCTGCCTGACCAAGTGCTGAAAATTCAGGATGGCCTCCGGACCCAGCGTACGCTCCACCTGCACATCATCCACGGCGGTGGTGGTCTGCACGATGCTTACTTCTTCATCCGCCGTGGGATAATCCACGCCGATGAGAAACATAAAACGATCCAGCTCCGCCTCCGGCAGGGGATAGGTCCCCTCCTGCTCAATGGGGTTCTGGGTGGCAAAAACCAGGTAAGGCGCAGGCAGATCCAAGGTTCGCCCACCCGCGGTCACCTGCTTTTCCTGCATCGATTGCAGAAGGGCTGCCTGTGTTTTTGGCGGGCTGCGGTTGATTTCATCAGCCAAAAGCACGTTGCAAAAAATCGGTCCCGCGATGAAATGAAAATCTCGCTTGCCGGTCGAGCGGTCCTCGACCAGGACGTCGGTGCCTGTGATATCGGCGGGCATCAAGTCCGGGGTGAATTGAATGCGGGAGAAGTTCAACTCCAGGGATTCAGCGAGGGTTCGGATAAGCAGGGTTTTCGCCAAACCCGGAACCCCCACGAACAAGCTATGCCCGCCCGCGAAGAGGCTTGTGAGCAAGAGATCGACCACTTCATGCTGTCCCACGATACGACGCCCGATTTGCTCCAAGACCCGTTCGCGAGCCTGGACCAAATCCGACACCAGGTGCCTGTGATCCGCCTGAAGCTCGTCCTTCATCGACTTGGAAATTACTTGGACCATGTCGTTCCGTTCATACCAGAAGAAACAGACCCAGGTCCAGAATCCATCCCCTTGATGCCCTGGGTCACGCTTTGGGCGTGATTGCGGATCAGGAGCAAAGCACGCGCATGCCGCTCCACCAAACCCTGCCAATTCCGCCCTTCGTCGCCGTCTTTCAACCGACGCTCCGTCAGACGCATCATGGCCACATGCACACGCGGGTCCAGGGGGTTGATGCGCAGGGCCTGCCGCAGGTTCAAATAGGCCGCGGCAGGATTTTCCGAAATTTGCAATTGCCCCAAATGCAAGTGGGCCTCCAAACCATCGGGCTGAACCAAAAGGCTGGCCGAAAATGCCTGGCGGGCCCCCTCATCATGACCCAAGGCAAGCAGGGCCAGGCCCAGCTTGTCCTGGATGACAAAAGACGCCACATGCTTGGATCCGGCCTTTTGTTGCGCCTTTTGATACTCCACCACCGAAGCCCGAGTCCGACCTCGAGCCCGAAGCAGCTGACCCAAGTGAAAATGATCCCGCAAATCCACCCGCCGCATCGCGCTCAAACGACGCTCTCCTTCGGATTTACCACCCATCGCCTTGCGGGTGCGCAAGTTGTCCAACTCGCCGACAAGCTCGACCCCGGGGCGTTTCTGAGCCAGGCCTTCCAGCAAAGCGCGAATCCCCTCGTAGCCTTTGCGGGCCAAGAGAAACTCAGTCACCGTGTAAACCTCACTGAAGGCCAGCTCGGCGGCCTCGGCGCTGGGCAACAGCGCCATGGAGGGATGCATCTGTTCGAAGGACACCAGCCGGTCTTCTGTGACGGCGCGTCTGAGCCGAGTGGCCCGCAGGGGGTGCAGACCCGTCCGGTGGTCCGGTTCATCGGAACGCCAACGCGACTCTTCGTATTTTGCCAAGGCCTCGTGAATCCAGATGGGCGTCCGGTTGTGGGTCTTTTCGCTGATGATCAAATGAACCAACTCATGGCTGGCCGTATCCAAATATCCAAAACCTCTCAAGGTGGCCCGCGGAGAGATGATCATCAAGCGGTTGTATTTGCAAACGGCGATGGTGCCGCTGGTAGCGATCTCTTCGGCGGAAAGGCCCGTGGCGGAAGCCAGAGCCTCCGCGTTCGGCAGCAACTGCACAAGCACCGGATGCTCCACCTCATGCCCAAGATCCCGCCCCACCACCTTCAATGTACGCCGCACCGCGTCTTCCACATAGGGCAGCACCACCTCATCGACGCCGGGCGCATATTGAATCACGACACGACCGTCCGGACTGCGATACTGGACGAAACCCGTGGTGATGCGATCCATGGCGCGAATGAGTTCAAGGCGTTGCTTTGTCTGGGGAGCGGGGCCCATGGCCTCTACCGCCCGATCTGCCAGCTGCCTGGCCTTGGGGTGATCTCCTTTGTGAAATTCCACCCAGGCCTCGACCCACCAGGTCGCCGGCGAATCCGGCTGCTTTTGCAGCAGGCTACCGGCCTGCACAAGCTGCCAATCCGCCAACAATTCCTCGACCCGAGCCAGGGGATCGACCGCAGCATAAGAGGCCCTACAAAAAAGGGTCCCTAACAGCAACATGGCCAGCAGGGGCTTCATCGAACCAACTCCTCATAGTAGCGGCGGACCTGGGGCTTGTAGGCCTCCGGCACCGGATCCTTCATGCCCTCCAGAAGCTCCCGACGAAAAGCCTCGGGCGGCTCGTAATCCTCGGCTCTTGGAATCTTGACAGGCTCCCGGCTCATGGACTGCCCCGGCCCCTCTCCCTGCCGTTGGGCCAAGCCTTGGCCCATGGGCAAAGGCATGCCACCCTGTTCACACTGCTTGCCTGCCTTGTCCATGGCCTCCTGCATGCGCTCCAATTGCTGCAACGCAGCCCGCTGGTGAGGCCAGGCACCCGGCGCGTCCAGCTGGCGCAAGGAACGTCCCGCCTGCTGCATGTGCCGTCGCCCCTGATCCACACCCAGTTGCATCTCATAGCCAAAAACCGGGGCCTTGTTGTTGAGCTTTTGCATACGCTGCCCCAACTCATGCATGCGCCGGCCCAGCTCGGCCTGTTGGCCCAACATGCCCGCCACCTGCTTGCGTTCGCCCCCCTTCAACAGTTGCCCAGGCGAGGGCAGCATGGCCTCTAATGCCTTCAAGATCTCAGAAGAGCCCTGCCGCGCTCCCGCGGCCCGACGCATCTCGGCCGCGAGCGAAGCGGACACCCCACCCAGTTGCTTCCGCATGGCCACCTCCCCCTTCAGCCCATCCTCCAAGCGCTCGCTGTACATATTCAACTCGGCGGCCTCTCGCCGGGCGCCCGCCGCGTCGTCCGCCTTGAGCAGCTGGCGAAGGCCCGAAGCTCGCTCTAAGGCTTTGTCCCGGTCGAAGCGCATATATCCGAAACTCCCCTCCCCGCCCAGGTCGGACAACTGCCGCTCGACCTCGTCCAACTTCTTGAGCAACTTTTTGCGCAAGGCGGGCCAACTCTTCTCCAAGCGCTTTCGCATTCGGGCCAAAGCCCTTTCCTTGATCTTGCCGGTGGCCTCGGTCAGACGTTTTTGCTGCTCGGCCACTTGATCCAGCTCGGAGCGGACAGCAGCCACTTGCTTTGCCAACTCGCTATAACGTTGCTGCCCAAAAGAAGACTTGGCTGAATCGATGGCATCCCGCATACGCTGGAGCTGCTTATCCAGGCGATCGAGCTCAGCCATGGCGTCGTCCACCTTGCCTTCATTCATCAAGCGCTGCAGCTTATCCATGGCTCCCTGCATGTCTTGTTCCGAGGCCATCCGGGCCAAGGCCTGCGGGTTCAGGTATTCGTCCCGCAGGGATTTGATCACTTCACTTTGCCTCGCCATCAATCGTGCGATTTGATCTTTCAACTTGGCGATGGCCGCCTGAATCTCGCGGCGAACCTGCTCAGTCGGGGCTTTGCGAAAGCGCTCCATCAGGTCCGTCAGTTTGGCCTGAATCTTTTCCAATTCCTTGCCGATGCGCTCCAGGTCTTCAAAGCGCTCCAGATCCAGCAGGTCCTCAAGGTACAGCAGATCCTGTTCAAGCTGGTCGATGCGCCGTGTGCGGGCCGAAGCCAAACTTCGGGCTTGCCCGGCTTTCAGTCCCTCGGGCTTTGATCGACGCTGAGGCCTCAGCAAAAAATCCAGATTGCGCCCCATGTCACGCAACCGGCTTTGTTCAAACGACAAGGCCTGAACCAAAGGAGGCCAAGCCAAGGCATCTTCGTTGAGCTTGCCCCGCAACGCGGCAAGTTCATCATGCAGGCTCGACAAGCCCTTGGCGAGAGCCAAATGCTCTTTTGCGGATTCGTCTCCTTGCCTGACCGCCCCATCTCCCTCCAAATGGTCGGCAAGCCCCATGAGCATGCGTTCCCAGAAAGCCCGGACCTCCGCCATCACGGTCTGATGACGCTCCTCCGCCGAAAACACCTTGAAAGTCACAGCCCTGGAGCGACCCACCTTGGGCCCGCGCACATCGTCGTTGTCGAGCCCCTCCACGGCGAACTGCAACTGCTCGCCGGGTTGGAGCTCCAGCTCCGCCAATTCCCAGCGCAGGGCCCCTCGATGCTTGCGCCGCGACTGTGCACCTGCTCGCCAGAGGGTCCGATGCTGCTCAATCTGCGGACGGCCCAGCACCCGCCACACAAGCCGAATCTCGCTCAAACCATAATCGTCTGAAGCATCAAACAAAAGCTCCACCGCCCCATCGGCTCGTACCACCCTGTCCTGCTCGGGCTTCTCCATTCGCAACTCAGGCATTCGGTCCACTTCAAGCTGCACGGGACGCGCTTGGCTGGAACGCCAGTCATTGCCTGCCTCATCCCGCAAGGCAAAACGATAACTTCCCGAGCGCTCCACAACCAACTGACCCGACAGCTCGCGCGCGCCATCCAGACTCAACAAGACAGGTCCTGAGGCCAATCCCTCCAGGCGCCCGGCGGACACCGGTCGATCGCTGCGCAATCGCATGTCTACTCGCGTCCCCGGCAAAGCCAAAATGCTTCCGTCCGAGGCCGGCACCACCCGATCTTCGCGTCTGCTATAGGCCGGATAGCGATAGCGAAGCTGGATATCCCCCACCCAGGATTCCGACCGTACACGATTGGCCAACTCCGCATCACCCACCCAAAGAGACTGGAACGAATGAAAAAACGCATGAGGTGCAAAATAACCCAACAGCCCGAACAAGATCCCGGCAATGGCCAGCGCCATCAAAGGAGAACGCAGGGTCTTCAGCGGCAAAAGATCGTCCAGTTTACGCCCGGCAATTTCTTGATCTACCTGATCGATGTGGGCCTGGATCAACTGTCGGCTGACCCCCGGGCCGGATTCCCCTTCCAAAAATTCTACTGCGCTAAGCAAGGACAAAGGACCGGAAAGGCCCATCCTGGTCTCGATTTCTCGCGCCACCCGCTCTGGCCTGGAAAGGGAGAGCCAGGGCCTAAGCCCACGCCAATACAGCAAAACACAGCCCAACAAAGCGGCCGGACCAAAAACCAGACCCCGTCGCCACCCCAATGGCAATCCCATGGCCTGTATCGCATAGGCAAAAACGCAAGAAAATAAGCAAAGCGACAAAAGCCAAATCGTAAAAACGAGAAAATGCCGAAACAACCGGGCATGCCGGTAGCGTGCAAGAAAATCGGGGATGGAAACTGAGGAAACGTCCACAAATCACTCCATTACGACGATCACCCTACGGTCCGACCCCTTGGGCTGTCAAGCGCCCACCAAGCAACTTGCCCCAAAGTGGAGGCGCTGTTAGAGTGCAGGCGAACCGAGCTGGAAACTCCGGGGATTATGAGTGAATAGTGACCCCCAGGGCCACGTCCGAGCCTGCAGACATGGAGAACCCTTCATTGGCCGCCGATGATAAAAAACTGGTACGGCGAGCCCAACGCGGGGACGAACAGGCGTTCAGGGCCCTCATGGAAAAGTACCGACGAAAAGTATTCGCCATCGCCTATGGCATGGTGCGAGACCCCGAGATAGCGATGGATATCAGCCAGGAGGCTTTTATCAAGGTGCATCGCTACCTTGGAGGCTTCCAGGGCAACTCGAGTTTCTACACTTGGCTGTATCGAATCGTGGTCAACCTCTCTATCGACTTCATTCGAAAAGAAAAAAAGCACAAGGCCTTCGATTATGACGACATGATCCTGCGCCGGGAACCGGATGACGACGAATCCTGGGTGGTCCCCACGGTCATCGACAGCAATCCCCACAAAGCCTACCAGCGCAAGGAATTGGCCGAGCGAATCAGCGATGCCTTCGACGCCTTGAGCGAAAAACACAGGGCCGTGCTCATGCTGAGGGAAATCGAGGGGCTGAGCTACGAGGACATCGCCAAGGTGCTCAAAATCCACAAAGGCACGGTCATGTCGCGTCTGCACCATGCTCGCAAGAACTTCCAAACAGCCATGCTTGCAAAAGGAGAAAAGGAAGACGACGTCAAACCTGGCGACAAGGTCACGAAAGACAAAGAAGAAATGAACCGGGCCGAAGTGTCCGAGGCCCCGGGAGCCCGATCATGAAGCCGGCATGCAAAACAGCGCTGCCCCTGATGGAAGCCTACCTGGACGACGAGCTGTCCGAGGGCAAGCGGCGACAAGTCGAGGCTCACCTGGCCGACTGCGATGGTTGTCAACAACATTTGACGACCCTGCAGAGGCGTGGCGAAATCTTGCGGGCGCATTTTGATGAAGTCGTACAAGCGGTCGAATTCGGCGATTTCGACGATCAAGTCATGCGCAAGCTGGCCTTAGAGCCCCCCTTGCCGTGGACCGAAAGCCTCACGCTCTGGCTGAGAGAAACCCTGGCCCAGTATCGATTGGTCTGGATCACGGCCCTGGCCACTACAGCCATTGTTTTGGCGGTCCTGATTCCCATGCTCGGTCAGCGTGCCCCGCAGACCCAAACCATGCCCACGCCGGAACCAAAGCAACCGACCGTCGACACGCAGCATGCACAGGTGGCCCAGGTCGGACGGCAGGTAGACAATGATGTCATCATCGATTCGATGGAATACGGCGGAGACCGAAGCATGATTTACACCGTTTCCCGCAACAACACGACCGTGATCTGGCTTGTCGACTTTGACAGCAACGCGGCAACAGACGGCCAAGGGGACGAATTATGATGCAGCCCTTTATGTTGAGGACCCTAATTCTCCTGTTGAGCCTGAGTTGGTCCGGTTCGGCCTTGGCGGCTGACCTGGTCTCCAAGATCAACATCCGGGTCATCTATGCCACCAAGGCCAAGGTGCAGTCCGTGGATCCCTTGCTTGCAGACATTCAATCCGAGCTTGAAGCCCTGCCCTACACCAAGTTTCGTCAACTGGACAAACTGGAATCCGACGTCCCCATCAACGCCTCGGTAGAGCTGCAATTCCCCGGTGAACGCTCCATCTCGGTGCGCTTTTTGGGACTGGACGTCTCTGGAGATAAGCCCATGCTTTCTCTTCAGCTCAAGCTCAAGCCACGCTTGAACATGCAGCTGCGCCTGGCCGACGGCGGTCGCACCCTGCTGGGCGGGCCCAAGCATTTGGACGGCACCTTGATCCTGGACGTCACCGCCAAGCTCAAGCCCGCCCATGAAAAGACTCAGGGAAACAAAGAAAAGGAGGCCAGCCGCCTCCTGGAGGTCAATCGATGAAATCGAGCACCCTAGCGGCCCTGCTGGCTTTGGCTTTGTGCGCCATCAGTCCGATCGCGACGGCCCAGGACGCCGACACCATCAAGCAGTCCGTGGGGGCACCCGCTGACAGCATCGGTTCGGTGGGCGGGGACCTCTCCTTCGGCATGATCGACGGCGACTTGTTTACCACCATGAACCTGGGCATGAACTTCGACTTCGGCATGATCGGCTTCGGCATCCAGGCCCCGCTACGCTTCCGGGTCATGGACAACGATCCCCAAAACGACGAGTACGGCGGCGTTCTGCGCAAAGAAGACTGGGACGAGTGGACCGATTATTTGAAAATCCTGCGCTATTTCCGTTACGGCCACAAAGGCGAGCTTTTTTACGCCGTCGTCGGCGATCTGCCGGGCGCCACCCTGGGCCACGGCACCATCATCAGCCGCTATTACAACAACACGGACATGGACCACTACAAGATGGGCGTTCAGTTTGACGTAAACACGTCCTACGGCGGCGTCGAAACCTTGTTCAACAATGGCGTCATATCCAACCTCATCGGCCTGCGCGGCTATGTGCGACCCTGGTCCTTCATCGACGAAGAAAGTTACTTGAACAACCTGGCCGTGGGCTTCACGGTGGCCAGCGATTACACCGCGCCATACTGCATGGAAAACGATGCCGGGCAATGTCGGCCGGATGTCTCCACCGATGCCCGGGTCTTTGATGACGACGGCAACCTGAAGGTGGCCGACACAAAAGCCGCAACAGTCATCGGCGGCGACATTGAGTTTCAGCTCTTGAACAATTCATGGATTACGCTTACGCCTTATATGGATCTGAACGGCATCCTGGAAGCCGGCATCGGCTACCACGCCGGCATCTTGAGCATTTTCCATATCCCCATCATCAATCTGGATCTGCAGACCAAGGTAGAATATCGCTACTTCACCGCCGACTACGTGCCCAGTTATTTCGACTCCTTCTACGAAATCCAAAAATTCGGCTATCCCTTCAAGGACGAATTGGGGGTCTTCGGCGCGGCCCACACGGAAGTGACCGACCAGCCCAAACGCCGAGTCATCGACGAGATGGGCGGCAAGGGCTTAAACGGCTACTACGCCGAGCTGGTCTTTGACATCATGGGACTGGCGAAAGTGGGCGGCTCATACGACGACTACGACGGCCCTTACAACTCCAACCTGCGACTTTATCTCGCGGTACCGGCCCTGGAGGTCTTCCAGTTCGGTGCCTTCTACTACCGGCACAACTTCGAGGGCGCATCCGAAGCCTTCGCCTTCGACGACAAAAGTCTTTTCTTGGTCGAAGCCCGCTACCAGATCATGCCCTTCCTGTACGCCATCGGCCAGTACTGGCGAGTTTGGCAACTGGACAAAGACCCGGTCTCCGACACCCTCGGCGAATTCGTAGCGGTGGATGATTGGTCTTTGGGGCTGGGGATGATGTATAGTTTTTGACACCTTGATCACCAACTCGCCAAAACGACTTCATCGGCTGTTGCCGCTATCGTTGCTGCTTGCTCTTTGTCTTTACGCCATCGGCTTCTGGGCCACGAGTCCATTACATCGCGCCAAGGATGGCGAGCTGCAACAAATCACAAAGCACATCCGCCAGCATTGGCAAACAGACGACGTCTTGTCCTGGCGACCCTGGTGGGCCCAACAAGTACGCGAGCTGCTCGGTGACCTGCCCTTTCGCCAGGTGCGAAATTTGGACACCGAGGATCTATCCCGCTTCAGCCGCCTGTGGCTCATCGTCTGGCCGGGCCACGACCAACTTGGCGGAGCCTTCTTAGACGGCAGCTATCAACTGGAAGACGAGCAGTCCTTCGGTCGCCTGCGCTTGCTCCGTTATAACCTTGGCACACCGATCAAGCCCATCTACGACCTCAGGAAAAACCTGCGCGATGCCAAAGTGACCATCCATGCCAAGGGCGGCCCGCGAGCATGCAAGCGCTGGGTGGAGCAACGCTGGATCTGCA
>JAFCZJ010000038.1 GCA_019314375.1 Deltaproteobacteria bacterium | reverse complement strand
GTACGCTTCTTCACGATCGGCTCCCTTCGTATTGTAGCTCTGTGCTACGTTTTTTCCGATTCGCAGTATAACCTACGCCCTGCGATCGGAGCCGATCGTTCCATTGTGACTACGAAAAACCGACAAATCCCCCGAAATGCCCCCCGTAGGATGAACACGGGCGGGGATAAACCTAGCCCCTACGAAAAACCGACAAATCCCCCGAAATGCCCCCCGTAGGATGAACACGGGCGGGGATAAACCCCGCCCCTACGAAAAATCGGCAAATCCCTCTTAATGTAGGGGCGGGCTTTATGCCCGCCCGCAGGATTAATTATAGTGACGAGGGGTTCTCTCGCTCCAGGATGAAATACGAGACGAAGACCCGCTTGGGACCCACGGCTACGAAGGCCTTGCCCAGGTATAAATCCGTGTTCTCGGGGTCTACTTGCACCAGGTAATCGCGCAGCACGCGGCTGGGATCCACCTTGGGGTTGCGATCGGAGTCGTAGTTCAAGAGCAGGCTGTTGGGGTAGAGATTGTCGGTGGCCTCGGCATCAATGTCTAAGACATCGTACCAGCCGTGCTTGACGCTCTCGCCCTTCTTGACTTGGTCCACCCAGGGATCGATCAAGCCGTTTTGATCCACCTTGACGTTGTAACCGCAGACATTGCCGTCGCTGCGATAAAAACCCTTCTTGAACTTACGAAAGCCCAAGACGGTGGTCAGATCCATGCTGTTGTACCCCTTGAACTCCCAGCCGGCCAACTTGTCGCTGTCGGGGGCTTGCCCGGAATGCATGACTTCTTCCAGGAAGTCATCGTCGGCGCTGGCCAGGGTTAAATAATCAAGGCCTTTTAGTTTTTCGCTCATCGTCTTCTCCCTAGAGCCAACCCTGCTCACGATACCAATAGATGGTGTCGCGCAGGCCGTGCTTTGCGTCCGCATAGTTGAACTCGTAGCCGGTGGCTTTGAGCTTGTCGTTGGAATACAAAAAATCCTGATTCAAGTAGCGAACCGTGTCGGCCTCTATGGGACTTTGCATGTGTAGCAGGTCGCGGGCCAGATACTGCACCACGTCCGCCACCTTGCCCAGGCCGGTTCGAATGTATTCCACCGGCACCGGCGGCAACTTGACGAACACGGACCCGGACATCTGGGCGAAGTAGCGCATCATCTCCACCTGGGTCATGGTGCTGTCGTCGTTGATGTTGTATGCGCCCGAGATGTCGCCATGCTCAGCCAAGTGCAAGGCCGCGCCCACCACGTCGCTCACGTGGATGAAGGGCACACGGCCGGAAAAATTGCTTGGCACCATGACCGGATTCATCTTGGCCAGCTGCATGATCATCTGCCCGCCACCGTATACGCCCCGCGGTCCGTAGACCGTGGTAGGACGCAGCACGGCATGCGGAATCTTGTGCTCGGTGCACATTTGCATGACCAACTTTTCGGCCGCATCTTTGGTCTTGAGATAGTTGTTGGGCGGATCGGTTTCCATGTCCTCGGTCAAGGGCAACTTGGCCGGGTCGAGACCGTAAACACCGCCGGCACCCCACATGACAAAGCGCTTGAGCTTGCCTTCAGCCATCAGAGCCTCAAGCAGATTGCGCGTGCCACCTACATTGACGGCCTCTAAGGCTTCGAGGGTGGCCGAGTACTTAAACAAGCCGGCGATGTGAAAGACCCAGGTGGCGCCCTTGCACAGATCTTTTACAGCGTCGGCGTTGGTCAGGTCGGCGCCGACGAACTCCACGCCAAGATCCTTGACCACGCTGGGAAAACGGCCGGCCTTGCGGTCGTCTTCCGTGTACATGGATGGCAGGTCAGTGGCCCGAACCTTGTAACCCGCTTCCACCAGTTTCTCCACCATGTGGGTGCCCATGAATCCACAGGCCCCGGTGACGAGACACAGGGGTTTAGTCATCGTTCCCTCCATTGGTTATCCCGAATATTCGGGCTCTTGCCGCACCAAGTCATAAAAAGTCCAGCCGGTCAGTTTGACCAAAAGTACTCCCCTTGACGCGGCATGTCAAGCGTAGTTTTCCGAGGTCATTTTTTCGAGGCATCCAAACGCTTGATCCGGTCCGAGATGTTCATGCGACCCACCAGGTAGCGGTTGAGCAAGGCCAAAAGCCTGTGATAGGCGTCCTCATCCCGCAGCACCCCATCCAGCACCAGGGTGCCTCCCAAAAAAGCCAGCTCCACGCCCCCAAGACCCTCGTCTTTCAGAATCTTTTGCAATCGCTGCAATTGCTGACGCAGGACCTCCATATCGAAAATCAGCTGAATATCTCTCGCCTTCAGATCGGCCACGCTTAAATGGGACTGCAAGGCCTCCAGGCAAGCTTGATTTTTCACCTGGCAATTCAGCCACAGCTTCTTGTCTGTTTCACAAAGGCATGCTCGACGAACCGGCAGTCGGTCAGGTTTGCGAAGCGTCGGTCGTTCTTTGCCCACTCGAAGCGACCAAAGAATTGAAGACTTGAGTCGCGGATTCGAAAAAATCAACAAACCCTCGCCCTCAGCCAAGCCCTTGACGAAAATTTCCGTGGCCTGCCGAAGCACACGCACCTCGGCCAGCCCCGCCGGAAAAACATGGATCTGCCAGTCCCCGGACATCGTGGGCAGAATGCGATCTTCGCCCAAGGCCAAAAGCACCACCTCGTCAGCCGGTCGGGCCATACTCGGCGAGGCCCACATGCTTCCCACGAGCAATCCACACAAGATCAACAGTGCACGATTCATGGCTTCTCTCCAGCATCCGGAATGAACTGACACAATGACTGACCTGCCTGCACCCGCGAACCGGGCTGCAGATCAAGACAACGCAAAAGGCCGGCCGCAAAAACCCGCATGCTCAATCCTTCCATGTTGCGCCGGGCCGCCTCAACCGCCTCAATGGTGAACTCCAGCCTGATCTTGTCCACCTCCAACTCGGCCGCCGCCCGCATCTCAAATATCTCAGCCGCCGAATGGGCCTGACGCAAGGCCAGCTCGGCCCCCTCACGGTCCAGACGAGCGCCTTGCTCAGCCAGCGCCCCACGCAGACCCACGCCCGGCAAGGCCAAGAGCCGAGCCCGCTCCAGAGCAAGTGACCGTCGCGTCTGCTCTGTCTCCAACTCGAAACGCTCCAAGCCCTGAGCGGCCAAGCGCTTGTCCAGGCGCACCTGGGCCAAGGCCTCCCGATCCCGAGCCCGGCGCAGATCCACGGCCACGGGCTGCGGGTCAAAACGCATGAACACGTCACCCGCCTTAAGCGCTGCGTCCAGGGGAGCCACCCAAGCCAGACGCATTTCGGACTGCCTTGGCCATTCGGGCGCATACAAAGTCTTCTTGCGACCTTCAAGCCCGGCCCTTAGCCAAATATCCGGCAAAAAAGGCCCCTCCTGCTCGGGCGGCAAGCGCAAGAGCCAAGTCTGACCAGACTTGAGCCGCGCCTTTTTCGGGGCGATCACGATACTTTGCAAAGCAGAATCCGCAAGGGGGCGAAGAGCCTTTACCTCCCCCTGCCACAACTTGCCCAGATCGTCACGCTTGAGGATCACCCGATCACCCAGGCTCAAAGCCCGGGCATCAAGGACGGGCTGCTCAGCCACCAGCTCCAGACGCCTGTCAATCACAAGCCTGGCCGCCAAGGCCCCCAATCGCAAGCGCTCTCCCGATCTGGCCTGAAGGTCCATCAAGCGGCCGGCCTTCGGCAGCTTGAGGCGATATGCCGCCGCCGCATCCGCCAAATCCGCCAAGCCCATTTGGGCCTGGCGAACACGCTCAGCACCCAGATCTTTCACCGCCCCCAGCAAGAGCGTACTGGCCGTCATGCGTCTTTCCAATGCCTCGACTTCGAACGAAGCCCGCCGCGCGGCAAGCTCCACCAACTCCGAGTCCCGTTTGGATAAGACGTTCTTTTTCTGCTTATTCAAACCGGCCTTTTCGGCCTCAATGCGGGCCAAAGCCAGGCGCCCAGCCAGCTTTTGAATTTGCTCCGCCATACCGGCCTCATCCCTTAGGGCCTCGCTCTGTACAAGCTTCAAGCGTCGCTCCACCACCATGCGCAGGTTTTCTTCCGGAAAAGCGAACCGAGCCCAAAGCGCACCCGCCTTCAGACGCTGTCCGGAATCGGCCATCTCCACAAGCTTCACGGAATGAGCAGAGGGAACAAAACCAAAGAGGCCAGGGAAATGCTTGGGCACCCTCAGCTCCAGGACCTCTCGCGCTTTTACCTGCAAGGGCAGCCAGCGATCGGCTGCTTTTCCATCAGTGGCCGGGGTCTGTTCTTGGGCGATGCCCATGGCGGACAAAAACAACAAAAGACCCACGGAAATAACAAAACGACCCATCAACGCACCTCGATGCCCCATCGGCGATGCAAACCCCCCACCGCCAGATGCAAATCGCAAACCGCTTTGGCCAGTCTCACCAGTTCACGCTCTTGCTCGATCTCGGCTTCGTCCAACTCCTTGAGGAACTGCACGAGATCCTTCAAGGGCGCCACACCGGCCTTGTACTTTTCTTGCTGGGCGGAAAGCTTGCGCTGGGCCAAGCGGCTGACCCGCTCCGCCAGGCGCAAAGAGGCCTGGGCATGCAAAATGACACGGCGCTGTTTTCGGATAGCGAAGCGGAGGCTCTGTTCGACTTGCTCTTGCTCAAGCATGCGCCGTCGTAGCGCCAGGCGAGCCGCCGCCACCCGGCTGTCGTCGAGACGATCAAACAAGGGCATGAGCAGACTCATGCCCACATAGGCCTCCCGATCGCCCCCTTCGCCCATCCGTGCCCAGCTTTCGCCAGCGCTCCCGGTCACGCCGTTCAAGCGCAGGCCCAATTGCAGATCCAGCCCCGGCATGCGCTGGTTCTCCTCGACTTGCAAACGAACCCGAGCCGCGGCGAGTTGGGCCTGCACCGCGCCCAGGCCTGGGTGAAGCGCCAGACCCTCGCGTTCCAAATCCTTAAGCGCCGCCGGCCGCAGAGCCAAAGGGTCCGGTCGCTCGGCGGCCACTAAGGCGACGGCCTGGTCCGGCTTTCCTTGCAGCTTCTCCGCCAGCTCCAGCCTGGCCGCCACTTGCTGCTGCTCGGCCGCGATGAACTTTCGCTCGAAGCTCACCAGGTTCTCTTCCACCACATAGATGTCATGTTCGGGCAAGAGGCCTCGCCGAATGTTCTCGGCCGTGTCTTTGTACTGCTTGCGAGCCCGTGCCAAGGAACGCTGCTTGACCGCCACGTCTTGCTGGCTCAAGTACAAGCCCCAGTATGCGTGCTCCACATCCCGCAGCAAGAGGTTGAGGCGAGCCCGAAAATCCTCGACGGCCACCCGATGACTCAAGCGGGCCAAGCTCAAGCCCGCGAGCTGAACACCCATGCCCAGACCCCGAAGCAGGGGCTGGCTCAGACCCAACTCCAGCCGGGCCGCGTGCTCCGGATCCAAAGAGGCCCCCGGATCGCTTGTGCCTCGACGATGGTTGGTCAAAGAAAAGTTTAGGTCCGTACCCACCGGGCTCTTCCAATTGGCTGCCATATCGTATGACAAAGTGCCCGTATCCACGGATCCGTCGTCCTCCGGCCTGCGCTCATCCGCATAAGCCAGATCAAAACGCAAAGTCGGCCAGTAAATCGACTCCGCGGCCTTGGCCAAAAGAGCGGCCTGCTCCCGGACCAAACGCTCGCGCTCCAAAGGCAAAGAACGAGCAGCCGCCAAGCGCAAGGCCTCCTCCAAGCTCATCTCCTCGGCCATGGCCGAAGCGGACAAGCCAAGAATCATGATGAACACTGCGCAATACGCCGCAGCATAAGAGGCCCTACGGAAAAGGGCCTCTAACACGATGCTGATCTGCATGGCTTTTCGGATCCGCCATATCTCTGTGCAAATCAAGGAGGAGCGGCGAAGTCGAGCGGAGGCGTGGTTCCCCACGTCGAGCATCGACTTTGTCGATTCGACGCCGAGTTGCGCAGAGAGATGGCGGATCCGGGTCACATAGGGATGTTGCCGTTTTTTCTGGAAGGCCGCAACTCTCGTTTGTTGCGTAACATGGAAAAGGCCTCCAGAACCCGAGCTCGTGACTCACTCGGGCGAATGACCGCGGTGACGTAGCCTCGTTCGGCTGCCTTGTAGGGATTGGCGAAGAGATCTTCGTACTCGTCTACCTTCTCGGCGAACTTGGCGTCTTTGTCCTCGGCCGCCGCGATCTCCTTGCGAAAGATGATACGCGAGGCACCCTCGGCACCCATGACCGCGATCTCGGCGTTGGGCCAGGCGAAGACGCAGTCGGCACCCAAATCCGCCGAGCACATGGCCAGATAAGATCCACCATAGGCCTTGCGCGTCACCAGGGTGACCATGGGCACGGTGGCTTCCGAATAACACCACAGAAGCTTTGCACCGTGGCGGATGATGCCCGAATGTTCCTGCTCGACGCCGGGCAAGTAGCCGGGTACGTCCACCAGGGTCAGAAGCGGAATATTGAAGGCATTACAAAAACGAATAAATCGTGTGGCCTTGTCCGAGGCGTTGACGTCTAAGGCCCCGGCCATCACCATCGGCTGGTTCGCCACCACGCCCACGGGCATGCCGCCCATACGGATGAAGCAAACAATCATGTTGGTGGCAAAAAGTTCGTGGGTTTCGAAAAACTTACCATCGTCGGCCAACGAGGCGATGACCGTCCGCATATCATAGGACTTGCGCGGATCGTCGGGCACCACGCTATCCAACTCAGGACAATCCCGCGCCGGATCGTCCGAGCAGGGTGCCACCGGCGGATCTTCCAGGTTGTTGGAGGGCAAGTAGCTCAGAAGCTCGCGAATTTGGTCGATGGCATCCGCGTCGCTCTCGCAGGCAAAATGCGAGCAGCCACTGCGGCTGGCATGCACCGTCGCGCCACCAAGCGTCTCGGAGTCGACCTCTTCACCGGTGACCGCCTTGATGACCTGGGGGCCGGTGATGAACATGTAGCTTGAGTTCTTCACCATGAAAACAAAGTCGGTCATGGCCGGCGAGTAGACGGCCCCGCCAGCCGTGGGCCCCATGATGCCGCTGATCTGCGGCACCACGCCCGAGGCCAAGGTGTTCCGAAAGAAAATCTGGCCGTATCCGCTCAAGGCGTCGACGCCTTCCTGGATCCGCGCACCACCCGAATCATTCAGACCCACCATGGGCGCACCGGTCTTGATGGCCAAATCCATCAAGCGACAGATCTTCTTCGATTGCATTTCGCTCATCGTGCCGGCCCGCGCGGTGAAATCCTGAGCGTATGCAAAAATGCGTCGACCACCCACCAGGCCATAGCCGCAGACCACGCCGTCGCCCGGGATCTCGGTCTTCTCAAGACCGAAGTTGTGGCAGCGATGACGCACGAACATGTCGGTCTCGGTGAAACTGTCGGCATCGAAAAGCAGGGCCAGCCGCTCACGGGCGGTCAGCTTGCCGCCTTTGTGCTGCCTGGCTACGGCCTTTTCGCCGCCTTGAGCCAGCGCTTTTTCTTCGCGCGCATCCAAGTCCGCCAGGCCTTCTTTGATGGTCTTCATATCGTGCCTCCCTGCACTCATCCAACTAACGACAACAACACGCCGGCCGCGACGGCCGAACCGATGACCCCGCAGACGTTGGGGCCCATGGCGTGCATGAGCAGGTGATTGTCCATGTTGGCCTTCTGGCCCTCGATTTCAACCACCCTGGCGGCCATGGGCACGGCGCTGACGCCGGCCGCGCCGATGAGGGGGTTGACCTTGCCACCGCTCATCAGGCACATGAGCTTGCCCAAAAGAACCCCGCCAGCCGTACCGATCATGAAGGCCACCATGCCCAGGCCCATGATCATCAAGGTGTCCAAGTTCAAAAAATCCGGGGCGCTCATCTTGGCGCCCACGCAGAGACCCAAAAAGATGGTCACGATGTTGATGAGCTCGTTCTGGGCGGTCTTTGCCAAACGGTCCACCACGCCGGCCTCCCGAAGCAAATTGCCGAACATGAGCATACCGATAAGCGGCGTGGCCGAGGGCACCAGCAAGGCGCAAAGCAGAACCACGCCCACGGGGAAAACAATCTTGGCCAGACGGGAAACCTCGCGGGTCTGCTCCATCTTGATGGCCCGCTCTTTTTTCGTGGTCAGAAGCCGCATGATGGGTGGCTGAATGATGGGCACCAGGGCCATATAGGAATAGGCCGAAATTGCGATGGGCCCCAAGAGATGATCGGCCAAGCGCCCGGCCACGTAAATCGAAGTGGGCCCGTCGGCACCGCCGATGATACCGATGGCGGCGGCTTCCTTCAGGTCGAAGCCCAAGGCCAAAGCGCCGATGACCGTGACGAAGATACCCAGTTGGGCCGCAGCGCCCAAAAGGGCTGTTTTGGGGTTGGCCAAAAGGGGGCCGAAATCGGTCAGGGCACCCACGCCCATGAAGACCACCAGGGGAAAAAGCCCCGGCCCCTCGATGCCGAACTGGTAAACCGCGTAGAGCCAACCGCCGGGCTGCATCATGCCGGCGGTGGGGATATTGGTCAAAATGGCACCAAAGCCGATGGGAATAAGCAAAAGGGGCTCGAACTTCTTGTAGACGCCCAGAAAGAGAAGCAGACCGCCGATGGCCCACATGAGCGGCTCCTGCCAACTCATATGCATCAGCCCCATCTGCCCGGAAAAATCAGAAACGGCGCTCGAAAAATTCATCGTCGCCTCAGTGCTTTCATTTGCTCGGCCCGACCGGCGCTGCGCCAGGTGCTGGGTCCTTCGGCCACCAGGCAGGGTCTCGGCGGCCGCTTGGCGGACAAGACCAGGGCAACAGCTACGGCAGCAGCCAAATGAGCGCCCTCGTCCGGCCCTTCATCCACCTTACCGCCCAGATCCACCCGCTTGCCCGGTCCGCCGACCCTGGGCCGAAAGGCGGGCACTCCCGCCATGCAGGCATGGATAAGAGGTCGAGCCTTGCGCAGGCCCAAGAGCTTGATGAATCCCATCAGGATCACCAAGAACACGAAGACCACGCCCAATCCCATCAGCAGGATGACAAGGCCGTCGATCATGGTTGTTTCCTCCTACTGCCGAACGGGTGCATCCCGTTCTCGAACAAGGGCCAAGATCCCCTTCACAGCGCCATTTGTCAACAAGCGATAGGGTAATTTTGCTTGCCGCCGGGGATCGCCCATGAGTAAATGGAAAAAAATACCAGGGAGATTCCAATGAAAAGTGGCAGTCTGTGCTGTTGTCTGACCAGCATACTGATTCTGGCCTTGTCCGCTTCAACATTTGCCGCCACCGGAGGGCCCGATCAAGGGGGATACGGCTGGGCCGATTCCGATGAAGCAAGCGCAACCTACGAATGGATCGACATCAGCTCGGGGACCCGCATCAGTCTGGGCGATGATGCGATAAGCGATCCCATCGAGATGCCCTTCACCTTCGAATTCTACGGAACCACTTACTCATTCATATACGTGGGCTCCAACGGCTTTTTGGCCTTCCAAAGCGTGGACATGAGCGCAGGATTCGCCGGCCAATGCCCCCTGCCCCTGGTCGAAGAACCCAACGGGGCCATTTACGGCTTCTACCAGGACTTAGACCCCAGCGCGGACACCTCTGGAGAGATCTATTACGACAGCCTGGGCGTGGCAGGCTCCAGAATGTTTGTCGTCACCTTCGAGGCCGTGGATCTGTTCCTGGACGACTGGGAGAGCGATCCCGTGACCTTCCAGATCGTGCTTTACGAAGACAGCTTTGAGATCCAAGTCAACGTGATGGAATCAGGCCTGTTGGCTGGGGGCCCCCGCTGGGACGCCAACACCACCATCGGCCTGGAAAACGAATCGGGCGACATCGGCCTGGGCATCTGCCCGGGCGCGGGCGAGATTCCCGACGAGTACTCGGTGCGCTTTGCAAAAAGCGACGGGGCCGGGGTCTTCCCCGCGCGCCAGGACCTGCTTGCTGAACCGGGAGCCACCCTGCAGCTCACTTACACGGTGAGCAATTTCGGCACGAGCGAACTCGAGGCCACATGCAGCGCCTCCACCACTTCGGGCTGGACCGTCACCACAAATCCCGGCAGCCTGACGGTACCCGCCGACGGCAACCTGGACTTTTCCGTGGAGATCGCTGTGCCGGTCGACGCCCCCATGAGCCCTGCCGAACAACTGACCGTGCAAGTGTCGACCGGGACAGACGACAAACAAGCCATGGCCCTCATCCGCCTGCGCCACGCCTCCGACGCCTGGCAGCTCATCGACAGCTTGCCCCAGGCCTTGGCCAACAGCCAGGTGGTGGCAGCCGACGGACGACTCTTCGCCATGGGTGGAGACTATTTGGACACGGCCAGCAGCAACTACATGGCCGTGGACACCACCTGGGCCTGGTCCGCCACGGACAACACCTGGCGCGATGCCGACATGGCCGATCTGCCCACGGCGGCGACCCAGGGTTCGGCCTGCGCCATGGACGGAAAAATCTATTACCTGGGCGGCTTGGACGGCTCCGCGGCGGACGAGAGCCACTGGTCCTTCCAGCCCGAGTTGTGGATCTACGACCTGGCCGGCGACAGCTGGAGCAACGCGGCGAGCCCGCCCCATGCGGTGGCCCTGGCCAATGTGGCCTGCCACGACGGCATGCTCTACGCGGTGGGTGGCTGGGCCGACGTGGACGCCGACGGAGACTTCATCGGCCTGCCCGAAGGCACGGACACCACCCTGGCCGCCCTGCTGATCTACGATGCAGCCAACGATACATGGTCCGAGGGCGCGGCCCCGGAAGTGGGCCTCTCGGCTTCGGCCTGTGGGGTGGTGGACGGCAAGATCGTGGTGGCCGGTGGCTTCTTTGACGACACCGAAGATCCCGAGTCCATCTGGATCACCTCGGCCACCGCCATCTTCGATCCCGCGGCCGACACCTGGAGCGAGGGCGGACGCCTGCCCCAGTTCATCTTGCACCAGGCCGGTGTCGTGCATGAAGGCCAGCTCTGCTCTTTGGGCGGTCAAGGCAACGACGGGGTCTTGGACCTGTGGTTCTGCTACAACGACGGGGTCTGGATCGAACAAATCGACACCCTGGGCATGGCACGCGAGAATCTGGCCGGCGCGAGCCTGGACGGACACATCTACCTGGTGGGCGGCACCGGTGCCGATGGCCTGGCCACCGATTTCGCTGAACGCTGGCCCACGGCCGACTTGCCCGAGCCCGGCGAGACGGATGCAGGCATCGAGACCGACGCAGGCACCGAGGAAGATGCCGGCACCGAGACCGATGCAGGCACCGAGACCGACGCAGGCACCGAGACCGACGCAGGCCTGACCGACGCGGGCACGCAAACCGATGGCGGCTCCTCCGACGACGGAGATGACGGCGGCTGCGGTTGTGCGGCGGCTGGCGCGGGTTCCGCCGGCCTCTTCTTCTGGGGCCTCTGCCTCTTGGCCCTCCGCGGCATCCGTCGCCGCCGCAACTAGAAGCGCTAGTTCCGCCTCAAGTCTCCGATTTTCCACCCCAAAACTCTTCGCGATTCACTCTTGACAGCCCATCTGCACGCGGGCATTCTACCGGCGATCAGGCCTTTGACATTTGTATCAATACTTTGGGAGGCAGGCAAAACCATGGATTTCGGACTGAACGAAGAACTGGTGGCCATGAAGGAAGCAGCGCGCACCTTCACCGAAAAAGAAATCGTACCCCATGCGGACAAGTGGGACGAAGAACACCACTTCCCCAAAGACGTGATCAAGAAGATGGGCGAACTGGGCTACTTCGGCTGCCCGGTGCCGGAAGATTACGGCGGCACGGACGTGGGCTTTTTGGCCCAGGCCATCCTCTGCGAAGAGGTAAGCCGCGGCAGCTCCTCGGTGCGCGTGGCCTTCAACACCCAATGCTTGGGTACGGTTGTGAGCATCCTGCGCCACGGCACGGAAGAACAAAAACAAAAGTGGGTGCCGGACCTCATCAACGCCGAGAAGATCGGCTGCTTCGCCATCACCGAACCCAACGCGGGCTCGGACGTCTTGGCCTTAAAGGCCACGGCCAAAAAAGATGGCGACGGCTATATTTTAAACGGATCCAAGACCTGGATCTCCTTTGCTTCCCACGCCGATCTGGCCATGGTCTACGCCTACACAGATCGCAGCCAGGGTTCTCGCGGCATGAGCGCCTTCGTGGTGGACATGCACTCGGAAGGCGTGAGCACCAGCAACTTGGACAAGCTGGGCACGCGCTCCTCCCCCACCGGCGAAATCAGCTTTGAAGACGTTCGCCTGCCGGCCGACGCGCTTTTGGGCCCCGAGGGCGCGGGCGTGAAAATCGTCTTCAGTTCTTTAAACCAGACAAGGCTCTCCTGCGCTTCCGGCGGGGTGGGTGTCGCCCAGGCCTGCCTGGACGCCTCCATACAATACTGCCTGGAGCGCGAGCAATTCGGCAAGCAGATTGGCCAATTCCAGATGAACCAGGCTCTGCTCGCGGAGATGTCCGCGGAAATCGAAGCGGCCCGCCTGCTGACCTACAAAGCCGCCTGGCAAAAAGACCAGGGCCAACTCGGCAACGTGCGCGAAACCTGCCTGGCCAAATACACGGCCGGCATGGCCGTGACCCATTGCTCCGAGAAAGCCATGCGCATCCTGGGTGCCTATGGCTACTCCACCGAGTATCCCGTGGCGCGCTACTACCGTGACGCCATCCTGTACCAAATCGTGGAAGGCACCACCAACGTGCAAAAGATGATCCTGGCTCAGGATTTGCTGGGCTATCGCAAGGCCAACAGGTAGAGGTCGTCATTCTTTCTTTCTTATTCTTTCTTATTCTTTCTTAGATTTCGGAGGAAGCCATGAGGGAAGTCGTCATTTTGGGAGCCGGTCGCAGCGCGGGTGGCAAATTCGGCGGTTCGCTTGCGCCCATGTCCTCACCGGAGTTCGGCGCGGTCGTGGTTCGCGAAACCATCAAACGCGCGGGCATCAAGCCCGAACAAATCGAGCAAACGGTTTTCGGCTCGGCCTGGCAGGCCGGCGTCGGCCCCAACCCAGCTCGCATCACAGCCGTCAAGGGTGGCGTGCCCGTCGAGGCCCCCGCCGTCAGCGTCAACGTGCGCTGCGGTTCCAGCCTGCAGTCGCTCATCTTCGGCGCCCAAGCCATCAAGGCCGAGGACTTGGGTTGCGTGCTGGTGGGCGGCACCGAAAGCTCGACCAACATCCCCTACGCCTTACCCAAAGCCCGATGGGGCTACCGCATGGGCACCGGCGACATGCTGGACCTGATGCACCAAGACGGCTTTCTTTGCCCCCTGGGCGGAGCCCTGATGGGCGATTTGACCGACGCCCTGTGTGAAGAGATGGGCATCGGGCGAGAAGAACAAGACGTCTTCGCCCTGGCCAGCCACCACAAAACCGAAGCGGCTATCAAGGCGGGCAAGTTCAAAGAAGAGATCGTGCCCATCGAAGTCCCGGGCCGCAAGGGCAAGGTCAACATCTTCAAAGAAGATGAGACCTACCGTGCCGGTCAGACCATCGAGGCCCTGACCAAGCTCCGTCCCGTCTTTAACAAGACCGGCACCATCACCGCCGGCAACGCCTGCGCCCTTTGCGACGCGGCGGCAGCCCAGATCTTGATGGACCGGGCCCAGGCGGACAAGCTGGGACTTACGCCCATGGCTCTGGTGCGCGGATATGCCTTCGTGGGATTCGAGCCGAAAAGATTCGGCCTCTCCCCCACCAAGGCCATCCCGGCCGCCCTGGAGATGGCGGGCCTGAGCATTGACGACATGGATCTGATCGAGCTCAACGAAGCCTTTGCAGGGCAGTACTTAGCCTGCGATCAAATCCTGAAACTGGACAACAGCAAAGTCAACGTAAACGGCGGCGCCATCGCTCAGGGCCACCCCGTGGCCGCCACGGGTTCGAAAATTCTCACCTCCATGCTTTATGCCCTCAAGGACCGGGATGAGAAATTCGGCGTGGTGAGCGCCTGCATCGGCGGAGGCAACGGCGTCGCCGTCGTTGTCGAGCGACTCAAGTAGTTTTCCCAAGACAAATTGGAGGTTGCAGCCATGGAAATCAAAAAAGTCGTCATCGTCGGTTCGGGCACCATGGGTGCCGGCATCGGTCAACTCTGCGCCCAACAAGGCATGGAGGCCACCATCACGGATATCAGCCAAGAACTCGCGGACAAGGCCAAGGCCCGCATCGAGTCCGGCCTGAGCAGGCGTGTGGCCAAGGGCAAAATCACCGAAGAAGACAAACAGGCCGTCATGAGCCGCTTGCACACGGCCGGCAACCTGGATGCGGTAACCGAAGCCGACTGGGTCATCGAGAGCGCCATCGAGAACATGGAGATCAAGCAGAAAATCTTCGCCGAGCTGGACGAAAAAGCCCGACCCGAGGTCATTTTGGCCACCAACACCACCTCTCTGTCCATCAGCGAAATGGCCTCGGCCACCAAGCGCCCGGACAAAGTGGTGCAGATGCACTTTTTCAACCCGCCCACCATCATGAAGCTGGTGGAGATCATGCCGGGCGAAAAAACCTCCGCCGAGACCCTCGAGCGGGCCGAGGCCTTCGCCAAGCAATTGGGCAAGGACCCGGTGGTTTGCAAGACGGAAGCGCCCGCCGGCATCGTCAGCCGAATTCTGGGCCAGATGCTCAACGAGGCCACTTGGCTTGTGGCTTCCGGCGTGGCCGAAGCGGCCGACGTGGACAAGGCCATGAAGCTCGGCGCCAACCACCCCATGGGCCCTCTGCAACTCATCGATCTCATCGGCTTGGACATCCACCGAGCCAAAATGAAGACCCTGAGAAGCAAGCTCGACGATCCCCGTTACGCTCACCCCAAGCTCATCGACGAAATGATCGAGGCGGGTCATGTGGGTAAAAAAGCGGGCAAGGGCTTCCACGAGTACGGGGAATAAATCCATGGCCGAATTCGCCAACCTGATCCTGGAGACGATTGAGCCCGGCATTGCCCGCCTCACCGTCAACCGGCCTGAAAAACGCAACTCGCTGAACGACGAGACCATCGAAGAGCTGGATCAGGCCTTTGCCGCCATCGAGACCGACGACAGTCTGCGCGTGCTCATCGTCACCGGGGCCGGAGATAAGGCATTTATCGCGGGCGCCGACATCGGCGAGCTGGTGGATCGGGATCCGATCCTGGGGCGCAAGGTCACAAAGCGACGGCAACAGGTCTACACCCGACTGGAAGAGCTGCCCATCCCCTCCATCGCCGCCATCAACGGCTGGGCCATGGGCACGGGCCTGGAAGTGGCCATGGCCTGCACCATGCGGGTTGCGGCCAAATCTGCTCGCATGGGTCAACCCGAGGTCAAGCTGGGTATCACCCCCGGCGCCGGGGGCACCCAACGCCTGCCTCGCCTGGTGGGGATGGGCCTGGCCATGGAGATAATATTGACCGGCGATCCCATCCCGGCCGATCGGGCCCTGGCCATCGGCCTGGTCAACCGGATGGCCGACACGGACATGCTGGCCGAAGAAGCCTTGGAATTGGCCCGGAAATTGGCGGCCCGCCCCAAGCTGGCCCTTCAATACGCCAAAGAGGCCGTGCTTCGCTATGCTGAGGGCTCCTTGGCCGAGGGCCTGGCTCACGAGTCTTACCTGCACGCGCTGAGTTGCGGCACCGAGGACAAAAAAGAAGGGGTAGCCGCCTTTTTGGAAAAACGGGATCCGGTTTTTTCCGGTCGCTGATCAGCCTTTCTTTTCTTTCCACCATTTACAGCCCCCCCTCGACCTGCTAAGCACTAGATACAAACTCATACACCTTGTGGAGGAACGCCATGGGTAAGCACAACCCAGAACGGGCCATGACCGAAATACGTAGAGAATTCGGCGAACACGGCGGGGTCTGTCCCTGCATCTCCCGTTCGTCCACCTTCACGGTCATGGAGCCGGACACCATGCCCGAAATATTCGAAGGACTCCGCGGCCCCGACAAGGGTGGATGTTTCCTCTACAGCCGGCACTTCAACCCCACGGTGGACGTATTGGCCCGCTCCTTGGCCGCCATGGAGGGGAGCGAATTCGCCGCCTGCACAGGCAGCGGCATGGCCGCTATTTCCTGCACCTTGTTGCAGCTCTGCCATACGGGAAGCCACATTGTCGCCTCGGACACGATCTACGGCGGCACCCACGCCTTTTTGAAAGACACCTTGCCTCAGATGGGCGTCGAGACCAGCTTCGTGGACCCCTCCGACACGGAAGCCTTTGAAAAGGCCATCCGGCCCGAAACCAAGGTGCTCTACACCGAGGTCTTGGCCAACCCCACCCTCAAAATGGCCGACATCCCGGCCCTTTCAAAAATCGCCAAAGCCCACAACCTGACCCTGATCGTGGACAACACCTTCACACCCTTGATTTTTTCACCCATCGCCTTGGGCGCCGACATCGTGGTCTATTCGATGACCAAGTTCATCAACGGGGCCAGCGACGTCATCGCCGGCTCGGTCTGCGCCAGCAAGGATTTCATTCTCCAGCTCATGGATCTGCACACGGGCCGGATCATGCTCTTGGGCCCCACCATGGATCCACGTACGGCCTTCGACATCAGCCAGCGCCTTCCCCACCTGCCCCTTCGTATGCGCGAGCACAGCCGCAGGGCTTTGGCCATCGCCAAGCACTTAGAGGAACTGGGCGCGCCCGTGCAATACCCGGGCCTGCCCGCCAACAAGCATCACGATCGATTCAAGGCACAGATGAACGAAGAGTTTGGCTTCGGCGGCATGTTGACCCTGGACTGCAAGACCACCGAAAAGGCCAACGCCCTGATGAGCCACCTGCAAAACAAGGAAAACTTCGGCTACATCGCCGTGAGCCTGGGTTACTTCGACACCCTCATCTCCTGCTCGGGCTCCTCCACTTCCTCCGAGATCCCGGTTGAAGACCAGGCCAAAATGGGCCTGTCCCCAGGCCTTCTGCGCATCGCCATCGGCTACACCGGCGACCTGGCAGACCGCCTGAGCCAGGTGGAACGCGCCGTCAAAGCCGTCGGTCTCGTCTGATTTCGCCTTGCGCCACGCAAGCATGCCGGGTAGTAACAAAAAGGTCCCTGGAAGGGGGGCCTTGGTATGAGCCGATGTTTCTTTGCAAGCGACCTGCACGGGCACCGTAATCGCTATGAAAAACTGTTCGAGCGCCTGCGCGCAGAGCGGCCACAGGTACTGCTTCTCGGCGGCGATCTGACGCCCAATCCCTTTGTTCAGGCCAAGCTTGATTCTTGGCCCCCGGAGGACTTCTTTGCCTGGCTTGCCGGGAAATTCGACGCACTGCGCAAAGACCTGGGCTCCGAGGCCCCAAGGGTCCTGCTCATCATGGGCAACGACGATCTGCGAGTCGAGGAAACCGTAGTGGAGGCCGCCGCCGCACGGGGCTCATGGGAGTACCTCCACATGCGACGTGTACTGCTGGACGACGGCGACCCGGTTTATGGTTATGCCTGCGTTTCCCCTAGCCCATTCTTGCTCAAAGACTGGGAGCGCTACGACGTGTCGCGCTATGTGGACCCGGGCTGTGTTTCGCCGGAGGAGGGCTCTCGCTCCGTGCCAGTCACCGCCGACGAGGCGCGCTACGGCACGATACAGAAAGACTTGGACGAGTTAACCGGAAGCGATGCGCTGGAGCAAGCCTTGTTTTTATTCCATGCACCGCCCTACAAAAGCAAGCTGGACCGGGCGGCGTTAGACGGCAAGATGATCGACCATGTACCTTTGGATGTGCATGTGGGCTCCATCGCCATCCAGCGCTTCATCGAAAAACGCCAACCCAAGATCACCTTGCACGGCCACATCCATGAGTCGGCCAGCATCACAGGTGCCTGGCAAGATCAAATCGGCCGGACCCACTGCTTCTCCGCGGCCCATGACGGCCCGGAATTGGCTCTGGTGGAATTCGACACGGAACAACCCGATCAGGCCCGTCGTAGGCTTCTTTAGCAAGAAGGACCGCATCTATGACAAACAAACAAATCGATCCGAAGGCCGCCCAGGAGTTCATCGAAGGACTCTTTGATCGCCACCCCCACCTGAAAGAACGCATCTGCCAGGCCTTGCTGATCGCCTTGCACCAACGCGCCATCGTTTCCATCAACGACATCCACGCCCGGGCTCATCGTCACGTAGCGCAGGCCCGACCCGACGACAACGCGCCTTTGGGCCGCAAATGGGACCGGGAAGAAAAACAATCGATCCAGCAACTCACCATCGAACACGCAACTCAGGCCTTCAGCGTCGAAGAAATCGACGACATGTTCAACATGATTCGCAAACGGCTGCGGGCTCAGAGCTTGGAAGAAATCGCCGAGCTGCCCCAGGTGTCTTTCGGCGTCCTCCGGGACAAGCTCATGCGTTTTTGTCGCCTGCCGGAGGGACAGACAACCCTCAGTATACGCGAGAGCATGGCGGCCCGAGTAGGCCTGATCCGCAACTTCGTCTCAGAACAGTTGGAGTTCATCGGCGTGGCCCGCCACCACATGCGCATCCGGGATTTCGAAAGCCTGGTGGCCCGAATCATGGGCGACGATGAGGGCCGAGGCCTCATCGGCGGCAAGGCCGGGGGCATGGTCCTGGGCGCAACCATCCTGCGCGATGAGCGAAAAAAGAACCCCAAAGCACCGGGACCGGCCATGCGCACACCCGAGTCCTGGTTTCTGCGCTCGGACATGATCGAGCAATTTCTGGCCTTCAACGATCTGAAGCAATTCCACAACCAAAAATACAAAGACATCGAGGACGTAGCCTCCGACTACCCGATGTTGCTGGAACTCTTCCGGAACGCCCAATTCCCGCCGGACATGGAGCAATCCCTCCGGGCCATGCTCGAAGAAATCGGCGAGCACCCCCTGGTGGTGCGCTCCTCTTCTCTTTTGGAGGATCGCTTTCAAACGGCCTTCGCTGGAAAGTATCGCTCGGTCTTCGTCGCCAACCACGGCCCCATCGAAAAAAGGTTGGACGAGCTGATGACCGCGGTGGCCGAAGTTTACGCCAGCACCCTGCATCCGGATCCCATCAGCTACCGGCAGCGGCACCAGCTCATCGACTACCAGGAACACATGGCCGTGCTGATCCAAAAAATGGTCGGCCAGCGGGTCGGGCGCTATTTCCTGCCCACTTGGGCCGGCGTGGCCTTCTCGCAAAACCCTTATCGGCGCAACCCCCGCATTCGACCCGAGGATGGCATGGCGCGCGTGGTCTTCGGCCTGGGCACCCGGGCGGTGGATCGAGTCAGCTCGGATTTCCCACGCATGCTGGCCCTGGGCATGCCCGCCCTGCGACCCGAAGTGCACACAAATGACGTAATCCGTGTGGGCCAAAAACAGGTGGACGTAATCGACTTGGAGATGGAGCGCTTTGCTCGAGTTTCCGTGGAGAAGGTGCTGGCCGAGCAAAAACGCATTCCCCATCTAAACCTGATTTTCTCTGGGATTGAGCACGGCGACCTGAAGCCCATCATGGGCGACGGGCTGCTTAGTATTCCGGACGAACTGGCGGTCACCTTCGACACCTTCGCCGCCAAGAGTCCCTATCCGGCCGGCCTTCGCTGGACCCTGCAGACGCTTGAAAAGGCCTACGGTTGCCCGGTGGACATCGAATTCGCCCACGACGGCGAAGATTTTTACCTTTTGCAGTGTCGACCGCAGGCCACGCGCAGGCCCGAGCCCGAAGTGGAGGTCCCAACGGACATCCCCGACGAGCGCTGTGTCTTCTATACCGAGCGTGATGTTGTGGCCTCCGGCCGGGTGGACGGCATCGAGGCCATCGTGCTCATCGATCCCATCGACTACAATCGCCTGCAGACCACCGATCAACGCCGGGCCGTGGCCGAAGTCGTACGCAGGCTCAACCTGCGCCTGGGGGACCGGCCCTTCATCCTCATGGGACCAGGGCGCTGGGGCTCCAAGGACGCGCAACTGGGCGTGCCGGTTACCTACGCCGACATCAACAACGCGCGCATGCTCATCGAAATCGCCCGAGAACAAGGTGGCTATATGCCCGAGGTTTCCTTCGGCAGTCATTTCTTCCAGGATCTGGTCGAGACCGACATCCACTACCTGGCGCTTTATCCGGACCTGGAGTCGGAACGCTTCTGCGAACGCATCCTCCACGGCAGTCACAACAGCCTGGGACAAGTAGTGCCCGAATTCGCCCACATGAAAGACACAGTGCGTCTCATCGACGTACCGGACGCCACCCAAGGCATGCACCTGCGCGTCGACATGGACGCAAACCTGGGCCACGCCCTGGGCTACCTGGTACCACCGCCGAAGGGGGACGGAGGATGAGCGCAAACGGGCGGGGTTTATCCGCCCTAAACTCGTTCATTCCTTGCTTGGAGAGCGATTGGGGATGCCGCCTGCGCTGGCGGCGTTCGGACTTTGGCTGCCCGTGCCCACCGGTAAGGCCCTGGCCGCGTCCGTCACGGCGCTGATTTTCACAGCGAAGCTGGTCTTTCTTTCGATGTCCTCATCGGTGATCAAGTGCACATCCAGCATGCCAGCACCGGTGCGATAACCGGTCTTGAGATAGTTCATTTCCTCGAGGCAAAGGCTCCAGCCCTCCAGCCAATCCCTGAGCGCCACTTGTTTTGGCTGATCGTCTTCTACGTGGATCAAGAGATCGATGTCGGAAGCAGGCCCGGAGGTTGCATTCTTGGCTGAACCGATCACATAGAAAGCCTTGACGCCGAATCGAATGGGATCCAACTCGGCGGCGATGCGTTCCGCCATCTCGTAACGCCAGCGCCAATACTCGCTGCTGCCGGCGGGCTCTGGCTGCGGCTGCGGCTGAGGTGGCCCATCGGCCTCATCGGGCAAGGACAAGATAGCCAGCGCCTCGTCCAAATCGGCGTTTAACAAAACCTTTAGTACTCTTCCCTCCGATACCGCCGGCACGTCGATGACCCGCAATACGTTTTTGAGATGCGCGAATTCTGGAAGCATCTCGGGCAGTATGTTTGGCGAGCGCATGAGGAAGCGCTCGTTGAAGCGCGACGGTGCCTGATCCGGATACAAGGGAATGTAGCGAATGGCTGATTCCACCAGGTCCTGGAAGAAGTGCGTGCCGAAAGAAAGATCCGGCAAGTAATTGCCCTTCTCGCGCGCGATCTCAATGAGCACAGAGCTGTTGGAGATGTCGGAGTAAGTCACGCTTACGCCCAGCCTGACGTCTCCCCGGCTACCCCAACGTCCCGGCCCCATGAGGATGAACCGCCGCTTGGGCAAAAGCTTGTTCAGTTTCCCCACGGCCCGGCCCACCTCCTTCAGTTCGGCCTCGCTGCCTAACTCTCCATAGCCCGCGGGATCCACATAGACAATGTGGGTGATGTCCGGCACCCAACCATTGGAGATGTAGCGATGGGCGGAAAAGATGACCTTGTCCGCCGACACGTCCTGGGGGATGGGTGCCGGTGCGCTGTCCACTGCATGGGCCTGGGGTCGACACTGCAAGAGGTAGAAATGCTCGCCGTCATGAGCGAATTCGATATCCACAGGCGTCTGGAGTCGATCGCCCAAGATCTCCAATATCTTCCGCATACGAGCGATGAAGTCGGTGTCCCGATAAAGACCCTCGAAAGTCACCACCAGTTCGTCTTGCCGCGGGTCCACCAACAAACTCACGGGTTTCTTCAGCAAGTCATGATGGACTTGACTCAATACCTGCTCGAAGCCGGGTAAGTCGGTGCCGCAGGTATTCAAAAGCGTCTTCATGTCCACGGTTTCGAAACGCCCGGTCTCCATGTTGAGGAGGTCGACCCGCTTGGGAGCGTAGCGGATCACCTCGTCGATGTTGGCGTTAACTCGCAGGCTGGGCTGGCCCGGCACCACCAGGCTGGGGTAATCGTCCCCGGTACGATCGACCGCCCGAGTACCCAGACCCGGCACCATCCGAATCAAGCCGTCTTCCCGTCGGATACGCGACGACCAACGGAACTCGTTGTTTGAAAAGGCGACCCCGGCGAAAGCCGGCAGAAAGTATGGCCCCACCCGACGCCCCACCACCTGCTGGATCAAAATGCCCATCTCCTCATAAAAATCCAAGAGGTCTCGTTCCCGGCGATAGGCGATGGGGTCGGGCCCAAAGGTCGAAGCATAGATTTCGGCGATGGCGTCCAAAAGAGCGTCCATGCGCTCGGTCTTGCTGCCCAGGTTGGGTAAAAACAGGCTCTTGTACTTGCCCGAAAACGCCGTACCCAGCCGGTCTTCCAGGAGGCTGGAGGAACGTACGATGATGGGCACCTCGCCCAGATCGTCCAAGGCAAGGCTCAGACCCTTGCGCAGCTCATCCGGGAAAGATGAGTTTTTAAAAAGCTGGACCACGTTGGGGTATTCAGAACGCACCTGATCGATGGACTTGTACTTTTGCTCCATCAAGTCTTCCAAATCATTGTGCCGCATGAAATCCAACAATCCATCCGAGGCGAGGTACCAGGTCTTGGGGATGCGGATGGGACCGACATCCGAATCTCCATCGGTCAGGCTGTTCAAAATGCGATGCGCCAAAAACAAACCAGCACCCTTGCCTCCCAGCCGCCCGTGGCTTTCCATCGGCAGAATCAAACGGCCCAAGAGTTGCTCAAAGTCCGCCGTGGACACGTGTTCCTTGGCCACCTTGATATACTCAAGCTGCTCCGAGAGAAAACGGCGCACCATGCTGACCCGAAGGCCCTTCATGGTCGCATCGCTCAACACAGCCCCATCGGCGATGACGTGATGGAAACGACGCAAGGCATCGGCTATCTCGCCCAGGGGGGCGTGCGCATCCTCTAAGACCCGCAAAAAAACGCCGGCCCGATCTTCTTGAATCCAGCGTTGCACTCGATCCAGAATCTCCTCGCTGGTCATGAAAAGCTCGGCCATTTCGAAAGGCAGGTCGCCTTCCAATATTTGTCGATCAATCAGTCGGCAATGCGCGGGCTGGTTGACCTCTCCAACGAAAGACCCGCATTCGGACACCGCGCCCAAGAGCTTCTGAGCATCCTTTACGCCCATCCAGCACAGGTGGTTGATCATCTTGCGAGCGATGTGCGCATAAAGATGCCGGTCGCTTCGGCGCAATAGATGCACCGGCCCTTGCCAGCTCGAAGCGCCGTTCCGCGCGATGCGATCCTCGGCTTGCCTCACATCCCTGAGCTTCCGAAAAAGTAAAAAGTGATTCAGACGCTCGCCCACCGTCCGGATCAAGCGCTCCTCCTCTTTCAAAAAGGGGCCGCTGTCCGCGTCGGGGTGGTACTGGGTGTATATCACCTTGAGGCTACCCACCTTCTGGGTCTGAACCCGCAAGGGCACGCTCAAAACCCAAGGCATCGCGTCATCAAAACCCTGGGTCGCAAAATGCATATGCTCGTATACGATTTCGGCTTCGCAGACATCCTCGTGCTGCATGCCAGGCACCAAGGCCTTCACCACACCCATAAAGACCTTCTCCAGGGGCAGCTCGGAGCGATTCAATATCTCCTCCACCTCGTAGAGGCAGTTGAGCTCCTTGGCGCGCTCGTGCAGCGCGGAAAGCACCCGGTCGACTGGACGATCTGCACTCATGATCGGCTCACCACCCCTCGGCGTCGCCCGGCGTCAACTCGCACCGATAGCGGTCTATCCAGACGCACATGCCGCGCATGCTCCGTCTCCTTTTCAGCCGGCTGGGCATCCAGCCAGTCGAAATCGATTCGGTGACGACCCATGTGGGGCACCGTCAAATAGCATACCTGGAAACCGATGAGGTTGTGGAAGAAGTGAGAACCCTGACTGGGATCGGGGTTCATCTTCGGCAGGCTGGCCTCTACGATGACAGCGGCCCCGCCGATCTGGCTCCAGAGCACCGGCACCCCCAGCCAGGGATCAGAACTGCCCCAACGCCCAAAGCCCACGAGAAGATAAGGCCGGCCTTGCGCAAGCAAGCTTCTGTTAAGCTCGTCGATTTCGCCGGCCATCAGACGGGTCTTGGCCGGATCAAAAACACCGGGCTTCAGATAGACCACGTCGAAGATGTCGTCGCGGGCACCGTGGCCGAGTACCTGCTCACTGGCCAGGAGCACATCGGGTCCGGTGAGCTGCTCGGTCGCAACCTCCACGCTGGCCTCAAAGACCCGCATGGGCCTGACCTGCAAGAAACCGAAACGGGCGGGAGCGGGCTTTTTCCGCGAAAGGTTCACGGCGAATTCCATCTCCACGGCCGAGCCCAAAACCTCGGCCGAGCGGTCGAGAAGGCGCCGGATGAGATCGTTGAGTTTCAAGATGCGCAGTTGGAGCAGGGGTGAAAAATCCAGCACCCGAGCACCCTGGGGAGCCAAACCCGGCCAAAGCCTGTCCGAGCCTGCGTCGTAAGTGGACACCAAATGGGCCAACCAGCCGTCGGCCTCAGCTTCCAGCAAGCCGGCTTCGACCAGGTGCTCGGTCTCATGGATGGGATCTGGCACAGGCGGCTTGCCCATATGAACGGACCAAAAACGAGTCTGAGTCTTGTCCAGCATGTCGCCCAAGCCGTTGAAGGGCGGCGGTGCCTTGGGGTAAGCCGGACAATAAGTCCAGCTCAGGCCGCCGTCGACGATGGTGCAGCCGAGGCCCAAGGCCAAATTCACCACACCGTCCTCCGGCTTGCCGTGACCCGTAGGGTAATGATTAAAGGAGCGTGCCACACCCGACAGGGTGGGATAAAAACGGTCTCCACAGCGCTGGCCCACGACTTCTTGCACCAGGACCGCCATCTTCTCCGAGTCCGGGGCAAGCTGCTTGGCCCGCAAGAGGTCTTGGGCCCCACGGAAAAACGTGGTGGCATAGACAAACTTGATCGCTTCCACCAGGGCCCTGAAGCGCCGGTCCGGATCCGGATGGCTGTTGGGGATCATCTTGGTGCCGTAAACCCCGGCGAAGGGGTGGTCCAAGGCGTCCTCCAGCAAGGAAGACGATCGCACCGCCAAGGGCTCACGGCTGGCCTTGGACAAGGCGCGCAAATCACCCACCCACTCGGAGGGCAGATCCGCCCGCTGGAAAGTATGGGCGATGCGATCATCCGACATGTCCGCGAAGTCAGTCGGCGTAAGCTTGTTGCGCTTGCAGAAAGACTCGAAAAGATCGGTGGTCAGGATGGTAGCACGGGGCACGTCCACACTCAGTCCATCCAGGCCCTCCATGTCCAGCCCCGACAGAACCTCTTGTTGCACGAGGCTCAAGCCGCTGGCCTTCCCGCCCAGCTCTCCCGAGCCGATCCGGGTCAGAGGCTGAGTGGGATCAGCTTTGCGGCCGAAGCTGGGCAGTAAGTTCAGTTTGTGGTTCCCCCTCATGGTGACTGTCTCCTACACCCAGCCGCGCTCCCGGCAGGCCGTGGCCACCCGGTTGATGGAAATCACGTAGGCCGCGTCGCGCATGTAGAGTTTCTTTTTGCGGGCCAGCTCGCTGACCGCCAGAAAAGCCGCGGTCATCTTCAAATCCAGCTTGCCCAAAACCTCGTCCATCTCCCAATAATAATTCATGTTGCTCTGCACTTGCTCAAAGTATGAACAAGTCACGCCGCCGGCGTTGGCCAAGAAATCCGGGATCAAAAAGATGCCCTTTTCGTGCAGCACCTTGTCGGCCCCCGGGGTGGTGGGTCCGTTGGCACCCTCGGCCAACACCTTGACCCGACCTGAAATCTTGCCCGCGTTCTCACCAGTAATTTGGTTTTCCAAGGCACAGGGGATCAAAATATCCACGTCTTGTTCGAGCCAAGCGTCGCCGGGCAGTACCTCATAGCCGGCCGCCTCGGCCTTGGAGCGGTCGATGCCGCCGAATCGGTCGGTCATACCCCTGAGCTGCTCTAAATCCACACCGTCTTTCATGAAAAAAGCAAAAGCGGCCTGGGCCTCTTGATCCCAGCAAGACACGCAGACCACCTTGCCGCCGATCTGATGGTAGAGTTCAATGGCATACTGAGCCACGTTGCCGAAGCCCTGCACCGAAGCCGTGGTCTCGTCGGGCCGCAGGTTCAGCTCTTTCAGCGCCTCGCGCAATGTATAGACCACGCCGTAACCCGTGGCCTGGGTGCGCCCCAAAGAGCCGCCCATACCCACCGGCTTGCCGGTGATCAGCCCCGGATGGCGTCCACCCATGATGGTTTCGTATTCGTCGAGCATCCACAACATATGCTGGGCATTGGTCATCACGTCGGGGGCGGGCACGTCCCGAACCGGACCGATGTCCCGAGCCAATTGCCGGACAAAGCCACGACAAATGGCCTCTTGTTCCCGGCTGCTCAGATTGTGCGGATCGCAGATAACACCACCCTTTGAGCCGCCCAAGGGGATATCCACCGCGGCCGTCTTCCAGGTCATCCACATGGACAGGGCGCGAACCGTGTCCACGGTCTCTTGGGGATGAAAGCGGATGCCGCCCTTGGCGGGTCCCCGGGCATCGTTGTGCTGCACCCGAAAACCCCGAAATACCCGAACGCTGCCATCGTCCATATGCACGGGGATGGCAAAATGATACTCGCGCATGGGGCTACGCAAAAACTCCCGCGTACCCGCATCCAGACCGATTAGATCAGCGATCTTGTCGAACTGCTCACGGGCCATCTCATAGGGATTGAAAGCGCTGTCTGACATGGGGTCGGCCTCCGGAGGGCGCCTACCAGCATGCGCCCGATTCGAGCTTCAGGTCCCGCCCACCACGGGCAGGGTCTCTATGCTCTGCGTAACAAAATCCAGAGACAAGTCAAGGCAAATTGTCGAGTATTTTTGAGGTCCAAGAGCAATACTATGCGCGAGGTTCGACCACCATCTTCAGGGCTCCCTTGGGGCAAAAGTGGGCGCAGAGCCCACAACCCTTGCAGTGGTTCAAATCGATGTGGATTTCGTGGGTTACGGGGTCCCGGGTGATGCACATATCCGGGCACATGAGCTGGCAGACCTCGCAGTAGCTGCAAGTGATGGTGGACAGACAACGCCCGGCCGCAGCCATGGCTTGTTCCCTTGTAAAACCGCCCTCGGGCTCTGGCGAGCTCTCCGCTCCGGGTCGATGGCAGACGTCGCTCATACCTTGGTCCCTTTCTCGGCTTCCAGCATCAGCATGATCGGATGCCGTCCCCCGGCCCTGGCCACCATACCCTGGTCTACCTCGCAACGGGCGCAGTCGTAGTTGTTCTCGCAGACCGAACCCGGCGCAAGCCCCATCAGGGCATAGCGACATGGGCGCTGGGCACCCCAGCGATCCTTCAATCGGGCCACGGCACGGTCTTCCATGGAGATGGCCCCGGTGGGGCAAACCCAGGCGCAAGCACCGCAGCCGATGCAGCTTTCAGGGAATTCGTCGAAGGGTTCGCGGGCCAGATGCTTGCCCCGCCCCCGACCGGCCAGCGCCAGGGCGTCGGCTCGAGCGCCCTGGCTACAGATGCGAGTACAAAGCCCACAGAGGATGCAATCGTCGGCATCTGGACGAGGGTCCAAACGGGTGGTTGACACGTCGTATGTACGAGCCAAATCGGAAAGACGCTGCGATTTGGGTGCCATGGAGGAAAGCAGCTCGATGACCATGCGCCGGTTCCTGGATACCCGCTCCGTGTCCAGATGCACGGCGATGCCGTCCATGACCGGAAAGTTGCAAGAGGTGGTCAGGCGGCGCTTCTTGCCTTGCTCAACCTCCACGAGGCAAAGCCGACAGGCGCCATAAGGAGTCAATCCCTTCAGGTGGCAAAGACTCGGCACCTCAAAACCATGCTCACGCAGCGCGTCCAAAAGGGATTCGCCGGCCCGGGCCTCGCAAGCATGAGCCCGACCGTCCTTGTCGTGGACCTCAAATGAAATCATTTCAGCCATCAGCCCCGCTCCCGATCCAGCCAGGCCACAACTTGCCTGGCGGCCCGCACGCCCGTGGCCACCGCCTCGACGGCGTTGCGAGGGCCCGTGACCAGATCGCCCGCGGCGAAGACCCCGGACATGCCCGTGGCCCAGGTTTTGGGATCCACCATCAAGTTACCCAAGGGGCCCTGGCTCAATCCATGGGTCCCGGCAAACCCGCCGAGATCCGAATCCCGGTCGGCGGCGGCGACGAAAATTCCAGCCTCCAACTCGACCAGGGCCAACTCGTCTCCCGCGGGCGTGTCCCTATGGGGCATCGTCAAAGGCCAAGTTCGGCCCACGGCGTCCGGGCTGCCGAGAAGCACCGCGCTGATTCGTACACGCTCGACCCGACCCTTGCCCTGCACATCCACCGGACGGCTTTCAAAGTGCAGGGTCACACCCTCCGCCTGCGCCTTGGCCACCATCTCCTCATCCGCCGGCATGCGGCGTCGCTCCACCGGCACCAAAAGATGCACGGTCGGGGCCCCGGCCCGTCGCGCCAACCGGGCGCAGGATACGGCCATTGAACCCGCCCCCGCCACCACCACCGGCCTGTCGAGGGAAGGCTTTCCCTCGGCAAAAAGTCGACTGAAACTGAGGCCGTCGGTACAGCCCTCCAGCTCCTCGTTGTCGATGCCGGCCGGCCGGCCACGCCCGGCGCCCAAAGCCAAAACCACCGCCCTGGCGCCGCCGGAAAGCAGGGCTTGAATGTCATCGGCCCCGGTCAATCGATGCCCACATGAAATTTCAATGCCTGAATCCGTGAGCGACTGTATCTCGTCACGCAGGGCGGCCCGCGGCAAATCGAAGTCGGGCACGGCCCAGCGCATCAGCCCGCCGGGCTCGGCTTCCGCCTCTAGGATTTTTACCCGACAGCCCGAGCGCCTCAAGATAGCGGCCGCGGCCAATCCCGCCGGACCACTGCCCACCACGACCACCTGCTCGTCGCGATCCGGGGCATGCTTGGGTTCCCGACGTTGTTCCGCGTAGGCCAGGGCGGAGAGCTTCAGGCCCCGGATGGACACGCCCACATCCAGCCCGGCCCGAATGCATGCCCGAGTGCAAGCTCTGAGACAAAGATGTCCAGTTATCGCCGGCAAGGGGTTGGTCAAAAGAATGCGGTCCAGGGCCGTCTGGAAATCGCCTCGGGCGATGGCTTGAACGTAAAAACGAACATCCTGGCCCAGTGGACAAGCTGCCTGACAAGGGGGCACACCCGGCCGGTCCCCCGCCGGAAAATGGCTATGGCGTAACACCTCGGCCCGCAAGGAATCCGGCTCGTCCGCTTGCTCGAAAAACACGCTGGAAGGACAGCGCCGAGTGCAGGCCCCGCAGGGCAGACAGCGCTCGGCTTTCCACTCAGGGTGATGGGTGCGAGCCGGCGGGGTGATGGTCTTCGTCGGGTTCATCGCCATGGACCCAGCTCCTCGGGCAGTCGCTCGCGACCCAATTTGAGTCCAATATTGAAGGCGGAAAGGTTGACCTGCTGGAAGCGCTCACGCACGACCTCGGCCACCGCGGCCTCCACCGCCTTCAGGCTGACCGCATCGGTGTAGCCCACGAAGGCACCAAACATGATGAAGTTGGCCGCCATCTTGGAGTTGAGCTCATTCATGGCCAACTCGGTGGCCGATAGGCCCGCCTGACGCACCCCCGCCATGTCGGCCTGGTGCACAAAAAAAGAGTCAAAAAGCACCACGGCCCCCGCCTTGACGTCCGGACCGTAAAGTCCATAGGCCTCCTCGGCCAGGACCACCAAAATGTCGGGGTGGATCACATGAGGAAAGTCGACAGCCTCCCGACCCAGGATAACGTCCGAGCGAGTCGCCCCGCCCCGGGCCCGGGATCCGTAGGACTGAGAGGCCGACACATTGAGCCCGTCCTTGGCCCCGGCCGCGGCCAGCACCGCGCCGAGGGTGACCAGGCCCTGGCCTCCCAGACCGCCAAAGCGCACCTGCAGGGGCTTGTCAGTCATGGAACTCTCCGATCACAAAAACCCGGTTGCGCTCATCTTCCGAAAGCTTGTCGGCCCGGGACGCGGGCACGCAGAGGTCCGTCATCTGCTGATAGAGCTGGCCCAAATCTTCTACGTTGTTGCGCCTTCCAAATTGGGTTGGGCAAGGGGAGATGGCTTCGACAAATGAAAAACCCGGGGTGCGGATGGCCCGCTTGATGCTCTCGGTCAAGGGCCGGGGCTGACTGACCGGCCAGCGGGCCGCGTAACGGGCCCCGGCTGCCCTCACCAGAGCGCAGAGATCGAAGGGTCGATACCGATTGCCCTTGGGGTCGGTGGCGGACAAAGCCCCCACGGGCGTGGTGGAAGCAGTCTGGCCACCGGTCATGCCGTAGATCTGGTTGTTGGCGCAGATCACGGTCAAATCCAAATCGCGGCGGGCGGCGTGGATCAAGTGGTTGCCGCCGATGGAACTCAAGTCCCCGTCCCCGCTGACCACGATGGTGGTCAACTTGGGATTGGCCACCTTGACCCCCGTGGCATAAGCCACGGCTCGACCGTGCAGCGTGTGCAGGGTATCGGCTTTGATGTTGGGGCTGGGAATCCAAGCCGCACAGCCGATGCCCGAGACGAAAACCAGTTGCTGCCGATCCAGGCCCAGATCCTCACAAGCCCTGATCAAAGACCCCATGAGCACCCCGTGGCCACAGCCCGGACAAAAAGCCGAGTGGTCCACCCGCAGCCAATCGGCCATGGAGCGGGTCATGGCAGCACCTCCAGGACTTTTTCCACGATGGTCTTGGGTTCGATGGGTTCTCCATTGGTCTGCCCCAGGGCCACCACATCGGCGTCGGAAAACTGCCGAACCAGGCCCGCTACCTGCCCTCGGTTCAGCTCAGGCACGACCAGTCGCTTGACCCGGCCCCCCAGCTCAGCCACAGCCGCTTCGGGGAAGGGCCAGAGAGTGCGCAGGCGCAACAAGCCCACTTTGTGGCCTTGCCGGCGGAGTTCCTTGACCGCAGCGATGGCGCTACGCCCGGTAAAACCGTAGGCCACCAGGGCCAGCTCGGCGTCGTCTAAGAAGTGAGACTCGGTTTCCACGATGTCGTCGGCGTGATCGCTTATCTTGCGGCACAATCGATCCACCAGCCCGGCATGGATATCGGGGTGATCCACCCGTCGATAACCCCAGGCGTCGTGGGTCGAGCCGGTGACCATGAGGTTGGCCCCGTCGCCGAAAGCCGGCATGGGGGGTACGCCCGCCGGGTCATCCGAGCCAAAGGGAGGCTTGGACGCATCCCGCAGTCGCTCGACCAACTCGAAGTCTCTATGCAGCATGACGCTCTCGCGCAGGTGCCCCACGCCCTCGTCGGCCAGCAAGAGAACCGGCACCCGGTAACGTTCCGCCAGGTTAAAAGCCCGGATGGTCAAATCGTACATCTCTTGCACCGACCAGGGAGACAAGGCGATGGGAAAATAGTCGCCATGGGAGCCATAGCGGGCCTGCATGATGTCGCCGGAGCCAATGCGGGTGGCCTGACCCGTGGCCGGCCCGGCCCGCTGGACGTCCACCAGGACCAGCGGGGTTTCGGTCATGGCCGCGTAACCCAATCCCTCCATCATCAAGCTCAAGCCCGGACCGGAGGTGGCGGTCATGACCTTGGCACCGGTCCAGGAGGCCCCGATGAGAGCCGAAATGGAAGCAATCTCGTCTTCCATCTGGATGAAAGCGCCGCCTTCATCGGGCAGGCGCTCGGCCAGCATCTCCATGATCTCGGAGGAAGGCGTAATGGGGTATCCGGCATAAAAAGAACAACCCGCAGCCAAGGCCCCATGGGCCGCAGCGTAGTTGCCCATCAGAATTTTGGCCGTATTTTCAGTGCTCATCCGACCCTCCACGTTCGGGCCTGATCTACCCACGCAGCATCCAAAAAGCAAACCCTTTTTCGGTGAAATCCCAAAGATCTTGTGATTATCTGGAAAATTCATCCTGGGAGATTTGGACCAAGCCCAGCGGGTTGACAACTAGTTGCTGTTGACAATTGGTTGCGCCTGGCCTATGCTTAGAGTAGAGGTGGCTATGACAGCTGAAACCGATTGGCTGATGGAACTCAACCCGAAGGAATTCGCCAAGTCGCTGGTCCAGAAAACGGACGAGGCGTGGCTGCTGGAGTTCACACGATCGCTGGATCGCCACCGCGCCCGTGACGACTTCGACCGATTCTTGGCCGTGTGGAATCTGAGCCAACAGGCAGCAGCGGGTCTGTTCAAAATCTCACGTCAGGCCATCGGAAAGTGGCGAACTCGCGGCGTGCCAAAAGAACACCTTGAGGCCGTAGCCACGCTCTCAGCCGCAACGGACCTGCTGGTCCGCTCTCTCAAGCGCGACAGAATCCCAGCAGTCGTCCGCCGCCCTTCTGCTCGATTGGGCGGCCAGTCCCTCCTCGACCTCGTCGGTGCGGGCCGCACCCACGAGGTGCTAATAGCCTGCCGAGAAATGTTTGACTTCGGCCATGTGCATATGTGATGCGCACCGAGATCCTCCCCGAAGGCCACGTGTGGCTACGAATCGCTGAAGCAAGCTGGGACGATCCTCTCGATCCGACCTTCGCGGCGACCCAGGGTGGTCGCTGGAACCCGCCCAACAGCCATCGAACGCTGTACCTGAACGAGGATCGGGTCACCGCACGCATCAACCTGCGTCTTTTCATCGATGGCTGGCCATACGAACCCGAGGACCTTCGAGACGATACCGGACCCGTGCTTGTCCAGGCGACTCTTCCTGCTCGCCAATCCGTAGCGGATGTGCACAGCCGAAGAGGCGTGGCGGCCGTCAATCTGCCCGCCACCTACCCCCTTGATGAAAACGGTCACCTCGTCGAACACAGCCTCTGCCAGGCCATCGGCCTCACGGCACGACAAGCCGAATTGCGAGGCCTTCGAGCCAGGTCCGCCCGTGCATCCGACGGTGCCGGCCGAGAACTCGCCTGGTTCCCAGCAACCCGAGTATCTCAGGCTCACAAAGGTGTAATCGAGTCTTTCGAAACCTGGTACTGGTCAAGGAGCAAAAACCGATGACTCGCCCCTGGCAAGAGCTAGACGCCGTCGATACCGAGGAGGGCCGCCTGTTGCTCTTGAAGCGGGCGGAGAGCGACTTCTTGATCACCGTGGATGGCCGCGTGCTGATGAACTCCAAGGCCAACCGCTCCGAGCTGGTCCTGGCCGAGGAGGCCTGCAAGGCCCTGTCTTCGCATCCGGCACCCAGGGTTTTAATCGGCGGGCTCGGCATGGGATGCACCCTGCGGGCCGCCCTGGACAACCTGCCCAAAAACGCAAAGGTGCAAGTGGACGAACTGAACCCGGTGGTGATCGACTGGTGCAAGGGCCCCTTGAAAGATTTGACAGCAAACGCTGTTTCAGATCCACGGGTAAACGTTGAGATCACCGATGTCGTAAAGAGCATCCAGAAGGCGGCAGAGAGCAAGACAAAATGGGACGCCATCATCCTGGATCTCTACCAGGGCCCAACAGAAGCCGAGGCCAAAACAGGAAAACCCTTCTTCGGGGAGGCCGCGCTCGCCCGCACCCACAAGGCCCTAAGCAAGGGCGGGATCTTCGCCGTCTGGGGCGAAGATCCCGATCAAGCCTTCGACCGACGACTCGAAAAATGCGGCTTTACCGCCCGCTCCTTCCGCCCCAAAAGCGGCGCCCGCCGTCACACGATCTGGCTGGCAAAAAAACGATAAACAGACGAGACGGCGCAAAAAAACCAACACCTTGACCGAATGACAAGCCCCATGCTATCGCACGAACATGGATCGCAAAATGCTCGACCGATGTCTGGCTGAAAGCCATCTGCCGAAATTGCCAGCCCCCACCCGCGGCAAAGTGCGGGACATTTATGATTTGGGGTCGGATCTTCTGATCGTGACCACGGATCGCATCAGCGCTTTCGATGTGGTCCTGGGCTGCGTTCCATGCAAGGGGCAGGTGCTCAACACCATAGCGGCCTGGGGCTTCGAGCGCAGCGCTCACCTGGTGCCCAACCCGGTCATCAGCCTGCCCGATCCCAACGCCGTGCTCATGCGCAAGCTGAAAGCCCTGCCGGTGGAGGTCATCGTGCGGCGGCACATCACGGGCAGCTTGTGGCGGGAATACGCCAAGGGCGTCCGCGAGATCTACGGCCTCCGCCTGCCCGATGGCCTGCTTGCCGACAGCCGCTTTGATGAGGCCATCGTGACCCCCACCACCAAGGCGGAACAAGGAGAGCACGACGCGCCCTTGAGCGAAGCCGAAATCGTCGAGCGCGGACTGGTGGACGGCGATCTGTGGCAAGAGGTGCGTAAAGCCGCTTTGTCTCTTTTCGCCGCCGGCGAGGCCATGGCCGCGAAACGAGGCCTGATCCTGGTGGACACCAAGTACGAGTTCGGCTTAGACGGTGACCGCCTGATGGTCATGGACGAAATCCACACGCCCGACTCCAGTCGCTACTGGGAGGCCGAGGGCTTTTCCGAGCGCATGGCCGCCGGACAAGCCCAGCGCATGCTCGACAAGGAAAACCTGCGGCAGTGGCTGCTGGAAAGAGACTTCGACGGTCATGGCCCGGCCCCGGTATTGGACGAGGCCATCCGCTTGAGCCTGGCCCAGACCTATGTAAACCTGCAAGAACGGATTTGCGGCCAAACCGTCAATCTCCCCGAGCTCGATCCCCACACGCGCCTGGTGAGCAACCTGCGCGCCGCAGGCCTATTGCCTGCCTGAAGAGGTCCCATATGCACCTATTCCTGTCACTTGCGATATCCATCCTGGCCCAGCAGGCCCAGCCCACCCTGACACCAGTCGACGCCCCGGGCATCCAGATACCCGAAAAACCCACGGAGAAAATCGATCCGGATGAGGTGGCAGCGGATCAGGCGGCGCAGCTATTTTTGCAGGCGCTGCTTTCGGGCAAGACAACGAAGCTTGCGCACAGCGGCACCGATCCCTTCACCTTCGACGGGGTACAGGTAAAAGGAGCCGAAGAAATCGAAGCCACCTGGAAAAAACTCTTGCCCAACATCAAGCGGGAGATGCCGCAAGAAAATCAGGGCCGCCTGAGCATCGTGGACTATGCGGCCGCGGAAAAACGATTCGGCACACCGCCGAAAAAGTTTACCCACCTCAAGCTCAAACGCTGCAAGTTCGCCGTGGTGGAATTCGAAAACCGACCTGGGTTTGTGATGATCCTGGCCGCTCAAGGCAAGGGTCTCTGGGCGGTGACGGGCATCACCG
>JAFCZJ010000248.1 GCA_019314375.1 Deltaproteobacteria bacterium | reverse complement strand
TTGCTGATTTCACCCAGATGGCGATGGAGGCTTTCCTGTAAGGTCTGGGCAAGCCGACCCGCCTCCTTGTTTTCACGAAGCTGCTGCAATTCAACCAGCTGCTCACGAAGCAGTTCGTGGTGATATAGCTGCGACCGGTCGTCTTCTCGCCAGGCGTCGTTATGTTCTACGCGGTCGAGTTCCTCGGCCGCGGCCAGCCAGGAGCCATAGCTCTGGGCCTGCTGCATGGCGCGTCGTAGTTTTCGAGCTTGACCAAATTTGCTCATCCAGGAGACTCCGTTTGGAGAATACTAGCCTACTTGTCGTTTTGGGCCATCAGCTTCTTGATTAACTCGAGGGTCGACTTTCGCTCGGCGGCATTCAGCGCACCGTGTTTGAGGAATTTTATCTTGCTGTCGCTTCCGATCACCATCACCACAACGGTGTCGTTGGTCTTGCCGATTTTCCAGGCTTTCTTTAAGAAATGCTCGGGATCCATGAGGACCGTGGAGCCGAAGGCCTTCTGATTGCTTCGGATCATCTTGCGGATAAGGAAGTTCGGCTTCCAGGTGTCTTCCATGTTCACCACACCCAGCTTGCGGAACAGGTATTTGTCGAGCTTGGCCTCTTTCAGGGCCTTGCTGAACTTTTCATTCTGTCCTTTTTCGTCCGGGTCGACGTAGAAGATCGTCAGCACCTTTTTGCCCAGATCGGGAATCCTGGCCGGCTTGTCTTTGGCATTGCGTAGCGTGACGTTGGAGACCTTGGTCCCCACCGCCAGGTCGGCCAGGGCCGGTTTTGGCGCGAGCGCCATCGCCGCGAGGACAAGTCCGCCAATCCATGAGCCTATTTGCATGACAACTCCTGCCAAATTGTTCTGTATGCATAATCGTTGCAGAATCCCGGACTCGATGCAAACAGCAGGGGCTTTGATCCTGGTTCTCGTGCTTGACATTATTGCGCAGAAAGGAGAAAAGGAGTCTTAATGTCTTTTAGGTTCTTACGGTCCTTATCCAAACAGCAATAATCTGAGATTGAACATGCGCTCAATTGGAGGATTCGAATGACGGAAAAGAAATCCGGGAAATCGAAAAAGGGCGAGCTGGACGCTGGCAAGCTCGAAAGACTGCTCGATTCCTTACAGAAAATCGTTAAGGGAAGGAATGATATTCGACCGGAGGCCGAGTTCGAAGATCCCCTGATGCAGAAAGTAGTGGAGCAAATCAGCGAGCTTGCCGGCCAGTTGGAAAACAGGGTGGATGAGTTCAACCGAATGAGCATCAACCTGAACCTGGGACTGGCGGAGTGCATCAAGGCACTTGAGGAAGTCAGGCGGGGGAAACTCCACGTTCGGGTCGGTGAAGTTGTCTTGGAATCAGACAACGAGGTGATTTCCATCCTCGGCAACACGCTGAACGATACCCTTGTTGAAGTGCAAGAGCAGATGGAGACCATCAGGCACCAACAAGTGGTCATCCAGGAGTTGTCCACCCCCATTCTGCAAGTGTGGGACAATGTGCTGGTTTTGCCGGTCATCGGCGTGGTCGATACCAGGCGCTCGCTGGACATCATGGAGCGGCTGTTGACCGAAATCGTCGAGAAGCAATCTGAGTACGTGATTCTGGACATCACCGGGGTCGAGTTGGTCGACACCATGACAGCCGATCATTTCATTAAACTGATCAAGGCGGCCGAATTGCTGGGTGCGACCTGCATCGTTTCCGGCATAAGGCCGGCCGTTGCCCAGACCCTTGCCGACATCGGGGTCGACCTTGCCACGGTGACCACCATGCGCAATCTGCAGGCGGGCTTGCGAGAGTGCCTGCGGCGCATGGGTGCTCAACAAGCGATTTCTTCCAGGAGGCGATGACGACCGATGCTGGAAACTACGCGAATACCAATCATTAATTTGTACGATAGCCTTATTGTCTCAATCCAGGTCGCCTTGAGCGACGAACTGGTCAGGCAACTCAAGGAAGACATCACCAAAGGAATCGACAGAAGCAGTCCCCGGGGTTTGATACTCGACATTTCCGGTGTGGATTTGATGGACAGTTATATCTCCAGGGCCATCAGGGACATTGGAATCGTCGCCCGCCTCATGGGTGTGCAGACGGTTTTGTGCGGTCTCGATCCGATGATTGCCATCAGTCTCGTGGAGATGGACCTTAACCTGGAGGGCGTGAAGACCACCCTCAACCTGGAGGCGGCCGTGGAGTTCATCCGAAACGGCGCGGTCGATGTCCAGGATGCCCAGAATGTTGGCGAGCATGGTACCGAAGAACAAGGTCGTTCAGATACTGAATAGGTATATCAGCCCGGTCATTGTTGACACGGTGCTGAGTTCAGCGGTGCGCAGAAGCGGGTTGACCCTGGATGAAGTTGTTTCCGGAAACAGCCTTCGATTCGTCGATGCTCTCAAGAAATCATGCGGGATGTTCATCAAGACAGCAGGGGAACGGGCCTTGTGCTGTAAGGAGTTGGAAGTACTCTTCTCCTCGATGCAGGGACTTGGTGTCCGCAGAAAAGAGTCTGTAGCCATTGAGGTGGAGAAGGAAAGCGACATCGTGCTCGCCCGGGTGAGCGGTAGAAAAATCTGCCAAGAATTGGGGTTTTCTTCATACGGGCAGCTATGCGTGGCGACGGTTATTTCTGAATTGGCCCGCAATATTTTCAACTACGCAGGCGTGGGCCGGGTGGAGTTGGTGGTGCTGCAAAGCGCTCCCGCCGGCATACAGATTATCGCCGAGGATCAGGGGCCCGGAATTGACAATCTTCAGATCATTTTGGACGGCAAGTATAAATCAAAGACGGGCCTGGGCAAGGGGATCCTGGCGGTCAAAAAGATGATGGACGATTTCGATATCGAAACCGGGCCCGACAAGGGCACACGGATCGTCGTGAAGAAATATTTGGAGACCTTAAGATGAAGATCACATCGGCACAGAGGCCATTTCTGGGCGAAAAGATCTGCGGTGATGTTTTTGTGGTTCTGTCCTCGGGTCCGATAACCACCATCGCCGTGGCTGACGGCCTTGGGCATGGTCCGATGGCTGCCGAGGCAGCCAAGGCATTCTGCGAATTCGTTTCCAGCTGCGAGACGGCGCCCCTTGTCGATATTATTCGCGACGGCCATAAAAAGATCCGTCGAACCAGAGGTGCCGTGGGTGCCCTGTTGCGAATAGATGAAAGTCTCCATCAAATGGAGTTCGCGGGCGTTGGCAACATTGGGCTGCATGCAATCAGTAAGGCACTCATTCGTCCTGTTTCCAGCCCCGGAATCATAGGAAAGCAGATCAGGAACAAGATTATCGAGTTCCGTTACCCGCTCGCTGAGGATGATTTGTTGGTCATGTTTTCCGACGGCGTCTCGGCTCGATTCGATCCCAAGCAATACTCAAGGCTCGATCTGGAAGATATGCCCTATGCGATCATGAAGGACTATGGCAAGCAACACGATGACGTGACCTGTGTGGTGATACGGTACTGAGGCTGAGGATGAGTCGCTGATGAAGGAATCGCTGATGAAAATCCGGGTGGACGCCGACTCCACCTGGGCCGGTCACGAGTCCATGCGCTTCGCCAAGGAGGCAGGGTTCAAAGACAAGGCGCTGTGGGAAATCGCCATAACGGCCAGCGAATTGGCGTCCAATATCGTCAAGTTTGCCGTGCGTGGAACCTTGACCATTCGTGAAATTTTTGTGCCTCGCCATGGAATTGAGATCGAGGCAGAAGACGACGGACCGGGCATAGACGATCCCCGGGCGGCGACAAAGGATGGGTATTCGGAGGGCCGGGATTTGTCCTTGGAGGAGGGACCGTACCCCAGGCGGGGGCTGGGAGCGGGCCTGGGGGCCGTGAATCGGTTGATGAACGAGCTGTCCATCGAGAATAAGACGGATGGGGGAGCGAAAATTACCGCCAGGAAATGGCTGACAGATAACCATAACCACGAATAAGGGAGGATAGCATGCACGGAATTATTTTTCAGGAACTACAGCAGTACGTTGAAAGCAAACTCGGCAATGAGATCTGGGTCAGCTTGCTGCAGGCGGCCGGAATGGAAGGTCGGGTGTTCATGCCCACGAAGTCATACCCCGATGAAGAAGCGACGGCCCTGGTGACGATCGCCTCGGAGATGACCGGAACCCCGGCAGCGGAGATTTTGGAGGATTTTGGAAAATTCATCGTCCCGGATCTCTACAAATTGTTCGGCATGCTGATCCGGCCGGAATGGAAAACCCTGGACGTGGTAGAGAACGCCGAACGCAGTATCCACACGGCAATCCGTGCGAAGGACCCGAATGCCAAACCACCCGAGTTGGCCTGTACTCGCCTGGGACCCGACGAAGTGCTTATCGAATACAGCTCTGACAGAAAGATGTGTGCCGTTGCCGTCGGTATCGCAAAGGGCATTGCAGAGCATTATTCGGAGAAGATCGAAGTGACCCACGACACCTGCATGCTGAAGGGCGACCCCGTCTGCAAGATCGGCTTCAAGCGCGTCGATTAGAGCGGAAAAACGCAAATGGGCGAGTTGGCCAGACGCCCACCTTCGGTCCCTACCGCAGCCTGATTCAGAATTATTTGGTTTGTTGGTTTTTCTGTCCTATGGGTAAGGACTATGAATCATAGACGAAGCTACCTTGTTCTTGTCTTCTTGGCCTTTTGGGCGCTCGCTTGCACCGGTAATATTTCGGGACCACAGGATGCTGGGCAGGATGCCAGCTTCGATGGGGGAGATCTCAAAGGGGACGACGGAGGGGATGTCGGCGATTCGGATCCACTCGATCCGGTTTGTCCGAACGGGGTGGTGGAAGATGGCGAAGACTGCGACGGGTCGGTCCCGGCGGGCTTTGATTGTAGAGATTTGGGCTTCGACAGCGGACCCGTGACTTGCGGAGCCGATTGTAGGTGGGATACCAGCGGCTGCATCGCGGCCAGCGGTCAGTGCAACGATGGGGTGGACAACGATCAAGACGGCTTGACCGACTGGCAGATGGACATGGGTTGCTATTCGGCTTCAGATGACAGCGAGGGCAGCCCGAACACCCAGGACCGACAGGATGGTTGGACCGTGTTCGAGGCCAGCCCGGATAGCCGTCTGGTTTATGTCAGCTCATCAATCGGCGACGACGGTCGCGATGGAGCAAGCCCAGCGGAAGCCGTTCGCAGCATGGCTCGCGGCATTGAACTGCTGCGCGACGGGCAGCATGATTTTCTTCTGCTTCGGAGAGGTGACAGTTTTCGGGACGTGTCTTTGGGCCGGTTCAAGTCGGGTCTCGACGCCGAACGGCGCATGGTGGTCGGCTCCTACGGCGACTCGATCGAGCGGCCCCGTTTGGAGGTCAGCGATCACGTGCTCAACCACGACGGCTAGCTACTTGGCCTTCGTGGGCTTGGAGATTTACTCCTACTTGATGGATCCTTCTCACCCGGATTACAGCGGCGAAAACATCAGCGGTGGTTTTCGTATGGTGGGTAGCGGCGATGATATTTTGATTGAAGATTGTCGCTTTCGGTTTTGCGAGTTGGTGGTGCAAAGTTACGGCGAAGACGTATATCGAAACGTGGAAATTCGACGCAACATCATTTCCACCAATTATGCCCACGGTACTTGTCCCAGCAACAACGCCATCCGTCCATCGGGCATGTACGCAAGCCACGTGGACGGGCTGACCATTGAAGAAAATCTTTGGGATCACAACGGATGGAACGAAGACGTGAGCACGGCCTGCGCCACCATGTACAACCACAACATGTATTTGTCGGGGGGCCACAATTTGCTGGTGCGTGGCAATCTGATCCTGCGGGCATCGAGCATGGGCATCAAGATGCGCTCCGATAGCACCGGCGACTATGACCACATCAGCATCGAGGATAATCTGTTCATCGAGGGTGAGATCGGCATCGGCATCGGC
>JAFCZJ010000247.1 GCA_019314375.1 Deltaproteobacteria bacterium | reverse complement strand
AATGTCTTCGTCGGCGCCCATGGGCAGGCTCAGCTTGCCGCCGGAACCCGTGGTGGCCAGTTTTCCTTGGCCCGCGAAATCGCCGCCCATGAAGATGTTAACCGGTCCGGCCAAAATGGGCCGCTTGCCCTTGTTCTCCACCACCGCCTTCAGATAGGCGGTCTTCTTCAAACTGGGGGTGGCCTCATAAAAAGTATCGGCCGGGTAGACTTCCACGCTCAAGGGCACGCTGATGCGCTCGCCCTTCGATGGAATGTTTACCTTGGTGGGGCATTTGTAAACGTAGTCTAAGCCCCCGGCCACTACGGCGGGCAGGCTGGAATCGGAAAAGCGTGGGCGGCGGTAGTAAGTCGCTTCGTAAAGACCCAGGCTGGTCTGGCGTACACGGGAAGCGCTGCCTCCGGGTGCTTTCATGACAGTGGAACTGCCTTCAGGTCGGGACAATTCACCGCTGATCTGATCACCGTCCAGCATCACTTGGGCCATGACTGGCTGGGGGGCTTCGGCCGATTTATACGCTGAAGGAGACCGCGGTGGAGGCGGGGGTGATGGGCGGTGCCGGGCGCGCCGTCTGCTCCTCTTGGGTTTTGGTTTGCTGGTGGTGGTGGCGCGGTATCCCCCGCTAATGCCCGAGCCCTTTCCGCCCAGGGCACCGATGCCGTAGCTGCGGATCCCGTCGGCCGGCACCGTGGAGCTTTCGGTCAGGGCCAGAAAGGCAGCTGATTGACGCTGGTTGCGTCCGTCGGTCTGCAACAAGTTCTGTAATTCCGAGATGCGCTGTCTCAAGACCTGCACCTTGGCCTGTCGCTCGGCTTCAAAGGCCGTGGGTTGGGGCGAAGGCGGTGGAAAACGCGGCGGAGAAGCCGGCATGCGCGCGGCCCGAGCCACGGGCACAAATTCTTTCTTCTCGCCCAAAGCCCAGGTCAAAAGCTCGGGCAAATCCATGCCCTGGCCCGGGATGGCGGTGGACAGTTCCAGGTCCACATCGGTCCAGTCCTCGCCCGTGGCCTGTCGCACGAGGCCTGCAGTGCGCAAGGTCATCCGCGAACGCTGGGCGTCGAAGTCCAGATCGTAGGATGACGATTACCTGCACCCGCTGATCGGAAAAGGCGCCCAGGTCATGCCGGCTGACTTCGCGCTGAATTTTCTCCAGCGCCTCGACCAGCTTGCGCCGGGCCGTGGCTTGCTTTCTCAGGGCAGCGCGCTTGGTCTCTTTGCGCTCCTGCAAAAAGTCCAAGACCTTCCGCCACAGATCAGGCTTGACCGGCGGCATGGCCTTGCCCACGCGCTCTTTTTCCTGCACCGGGGCCGCTGGCATGACGCTGTTTAGGCTTGACCGGCGGCATGGCCTTGCCCACGCGCTCTTTTTCCTGCACCGGGGCCGCTGGCATGACGCTGTTTAGAAATCCCAGCTCAAGCCCATGCACCTGCACCTTCGCATCCAGAAGCGAAAGCTTGTCGGTCATGAGCTCAAGTTTCGCGACCAACTCGTCCACCTGGTCGATGGTGATGCGCTCTCGTTCGATGGGGATGGTCTCGATACGAAGCACCTGCGCGCCGCGACAGGCCACCCGCACCGTGTTCATCATCACCCCACCGGGCAGATCAGAAAGCCGAAGCACCTGAACGCCAGCTTTCAAAGACTGACTGGCGCGCCTGCGCACCCGGGCCCGATCCGAAAAAACGGTCACCTGGGCAATGGGCGCCTCGACAAGAATGGCCTCTTCAGCCAACTCCGGGCCCGCCGTGACATTGGGCACCGTGGCCGCAAACAAGACCCACAGAAAAACATGCATAATTACTCCCTTCAGAAGGGTTTTTTATCGGTGAGAAATCAGCTTATGCGGAGCAAGGACGCGCGGCAAGGTGAAAGGGTTCAGTTGGGATCGAGCACATACCCCGCGGCCAGCCCATAGAAAAGCTGGCAGGACCAAATGTGCATGAGAACGCTGAATGGCTCGTCGCTCTGCAAAACATGGTGCCCCGGTGCGATTTCAAAGCGCGCCACCCCGTGGTCGTCGGCACCAACAAACAACATCCAGTCTTCGGCCGGGATGAGGACGCCGTCTAAGAGGATAGAAGGCGCACTGCTCGCGGAGACGAGGGTAAGCCGGCTTTCGTCGTAGCCTTCAGGTACTTCAAAGGCCCATTGCGTTCCATGGTGATCCAGCGCAGGCAGGATGAGCATGGAGGGATCGCCCGTGCCCGAGGAACCCGCGCAGATGGCCGGCACGCCCTCGTAGCTCGCGCCCACGGAAAACTGGGCTATGAGCACAGGCTGGTTGGCTGTCAGTACAAAATCCATATCGGTGATGAACTCCAGCACTTCTCCCCGGTTGAGCGTGCTGCCGGAAATAGAAATCACCGGGTTTGTGACGAGATTCGTGCCGTCTTCGGAGGCCAGCAAGCGCCAGAGGGTGGGTTCGGTGCCCCTGGGCGGGATGGCGGGGCACAAAAAGCTAGAGCCCCAGGCGCTCAGAGGCAGCAGTTGCTCTTCTAAGTGATCGCTGAAATCGGTGCCCATCGGCACCTGGGCTACCTCGTGGCCAAAAAATACGGCGATGGGCTCGTTGGCCTGGATGTGCATGCCGGACAAGTCCAGAGCGTCTTGTCTGATCGTGGCCAGGCTGAGTACCTGCCAGGCTTGCAAGGTGAACTGGGTTGGGGTGTTGGCCGCCATGGCCGGCACGCCGGTGCCGGGCCGGATGGCCACCGGGCTGGTGACGGTGATTGTCGTCTCCTGGTCGCTTGTGGCGACGATGCTAACCGAAGGAGGATGGTCGGTTTCGGGGTATTCCCTATACAAGCTCGGCCAACCCAGCACCAGGTACTCGTTCCCCAATCGTCGGGTTGGGATAAGCCGGGATGCGTCGGCCGAAAAGTATCCAGGCGACAGGGGGTTGAACTGGGCGGCGCTGATCGGCATGTCGGAAATAAGCCTGTAGCTCTTGTTCGTCAGCCCCGATCCCTCCAGGTCTTGCCGAGGCAGGTTCACCACGAGACTGTCGCCGGCGGGGACGTGGTAGGGATCAAAAACCAGGACCGTGCCCGCGCCGTTGACGATGGACAGTGAAGCAGTGATGTCGGGATGGGGGTTGCTCAAGAGCAAACTCAACTGCCCCGCGTCCACTTCCTCGTGTTGATCCAGATCCAGAGCCACAAACTCGCATCCCAAGCTTCCCGGCAGGCTTTCGGCCAGGTCGCAAAGGCTCACGCAGGTGCCGTCGACGCATTCGTCTTTTTCGTAGCATGGCTCCAGGCTCTCGTAGCCCGATCCATCCTCGGCGCAGATCTCCGGTGTGTGGATGTCGGCGCAGCGGGTTTCGCTGGCCACGCAACTGGGCACGGCGCAGACGCCTGCGTTGCAGAATTCACCTTCCGGGCAGGGCTCGGCCATCATGGCCGTGCCCGTCTCGTTGCAGCGCTCCAGGTTGCTTGTGTCCGTGCAGCCCGTGATCTCGTTTGGCGTGCAAAGAAGCGTCTGGCAAAGGTCATCCAGGCAGACCTGGTCGGCCTCGCAATTTTCGGCTTCGCCCCAGCAGTTGTCTTGGCAGGTCTGGTAGCTGCTGTCGTCGACACAGCGTAGCGCCCCGTCCGTGCAGGTGACAGCGAAGCAAGGGTCTTCGACGCAGAGGCCCGAGTCGGGCGGGTTTTCCATGTAGCCATGGACCTCATCGCAAGCCGAACAGGTCTCGCCGGCATAGCCCGTGTTGCAAACGCAGGAGGGCTCGCCGTTGCTTAGCTGGCAGTCGCCGTGGCCCGAGCAGTCGACCGAGTCGCAAGGACCCACTTCGGGTTCGAGGCAGGTTCCTTCCCGGCATTCAAGGTCGCCGTCGCAGCTTCCGTCTTCATTGCAGGCTTCGCCCAGTCCACCAAGCGTCGCGGGGTCTGATGCGCAGCCAAGGAAAAGAGTCAGGCAAAAGAGCAAGGAAAATATTTTGTGCATGATGGACCTCCCGAGGATGACCCAGAATAGCACCTGGCGGCTTGATCTGGCAAAGGGGCTTGTGCCAGGCTGGTTGGAGCGGTGTCTTTCACGGAGATGACCATGCGCGTTTTCTTTGTTGTGTTCGCTTTGACCGGTTTGCTCATGGCATGCAGTTCCACCAACCCGGTGGAAGAGCCGGTCGACTACATCTACGGTGTGCGTGATGGGCAGTTGGTGGACGCCGCCGGCCATGTTTTGTTCTTGCGTGGCATCAACGTCCGGGAAGACGCCAAGCGTCACGAGGACCATCTGATCCCCACCACGATAAACGACCGCATTGAGCTGAAGGCGGCCGGTATTAATTCCGTTCGTCTGCTCACCCATTGGCAGGCAATCATGCCGGAAGAAGACGTCCTGGATGCGGTCTATCTGGATGCCTTCGCAGCCGAGTTTTTGCGCCTGGCCGATGATGGGTTTTGGATCGTGATCGACATGCATCAGGATCTTTGGGGCGAGCCTTTTGGCGATGGGGGCGCGGACTGGACCTGTCCGGCGGAGCTCAAGGCGGGTTACGAACCCACCACTCCCTGGTGGACCAACTACACCAGCGAGCAGGTGCGCGCTTGCTACGATAACTTTTGGGAGACTGCGGCCTTGCAGCAAAAGTGGATCGACGCCTGGGTGGCGGTGGCGGCCAAGGTCTGCCCCAACGAGCGGCTCTTGGGTTTCGATCTCTTCAACGAGCCTTTTCCCGGCGCCGGGCTTGCGGACTTGAGCTGGGATGCCGAGGTGCTCTATCCCTTCTATCAGCGGACCATGACGGCCATTGAGGCCGTCTGTCCCGGTCGGGTCTTTTTCTTGGAGCCTTCCATGAACCACACCCTGGGACAGAGTGCGCCCATGCAGGTGGCGACCGAGGACGCAAAGCGAGTGGTCTTTTCGCCTCACTTCTATCCCTCTTCCGTACACGAGCCGGGCGAGAGCTATACGGACACGAAAGAAGAACTGAACACGGCTTTGAGCCGAGCCCTGGGCGACTACGCCTCGAGCAGTCAGCCATTGTGGTTGGGCGAGTACGGCGGTCTGACCACCAACGACGGTTTCGCGGACTACGCCGATCAAATCGGAAGCATTCTGTTCGAGCGCGGCCTGGGCTCGGCCATCTGGGCTTTCAACAAGAACGACGGCGGGTTTTCATTTTTGGACGCCTCGGGCGACATGAAAAGCGTCTTCGAAAGAAGCTACGCCTTGCCCGTGCCCAGCCGCCTGCCTTCAAGCCCCACAAAGGTCGAGCCAAATCTGGATGCAGGCAGCCTCTATCTCGAATTCGCCTGCAAGCCGAACATGCAGGCCGAGTTCATGCTGCCCGGCTCGGGCACCTGGACCTTCGACATCCAGCCCGAAGGGGCCTTGAGCGTGGCCGGCCAGGACGGTCGTCGCTTGACACTGGACTGCGTCGGCACTTCCGATGCTACAATGGACATTCGGCCAAAATGATTTGGAGTTCTTAATGAAATTTGTCATTGGTTTTTTCTTGGCGTTTTCTTTCTTTGTCCTCGCTTTTTCCATGGGCGCTTGTGACTCAGGCATTGGCTGTGCGGTCGATACCGACTGTCCGGGAAACGAGCTTTGTCGAGATGGGGACTGCGTTTCGGTTACGCCCTTGGACGGCGGCGAGGACGCCGGCCTTGAAGATGCGGGCGGCGAGGACGCCGGTGAAGAAGACGCCGGCAACGAAGATGCCGGTGAAGAAGACGCGGGTGAAGATGCAGGAGGCGAGGACGCAGGCCTGGAAGACGCGGGCATTGAAGACGCGGGCATTGAAGACGCTGGCGGCGAGGATGCCGGTATCGAAGACGCTGGCGGCGAAGACGCGGGGATCGAGGACGCGGGTGGTGGGGACGAAGGCCTGGACCCGGTGGACTGTTTGGGCATCGAGGCCAACCCCAGCTACGAGCTCTGCGAATCGTCAGCGGATCACTGCGCCGGGGTTTACACCAATGGCGCTGGTTGCTACAGCTTTTGCGCGGCCGCCGGTTTGATCTGCACGGCACGATTCGGCGGAGAGGCCGGCTGTGACAAAGAGCCAGAAAACTCCTGGGACTGCTTCGAGGACAATGGCCATATGTCCGACTGGTGCGAATGCGGTCGCGGTGGCACGGTCAACCCGAACTGCGATCCGGACCCCAACAACCCCCCGCAGGCTCGTACGTTATATTACAAGGACAGCGGCGTTACCTTCGATCCGCGCTCTTCTTGGGTTCTACTATGCCGAGACTACGCCTACACCGCGCAGTATGCCGAGCATGAAGAATGCGGCGACGACCTCTACCAGGCAGGCTCGGGTCGGGGCACGGCCACCTTCGTTTTCAATGTGCCCCGGGGGCAATACGACGTCTACATCGAAGGCCGACACACCGCAAACCGCAACCCCTCGGGGGCCAAGGTGATCGTCAGCTCCGCCGGGCAGTCCTACGTCGCATACATCATGCAGAGAGACGATTCTGGTCTTGTCCTCTCGGACCTGCACGGTCGCTACTGTCTGGATGGTGCCGTGACGGTGATCATGGATTCTTCAGTCAGCTCCGCCTCGGATTCCGTCCGCCGCGTGATTTTAACGCCGGTCCCCTGATATTCCGGGGTTGGGCGGTTGTAGGGGCGAAAAATCTTTCGCCCCAACTATTGTCATCGACGCATCAACCCCCGTCTTTTCCCCGGTATCGGCAATCACGATAATTCCGTGAACATGGTTCGGCATGACAACGAAGGCGTCCAGTTCCAACCTGGGATCAATCTGTGGTGCTGGGTTTGGGCGACGGGTTTTCTGTGTCGTTGGCCCATTGTTCTGGGTTTGATGTGATGTAGAGGCGAATGCGATCCAGGGAGGCCTCATCC
>JAFCZJ010000246.1 GCA_019314375.1 Deltaproteobacteria bacterium | reverse complement strand
CGGTTGTCCGGAGGACGCGAACAAAATTGAGGCCGGCGTCTGCGGTTGCGGGGTGTCGGATACGGACGGCGACGGGGATACGACCCCCGACTGCGTGGACGGTTGTCCGGAGGATGCGAACAAAATTGAGGCCGGCGTCTGCGGTTGCGGGGTGTCGGACACGGATAGCGATCTGGATAGCTGGCATGGATGCCTGGACAACTGCCCCGACGTGAGCAACGAAGACCAATCGGATTTGGACAGTGACGGGAGAGGAGACGCTTGTGATGGATTGTTTGTCCAGATGAGCGGAGGACGAAATCATACCTGTGGCATTCGAGTAGACGGCACCCTCTGGTGCTGGGGACACAATCACATTGGGCAGTTGGGAGTGCCAAGTGTCTGGTGGAGCGGAAATCCAGTGCAGGTTGGAGAGGATGCGGACTGGAAAGCAGTTGAGGCGGCTGGTGATCGCAGTTGTGGAATTCGTCTCGATGGAAGCCTCTGGTGTTGGGGACACAACAACTATGCGCTTGGCGATGGAACCCTCATCAACAGGCCGGAGCCGGTCAGGATTGGCCTGGCCAATGACTGGTTGTTGGTGGCACCGGGATCCGATCATTCCTGTGGAATCCGTGGCGAAGCGGGTGGCGGGAGCTTGTGGTGCTGGGGGCAGAATCAAAAAGGTCAACTCGGCGTGGAGTTGGATCCCGTGACGTCAAGCCCTGTGAGGGTGGGCACCGCGGAGGATTGGCGACATGTTGCAGTGGGGAGTATGACTACTTGCGGAATTCGCGGGGATGGTCAGATCAACCGGCGCTGGTGCTGGGGCCACAATTGGCTTGGAATCCTGGGTGTTGGAGACAATGTGGACCGGCACGAACCCACGTTGGCAGACGAATTTACGGATTGGGAGACGGTCAGTTTGGGGGAAACGCATGCCTGTGGACTTCGCAACAGCGGTGACCTCAACACCCTGTGGTGCTGGGGGTATTGCAATGCCGGGCAACTCGGTCTGGGTTCGACCTGGCTCTCCGAACTTTCTCCCGTTCAGGTTGATGAGCATGCGACTTGGCTTTCGATCTTGTCCGGGCAGTACCACAGCTGCGGTCAGCGAGTTGAGCTTGGTGAAATCAAAACCTATTGCTGGGGCTCCAATCGCCATGGTCAGCTCGCCGATGGATCGCGGCTCAACTCGACCGTGCCCGAATTTGTTCCCCATGCATTGTCGGGCTCTTTTCTGGCGCTTGGTTACAACCACACCTGTGTTTTTAGCGATAGCGGGCAATTTTGCTGGGGCTTGAACGATCACGGCGAAGTGGGAAATGGCATCCATGCGCTACGCATGATGCCAGAACGCGTTGGGGAGGATGCGGACTGGGTCCATGTGAACTCCGGCCACAACCATGGCTGCGGCATTCAGCTGGGCGGCAGGTCGGCGAGCCTGTGGTGCTGGGGGGCCAACAATTCGGCACAACTCGGGGACGGAAGCAAGATCGATCAGGCCGCGCCGGTCCTGGTCGGCGAAGAGGGATACTGGACCCAGATCGAATTGGGCCGATCTCTTTCGTGCGGGATTCGAGATGATGGGTTGACGCAGAGCCTTTGGTGTTGGGGACTGCCCGATTTGCGTCCGGCCCGGATGGGAGAATATGACGACTGGTCCGCTTTGGATTTGGGCTCGCAACACGGATGCGGGCTGCGGCAAGAGGCAGAGGGAAACAGCCTTTGGTGTTGGGGCTCGAACTATCTTGGCCAGCTTGGAAATGGGTCGACGAATTTTGCTCCTGATCCCCAGCAGTCGGGCGAGGATACGGACTGGGTGGACATCGCTTCGTTCAATTATCGCACCTGTGGCATTCGCGATGATGGGGTGGAGCGAAGCCTGTGGTGTTGGGGTTGGGATGCGCTGAATGGCTATTCTGGAGGATCCAGCCTGCATCCTCTCAGAGTCGGCGACGCTGGGGACTGGGAGGCGATTCAGCTGGGAGATTACAGCGCTTGTGGCCTTCGAGCAGGCGAGGTCTGGTGTTGGGGCTTGAGTTCTGGCGGTTCGTTGGGGCTTGGTGACTGGAGCGGCAGATCGCTCCCTACTCAAGTGACCAGCGGCGGGAACTGGACCCAGTTGACCATGGGGTTCTGCACGACCTGCGCCATGGAACAGACCCCGGAAGGAGACCAGCTCTGGTGTTGGGGGTGCAATCGTTTCGGCCAGCTTGGCGATGACACGCTGGAGAACAAGAACATACCAATCCCTGTAGGAGGGCCGGGACAATGGGCCCGGGTGAGCACGGGCGGCTATCACATTTGCGCGGTGGACCAGGAAGGAGGCCTCTGGTGCTGGGGAGACAACCAATACGGTCAGCTGGGACACGGCGACCCCTGGCAGGAGCTGCCTGCCCCCATCGCCTGGTGAATGGCCCAGCCGCCCACTGTGTGTAGCCCCTCTCACTGTTCACCTGGCTCCTGAAATCGGCTCCTGAAATCGGGCCATCTGAGCATCTCAGCCCACGAGGATGGAGTCCAGCACCAGGTCCGCTAGTTGGTGCGCTATCCACGGCGCGAGCAGATTTCCGGTACGCACGTACACCAGCCCGAAAATGAGCCCCGCAACCGCCGTCGCCCCGACCAATGGCAAGGGATAACTCCAATGCGTGCCCGCGAATGCGAGCGCCGAAAGCAGCACGGCCGGCGACGCGCGGCGAAAGGCGTAGGCGAGCGAGCCCAGGAGCAGCCCCCGGAATACGACTTCCTCGTAGGCGTTGGAAAACAAGTTGCCCAAGATCCCCCATCCATCGATCTTCAGGCCCAGCCCCTTACCCATGGCAATCCAAATCCCGATAACCACCAAAACGAGCACGAAGGCGCCGGCCGCGCCCTCCAACACCGCCGGGACGGCATTGCGGCGCAAAGAGAGCCCACGCAATGCGCCAAAACGGATCAGAACGAAAATCGCCGCGAGGCTGAGCAGGGCATGAGGCAGCGAAAAAGTCAGCAAGTGCCTAAAAAACAAGGTCGCGCCGGGTTCATCCGCCATCGTGATTCTTGGCGTTAAGTAATTGGCGACCCACGGAGTAAAGTAAACCATGCCAAGGTAGACAAGAAGGGCCGCCCCCACAGGTACCACAACGCGCGCGCCGAGCGTTGGCCGCGCATCGCCGAAGAGGTTATGAAACGAAGTGGGCTCAGTGAATGTCACAACTCTCAGGGCTTCTTTTCATCCACTGGAGTCGGTGCGATGCTGAACTCTTCGATGCCTGCCGCCCTCAAGGCGTCCATGACTTGAATCAGGGCGCCGTAAGGTACTTTCTTTCCCGCTTGAATCACCACCTGGTCAAACTTGCGGCCGGCCAGAGTCTTTTTGATGTCCTCGATTTTGGTGCTCACCCTGCCCTTGCCCAAATCCCAAAACACCCGAGGGCCCGCTTCGGTCAGCTGAAGCTCCACCTTGATCACCTCGGGGGCAGGTTTGGGTGTTGCGGCCGGCACGGCGCGCACGATGGGCCGGGACAAACCCACCATCGCACCCTGGATAGTCCGCATCAATCGCAGTCGCGCTGATGGCGTCAAGGTCCCCTCAACCTCCTCGCAAAGGTCCGGCCTGTCTTTGCAATTCGGCAAGAGGCAATGTTTCTGTATCTGCGCGGCCCGAGCTTCGGGCGAAATGGCCTCCAGGTCGCCAAGGAGCTTCCTGCAAGGCCCAGCCGGAAAAAGTTCTTTGCAATGCTCGGCCACAAAGACAGCTTTGCTTGCCGGTGCCACGGAATTCAGCTTGGTCAGCGCCTGCCGACAACGAGCCAAAGCCTGATCGTCCGCCGGCGGCGCGGCCAGCACAAACAGCAACATAGAAAAAGCAAAAGCGCTCATGGGTTATCCTTGCTCGCTCTACGACCGCGATTCAGTAAGGATGGAGTAAGGAATGTCACAACTCGCTTTCATCGATTCCAGCGATTTTCATGAGGTGCTTCAGAAGTCCAACTTTTAGGAGTTGATTCCCATGTATTGGAATGGAAATCCGAGCCGGGTTGCCTTGTTTTACGTAGATATGATGACTGCCCTTCGTTCTCCGCAGCGCCCAGCCTTTCTTCTCAATCAACCTGGCGAAACCCCTTCCCGAAATCGTCTTCACACCGCAATCTCCAGAACCCTGGCCTTGTCCGTCAATTCGATGTCTTTAAGGTCCACGGACAGGCAACCCTCAACCGCCTCGTAAATGTTGCCGAGCAATTCGTCGAAGGTCTCGGCCTGAGTGACACAGCCCGGAATGGAGGGGACCTCGGCCCAGAAACCACCCTCTTCCGCATCATGAATGACCACCTTGATTTTCATAACATCACCTCACTCTTCAAGTGTACCACAGCATCTAAGGAATTATCCCCACTCTTCCGGTTCTCCACAAACCGCACGGTTCTGAGTTGTCTGAGTTGTTCAAAAGTGGCACCCGGCGATAGCAATGTCGGGGATGGGGATGGGGACGCATTACCACCGCCGGGCACCTACCGTGATTTACTGGACTACTCCCGATCCGATTCTAATTTTGCACCATGAAAAGAGAGAATGTCAAGGGGGCCTTTGTACGGGTTGGCGGGTCGCCTCGAGGAGGCCATTCATGCCTTCGAAATCGCCCTTCGCCTCCAACCCAGCTTCGGACTGAGATTGAACTAAACGAGATCAGTCGAGATAGAATGAAACCATCGCCATGAAACTCGGGACGAATTCCGCGTAGTCTTCGGCAACCATGTAGTCCAGTCGCCCGCCGACAGCAATGGAGGGCCATTGGTATTCGTCTCCAAGAAAAATACGCAGACCGAAATTGAACATGAGATTCACCCCCCACCGATCCGAGTCCTCCAGGTCGACAAAGGGTCCCAGGCCTGCCTGCACATAAAGCAAGAAAAAGAAAAGCTCGACCGTCGGCACGATGCGCAGATGGTGCAAGCCCTCTCCGTCGTGTGCGTAATCCAAATCCAAACCATAGCCCAGGTGAAACATAATCAGACCCGAGTCCCCCGGCCCATCAAGCGTCAACACCTGAAGCCCGGCGTTGTAAAAATCAAGGCTTTCCAGACCGCCGTGAGCGGCAAAGGACCAGGAGTCGAACAGTTCCAGGCTGCGCCCGTAGGCAAACCCGCCATTTGCCAGGAACAGCGCAATGATACAAAAGGCAGCTTTTCTCGACGTGGCCTTGACCATGAAGGGATTATCCCCACTCTTCCGGTTCTCCACAAGCCCCACGGTTCTGAGTTGTCTGGTTGTTCAAAAGTGGCCTTTTCCCTTCACAAGGCCCGCGGCAACAAGTATGAATGAGCACAGGCGGGGCGAGGCAACCCACAGGAGTCTGAATGCGCAATCTGATCCCCGGCCTGCTGTCCATCCTGCTCATCTCCATCTCTACGCCCTGCCTGGCCGAGGATTCGCTCGCTTTCGACGGTAGCTTGGACAGTCGTCAGTGTGTCGAATCCGGCAGCCTGGAGCTGGTCCTGGGCAAGGCCCGGATCTTCGGCCTTGAACTCAG
>JAFCZJ010000366.1 GCA_019314375.1 Deltaproteobacteria bacterium | reverse complement strand
CGACAATGTAGTCTACGCGCCTGGGATCCTGACCTGGGATTGGTCTCCCCGCGACTGGCAAGCCAATACGGATGGTGTTTCCGGCCGCCTTTGGGCGATCTGGTCAACGGACGGAGGATTGAGCTACGAGGCCACTGCCTGGGATTGGATCGGCAATGACTCAGATTCCAAAGGGCGTTCGAGCGGGCCAACGCATTCCATGTGGATGGGCACCATGCTGACCACGGTCAGCGATCAGCCAGGCGGCACTTTCAGCAACGGCAAGGAACGAACCAACATCTACTTTTCGCCTGGGGTGCCATGACGGGTGCCATGACGCAGGCGACATGACAAGGGGTGACCCTGAAAGTCAAGGACCTCGAAGTCAGGGCGTGCAGACGGGCAGCAGGAAGAGGTTGTTCGCCCCCGTCATGAAATCACCGGCGGTGGCGATGTAGTTGCCGGAGGGATGAAAGGCCGCGCAGGTCAATGGGCCGAGGTTCATGGAGCCACCTGGCTCCAGGGTCAGGATGGCTCCGTCGAAGCTCCACAGCATGAGGTCCAGATCACCCGACAGGTTTTCCCCCACCGCGGCCACCAGGTCTCCGCCTGGCGACCAGTCCAGGTCTTGCACGTCGGATTCCGTTTCCGCGGCGGCGATGGTTGTCAGCGCCACGCCATCGAAGCCCAGCACAAGCAGCTCGGACTGGGTCCCCTGGGCCAAGCCCGCCAACAGCTTGGTGCCGTCGGGGGACCAGGCGATGGATTTGACGTCGTCGATTACGTGCCGGCTGGCCAGCAGGCTCAGGATGCTGCCGTTCCAGGCGTAGATTTGGATGGCGTCGTTGGTGCCTTCGGCGCTGGAGCCCACGGCCAGATAGGCGCCGTTCGGAGACCACTCCAGGTCATTGATCTTTCCATCGCTGTAACCCGTGTGAACGATGGTATAGGTCGAAGCGTCGAAGGACCAGACTCGCAGTTCTCCAGAAAAGGAACCCGTCGCCACATAGACGCCCGAGGGATGGATGTCCAGGCTGAAGATGGCTGAAGGGTACTCACTGGTCAGCTGGCTCAGGCTCGTGCCGTCGAAGCCATAAGCGGCCAGATTCCTTGAGAGCGCGGCGTCGCTGCCCCCCAGCGCCAGCCAGGTCCCGTCCGGTGACCAGGCGGGGGAGCGGCCTTGGATCATGAGGGTGGCGCCATCCAGGAAGCTGAGGAGCTCGCCGTCGAAGCGCCAGACCTGCAGGTCCTGGCCCGATGGGTTTGGCATGCGATCCCCGGTGGTCGCCAAAAAGGTGCCGTCGGATGACCAGTCCAGGCCCAGCCCGCCCACGCTCAGAGGATAACTTGTGGGTGTCAGCATGACGCAGTTGGTGACGCAGGAGCCCTCGAGGCAGAGCTGTCTCAGATCACAGACCTGGCCGCCCTCGTCGGCGCAGCCGCCGCAGTTCTGGGGATCGGCCAAGGGATCCACGCAGAAGTTCCCGCAGGCGATCTGACCCTCGGGGCAGGAGATGACACAGACGCCTTCTTCGCAGATCTTCCCGTCGCCGCAGACCTCTCCGCCGGTGTCGGCACAGTCGCCGCAGCTGGGTGTCCACACAGGTGTCGGCGCATACGGTCTGGCCTTCGGGGCAAGTGGTGTCGCAGGCACCGGCCACGCAGATTTCCCCGTCGCCGCAGACCTCTCCGCCGGTGTCGGCGCAGCCGCCGCAGTGGGCGCGATCCGTCTGGGTGTCCACACAAGTGTCGGCGCAGACGGTCTGGCCTTCGGGGCAAGTGGTGTCGCAGGTGCCGGCCACGCAGATTTCCCCGTCGCCGCAGACCTCTCCGCCGGTATCTGCGCAGCCGCCGCAGTGGGTGCGATCCGTTTGGGTGTCCACACAAGTGTCGGCGCAGACGGTCTGGCCTTCGGGGCAAGTGGTGTCGCAGGCACCGGCTACGCAGATTTCCCCGTCACCACAGACCTCTCCGCCGGTGTCGGCGCAGCCGCCGCAGTGGGCGCGATCGCTGTCCGTGTCCACGCACCGTTCTCCGCAGAGCACCTGCCCGGCCGGGCATTCGCTGGTCGGGTCCTCTGAGTTGCTGCAAGCCTGGAGCAGGAAGCCGAAGATGCCCAACAGCGCAAGCGCGAGGAGGCTGGAGAGGGGTGTGGGCTGTTTGCGCATGTCAGGTCGCCTCCGTGTATGTGTGATGGAAATTGCACCATAGCACAAGTCATCATGGAACCTTGGGAGCCTTGGGTGAACCTTGGGGGACGGTGGAACACTGAGAACAATAATTATGAGGAGAGGTGATCGGTGTCCAGAGCGGTGCGTTCCTCGATTTGGCCCGCAAGACACCCCCGCGGGCCGGGATTTTTCTGATCAGGGACGGCTGCGACTTGTGCGGATGACTTGTCCTTGTCGATAGAGGCTTTCGCCGATTTGTTCGCCGTCTTTGCCGTAGTCTTGCCAGGGGCCGTCTCGGAGTCCGGCGCGGTAGCTTCCTTGGCGCTTGAGTTGGCCCGTGGCGTACCAGGTTTGCCAGAGGCCTTCTTCCTGGCCCATCACATAGCTGCCCTCGGCCCAGCGCTTGCTTTGTTCGGTGTCGTGCCAGCAGGTCCACAGGCCTGTTTTCTTGCCGTCTTTGAGCATGCCTCGGCAGGGTCGGCCTTCGGCACCGATGTTGTTCCAGAGGCCGGTCTTTTTGTCGCTTTCGTATGGGCCTCGGGAAAACGCTATGCCTGCGTCGTTGAAGTAGACCCATTCTCCGTGGCGTATCCCTTGCGCGTATTCGCCCTCGGCGGTTTTTTTGCCTTTGTCGTAGAAGGTCCATCTGCCATGGCGTTTGCCCTCGGCGTAGGGACCTGTTTCTTTTGGGATG
>JAFCZJ010000123.1 GCA_019314375.1 Deltaproteobacteria bacterium | reverse complement strand
TGACGCAGACTCAGACGGCATCTGCGACGACGTGGACCCATGCCCGAACGACGCGACCAACGAATGCGGCGCCTGCGTGGACTCCGCCGATCCGGACAACGACGGCCTGCCCAATTGCGTGGACCCTTGTCCCGATGACGCCACAAACGCCTGCGTGCCTTGCTCCGATCGGGATGATGACGGTGTGTGCGACGACTCAGACATCTGCCCCGACGATCCCGACGATGGATGTGTCGAGTGCTTGAGCGACGCAGACTGCGACAACGGCGTCTTCTGCGACGGTGTCGAGACCTGCGTGGACTTCTCCTGCACGGAAGGATCGGGTAATCCCTGCGCCGAGTCCGGCCAGACCTGCGATGAGGAGAATGACAGCTGCGCCTGCCAGGACTCCGACTCCGACGGAGCCTGTGACGAAGCGGACCCTTGCCCCTACGATGCAGCGGACCAGTGCACGATCCTGGACGATGGCGTCGTTGCCGGCGGCGGCTGCGGCTGCGGCTCCAATTCAGCCGCGCCCATGGGGCAAAACCTGCTGATGCTCATTCTGGCAGGCTTGTTTTTGACGAGGAAGCGCGGTGCCTAGAACGCCGCTGGATGGGCTGCTTCCATGGCGGTGGCAATGGGTGAACCGGCGGATCCTCAGTCGCAGTGCACGCTTGCTCAAACCTGATGATTTTTTGATGACATCGCGGAGGCCTCCGGGAATATCGGGCTTTCATGGGCGGTTACTGTGCATTATGATTCGGAATCTTGTTTGATTTTGGAGGAGAGGCATGTCTGAGCAAATCATGATCGAGGCAAGCGCCCTGTCCAAGCGCTATGGCGACACCCGGGCGGTGGATCTCTTGACTTTTCAGGTGCAGCGGGGCGAAGTGCTTGGCTTTTTGGGGCCCAATGGCGCCGGCAAGACGACGACCATGCGCATGCTGACCGGTACCCTGCGGCCCAGCGAGGGCGAGGTGCGGGTGGCCGGTATTCGGGTCCAAGATGATCCTTTGGGCATTCGGCGGCGCATCGGCTATTTGCCGGAGAACGCCCCCTTGTACGATGAGATGATGGTGGTGGACTTTTTGCGCTTCACGGCCCGCATGCGGGAGTTGCCGGTGGCGGAGCACGGTCCTCGACTGAAGGTCACCTGTGACCGTTGCGGTTTGATGGATGTTCTGGGCAAGGACATCGGGCAGTTGTCCAAAGGCTATCGGCAACGGGTGGGTTTGGCTCAAGCCCTGCTGCACGATCCGGATTTGTTGATTTTGGACGAGCCCACCTCGGGCTTGGACCCCAATCAAATCGTGGAGATCCGAAATCTCATCAAGGACATAGGGAAGGAAAAGACCGTCATTTTGTCCACGCATATCCTGCCGGAGGTGCAGGCCACCTGCAATCGCATCTTGATCATGAACGAAGGCCGCTTGGTTGCGGACGACAGCCCCGAAGGGCTTCTGGCGCGCCAAAGCGGAAGCACGTTGCAGTTGCAGATCAAGGCCGAGGGGACCCAGGAGTTGGACTCGGCAATCGTTCGCGGCAAGCTGCGGGAAATCGACGGCCTGCAGTCGATTGAGGTGGTTTCGGCGGAAGGGGAGACGGGTCTGCGCTTCAAGTTGGCCGCCAAGGCCGAGCGGGACTTGCGGGAGGCTGTTTTTCGCAAGGTGGTGGCCGAGGGTTGGATTCTTTTGGATATGCACCGCGAAGCGGCGTCTTTGGAAGAGGCTTTTCGGCGATTGACCCTTGGGGATGGAACGCCGACCCAAGCGTCTGGGGAGGAACAAGACCATGAATAAGACCCTGGCGGTCGCGCGACGGGAGCTGGGTGCCTTGTTCAACTCTCCGATGGCCTACATCGTGGTGGTTACCTTCTTGCTCGTATCGGGCTGGATGCTGTTTTCCACTCTTTTTCTTTCAGAGCGGGCGGAGCTGAGGGCCTTTTTTTCCCCCAGTCTTTTCTCGCCGGCTTTCCTGCTGGTGCTCTTGGCCCCGGCGGTGAGCATGCGCCTGCTGGCCGAAGAGCGTCGCTCGGGCACGATGGAGCTGATGGCCTCTTTGCCGGTTCGTGATGTCCAGGTCGTCTTGGGTAAGTTTTTGGGTGTCTGGGCCCTGATGGCCGTGGCTTTGTTGGTCAGTACGCTGTTTGCCCTGTCCGTGGCATGGGTTGGGGATCTGGATTGGGGTCCCGTTGTCTCCGGCTATTTGGGCATGTTGCTATTCGTCGGCGCGATGTTGGCCATCGGCTTGATGTGTTCGGCCTGGACCAAGAATCAGATCGTGGCATTCATCATCGCCTTGCTCATCGGTGCCAGCTTGTATGTGATTAACTGGTTGAGTCTCTTCGTGCCGACGGCCCTGGCGCCTTTCGTCGAGTCCATCTCTTCGAGCGCCCATTTGTCCAATATGGCCCGCGGTGTCATCGACAGCCGCGATGTTTTGTATTTCTTGAGCCTGATGGCTGGCGCTTTGCTTGTTGCCGAGCGCTCCATGGCCCGGCATCACGCGTGAGTGGGCGAGGAATGACGCCATGAGATTTCGCAGAGGATTGGATAGCGCATTGTGGCTTGGCTCGATGCTGGGCAGTTTGCTTTTGCTCAACGTGCTGGGCAGCATGGTTTTCGCCCGGGCCGACTTGACCCGAACCGGCGAGTTCACCCTGAGTGAGGCCACCCGCCATGTGCTGGACGGCGCCAGTCGTCCAGTGACCGTGCGGGCCTACTTCTCCGAAGGCTTGCCGGGCAAGCTTGGGGCCATGGCCCGACAGGTTCGGGACCTGCTGGATGCATACTACGCCGAGGGAAATGGCTTCTTCCGCTTTGAGTTCATCGACCCGGTGAGCCTGGAGACGGATGAAGATCGGCAAAAAAAGCAGGAGATCAGGAGGGACCCCTTCGGCAACGTGGTGCGGGACAAGACCAGCGTGGAAAACATGCTGGAAGGAGAGGGCATCCGCGCGGTCACGGTGCGCGTGAACGAGGCGGACAAAATTGAAGACAAGCGAGTTTTCCTGGGGGTTACGGTCAGCGCCGGTGAGAGCAAAGAGGTCATCCCCATGGTGAGAAGCGCCGTGGGTTTTGAATACGAGTTGACCACCCGCATTCGCAAGGTTTTGCAGCCGGAGCCAGCCACCGTCGGCATCGTGACGGGTTTCGGTGGTCCGACGCTTGATGAGGACGTGCGGCTTTTTAGAGGGGAGATGGAAAAGCTCTTCAAGGTGCTGCCGGTTGATTTGTCGGCGGCTGCCGCCCGAGTGCCTGATTCAGTGCAGGCCCTCTTGCTGATCGGGCCGGACAAGCCTCTGAGCGATGATGCCCTGCGTGCGATCGATGCCTTCCTGATGGCTGGTGGCAAGCTTGGCTTTTTCGTGAGTCCCATATCCCCGGATTGGAGCAACTTGAAGGTTGTGTCCGCCAAGCACGGCTTGGGCGGCTTGCTGGCTTCCTACGGACTGGCTTTGCCCGAGGCCCTGGTCATGGACGCCGACATGATGTCGATTCCCATAACCGAGCGTCGGGGCGCCATGCAGGTTACACGAAACGTTAAGTACCCCTTCTTTCTCGTGCCCAAGGACCTGGACCAAAAACATCCAGTCACCCGCGGCATGGCCGACTTGGTTTTTCCTTTCATGGGACCGGTGGAATTTGTGGGCGTGAGCGGTGTGGAAATGGATGTGGGTATTCTCGTTCGCTCTTCGCCGCGAGCTGGTTTGAACATGCCCCCTTTCCAGACCAATCCCCTGCAGGGCTGGACTCAAGACCAGCTTAGTGATCCGGGGACCAAGAATTTGGCGATGACCCTCAGCGGGGCTATTCCTAGCCACTTTGACCAGAAACGGCGGGCCGATAAGGGCAGGTTGGTGGTGGTGGGTGGGCACGGTTTTCTGTTGGACCAGTTCATCAGGCAGGCACCGGTCAATCTGGCCTTCGCATTGAATCTGGTGGACTGGATGCTTCTGGACCAGGCCCTGGTGGGTATACGCAATCGGGGCCTTGATCCGGCGCCTCTGGACGAGTTGAGCTCGGCCCGGCGACTGGCGGTCAAGTACATGAACATTTTTGGTGTGCCCTTGCTCTTCGTTGGCCTGGGTCTTATCCGTTGGCGTTTCAGGCAGGCGCGTCGCAAGCGCGTTCGCCTGGATGGCTGAGCGAGGAGGTGCACGATGCGACGCGCGACTTTGATATCGCTCTTGGTGTTCGGCAGCCTGTTGGTGCTCGTGTTGCTCATGCTTGGGCAAAAGGCGGAGCGGGGCATGCGGCGGATGGATTTGACACAGTTTGACCTCGCCGCGGTGGATCATATCTCTATTCGAGGCACCAATCCGATCGAGCTTGCGCGCGAAGGGGACCTTTGGCGTATCGCTGGGCGGCCGGCCAATGCCAATTCGGTCAAAGCCCTGTTGGGCTCCATGGAGCACATGCGTTCTTCGGATTTGCTTGTCGACGGTGGGCAGGACTTGAGCGAATACGGTCTGGATGAGGCGCAGGCCCAGCATGTCTTGCTCAAGGGGTCGGGCAAGAAGCTTGCCGAGTTTGCCCTGGGCAAGGCGACCGGGGGTGGTGCCTACGTACTTGTGGACGAAGCGGTTTTTTTGGTCAGGAAGGTCTTCCCGCGTACTTTTGGCCGCAAGCTTTCGGATTGGCACGAGCTGAAGCTCTTTGACGTCAAGTTGGACCAGGTGGAGCGTATGATCATACGACCTGCTGAAGGTGCGCCATGGAGCCTGATCAAGGATGACGCTGCCTGGCGACTGGAACCCAAGCGGGATTTGCGTCTCGACCAGGATGTGGTTCGCAGGTTGGTGGGTGGTCTGGTCAACGCCCGGGCGGGGGAGATTCGATTGGTGGATGTGAACTTCGCCAAGGCTGGTTTGGAAAAGGGCTACGAGGTCCTGCGCTTCGAAGGAAAGGCCGGCCTGTCCGGGGAACTCCACCTGGGGGCACCTTCAGGAGAGAACGACGTCTTTGCCCAGGTGGCCGGTCGTGACGATTTGTTTGTTCTGCGCGGCTATCTTGCGAAAAACCTGCGCAAGGTGCCTGAGGATTTGCGCTCCTTGAAGCCCATGGATCTTGAACCCGCGAAGGCTGTTGCGCTTCAAATCCGCGATGGAAAGGCCAAGCTGAGCCTCGCCAAGGAGGAGGGTGCATGGCGCGTGTTGGAAAGCAGCGTTGAAGTGCCTGCGGATTTCAAGCTGGAGGCGGTGATGGTGGAGGGCCGGCTGCGGGCCCTTGTCGGAGCAAAAGGGATCGAGATGGTCACCGGGGAAGCAGGGAGTGAGTCTGGCTTCGGGCAAGCGGAAATCTCCGTCAGTTTGCTTGGTGGTGAGACCGTCGGCATGCAAATCGGCAAAAAGATTAAGCGGGACAAGAAAGAATTGCGGATTGTCCAGGGAAACGCCGACGACAAGCTCTACTTGATGCCGCAAAGGACCGTGGAGCGCCTGCTTGGCATGCTGCCCAGCTTCAAGCGACCGGCCATGCCTCCACGGCCTGCCGGTGGCATGCCTGGACAGATCGACCCCAGTGTGCTGGAGAAACTGCCACCCGAGGTGCGAGCCAAGATTCTTAAACAACTAGGCCAAAGGTGATGTCTTGCGCTTGTTCTTTTTCCTTCTTGGCGTTTTGATTTTCGGGTCTCAGGCACCTGCCTGGGCTGAAGCGCCCGTGGTCTGCATGCAGCCTCTGGGCAAGCATGATGTTCGCTTGCTCAAAATCTCTCGAGCGGGCATTGAGCACCTCTATGGTTTTCGGATTCGACTTCTTGATGGCAAGCCTTTGCCGCTTGTGGCCTGGTATGCCCCACGCAAGCGATGGCGGGCGGAAAAACTGTTGGATTATTTGGACGGGCTTTCAGGGCACGATTCGGGCTGTGATTATATGGTGGGCTTTACCTCGCGGGATATCTCAACCACCAAGGATGAAATCAAAGACTGGGGCATTTTCGGCCTGGGCACCATCGGGGGGCCGAGTTGCATGGTGAGCACCTTCCGCCTCGGCGCGCGCAAGGCCACGAAGCGAAAGAAAGCCGAGCGAACCATCAAGGTGGTCAACCACGAACTGGGCCACGTCTTGGGTCTTTTCCATCATCCGAAGAAGGGTTGCTTGATGGAGGACGCCAAGGGTACCATCCGGACCGTGGACAGTGAGCATGGGCTCCTCTGTCCGGATTCGAAGGCAGCCATTGAGAGACGACTCAAGCTGCGTCTGCCGGCGCTCGAATCATTTGATTTTGATAAGGTCATCCAGGGCGCCGACTGAACGCAACAAGGAGATGGCATGTGGGCGAGGAAGAGGCCTGGTTTCCAGGTGGTGGCGTGGCTCTTGCCGATTCTGCTTTTCGTAGCTTGCAGCAACACAAAAGACGAGCCGGAGCGCTCTCCTTGGCCGCGATGCGTCGAGGTGCCGGATGGCCTGCTTGCATCGATGGCGACGGAGTTTGATGCCGTGGCCCAAAGCCAGCATCTGGATCCGGATGGCTTGCTGCGCAACGTCTGGCTCAGCGAGGACTTAGACTCCGTCGAATTTTATCTGCACACCGAGAATACGATTCTTTGGACTGGTATGTATCTGGCCAGTCAGGCTTTTCGCTTCGCTGTGACCGGTGAAGCGGAGGCCGAGGAGAACGCCCGCCGGGCCCTCGGTGGGCTGGGTAAGTTGACCGCCGTGACGGGGGTGGATGGCCTTTATGGCAGGACCATGGCCAACCCGGATGTGGCCTATGACCACCGGGGTGAGGACAACCCGGGCTGGACCGATTCGACCGCCCCGGGCTTTGAAGGCTGGCGATTCCGGAATGAGGTAAGCAAGGACGGTTACGCGGGCCTGATGTTCGGATACGCAGCGGCCCTGGAGCACTTCACCGATCCGGATCTGCGCCAGAGCGTGAAAGAGAAGCTGAGGGCCGTCGCCGACCATCTGATAGAAAACGGCCTGCAGATCGTGGATGTGAACGGAGAGGTGACCGAGCATGGGGCCATTTATCATACGGCTTTGGATGATTATCCCGGCTTCAATGCCATGCTGGCGGCCAGTTGGATCAAAATCGCCGCGGTGGACTTGGCCGACGAGGAAATGGGTGCATTTTACGATGGCTGCCTGATGGGTCTCAGGCCGGATGTGACCTGTCCGGACATTGAGGTCTTTGATTTGGGTACCTACATTGAGAGCATGGAAGAACGATTGTTTCTGTTTCTGGATGACTGCAAACAAAACTACGATAACTTCGATATGTGCTATCAGGCCATGTATCCCTTGCTGCGGCGAGAAGATCACCCAGAGCTTGCTGCCCGACTTGAAGGGGTCTTGCGCCAGCAGATGTTTCACACGGAAGACCCGCAATACCAGAGCGTCGCCCCCATCGGCAACTGCTTTTTTACTTTCCTCTACGTCGCCTTGACAGGTGACGGGCCGGAAGATCCCATCCTGGCCGATGCGGTGAACCAGGCGATATGCACCTTGCGGTCGTTCCCTCCGATAAAATTCGACCGGGCCATCCCGGCGGGTCAGCAGGAAGAGATCTGTCGCAGCCGTTTGGACAATCCCGTGGCCGCCGAGATCATTCCCCTTGAAGGCTACCATTTTGACAATTACCTCTGGCGCTTGGACTTCTTCGAAATTCAGACGGCCAGGGAGGAACGGCGACAGTTGGTCTATTCTCCCGAGGACTATTTGCTGGCATACTGGCTGGGGCGGATGCATGGCATTCTTGATGCCGAGGATTGAAGGCCGAGTGAGGGTATCGCATGCTGCGTGAAGTCAAGCGGGTCTTGCAGGAGCCGAGGGGCGCGAAAAAGCGTTGGTTCACGGATGAGGTGATCGATCTTTTTATCTGGCAGAATGAGAGTGGGCGCGTATTGTCACTGCAGTTTTGTTACGACAAGCGGCACAAGGAACGCTCTCTGACCTGGAGTGGTGAGTCCGGCTACGGTCATCACGGTGTGGACGACGGGGAGAATAAGCTTGGCCGGATCAAGGCATCTCCCATCCTGGTGCCCGACGGCATTTTTGAAACGGAGGCGGTCGCCGACCTGTTCGTTGCGCGGGCAGCCGACATAGAATCGAGTTTGCGGGCCTTCGTGGAGAAGATTATTCGGGCCTACCCTGAACATGCATGAATTGGGTGAAGGATCACCACTCGGTGTACATGCGTTTCGCGAGAGCAGACTGCATCTCGCCCATCATCGCGCCGATGTCCGCGAGTGGCCGACCAAGGCAGGCCTTGCCGAACTCTGATAATTCGTCCTTATCTTCGCTGACCCGCTTCTGCATGTGCTGTAAGGCCTCGCCGAAACGCTTTTTTGTCTGATCGAAGACCGCCACTCGGGTTTTGCTGTCGAGCTTGCGGACCTGATTGCGATATTTGTCATAGAGGGCCTTGGTTTTGATGTTGGTTTGCTTGAGCAGTTCGCGGCCCTTTCTTACGGCCAGGGTACAGGCATCCTCATGGTCGACGACGATGTCCAAGAGTTCGTCAAACGCATCTTCCTGAATCTCGGCCATTTGGAAGAGCGTTTCTTTCAGCTCATCGGCGGGAGTCTTTTCGCAAGCCATGGTAAGGATGACCATGGGCATCAAGAGCATACTCAGGGCATAGTGGCATTTCAAGGCGTCGCTCCTTGTGAAGAATTTCAAGCAGTTTAGCCCAGTTGCTGGGCTGCGGGCAACTGGAAATTGTGGGGATTGCTTGTGGCCACAAGGACACCTTCGTGGTTCAAAAGACACGCTTGCAAATCCATGTCCATGTCTAGTTACCTGAAAACGAAAGAAAAATATTACTGGCATGCCCCTTGCGAAGTTGGCTGGCAGGAGGTCATTGCCATGTTGCGTTTTTTTAAGGATGGTCTGGTGGCGTTTTTGGGTCTGCTTGTGCTGGTGAGCTTGGCCTTGCCGGCTCGTTCATCTGTGTTCGGCCTTGAGGATTCAAACGGCCAACAATTTTGGCAGGATAGGCGGGGGCGGACGGTGGCCTTTGGCGATCCTTGGACGGACAATGGCCTTAGCCTGGCACCGGAGTATTTGGACATGGCGCTGGACGATTTGAATCCCAAGCAGGACTTTGATGCCACGATCCGGCTCAGTCTGGACCTGGGTTGGCAGGCGAGGGTCCGTCGCTTGCTGTATAGCGAGTTGCGGAAGCTGGACAGACCGGCCTCCGCGGCTTTGGTGGCCGTGGATGTGCGTAGTCGTGAGGTTTGGTGCTTGACTTCGGTGGATCTTGAGGGACCGGAGCGGCCGCTTCGTCGAGCTGAAATGCCGGTGGAACAGGATTCTCCTTGGGGGACGGAGTCACCATGGATGCTGCTGCTGGAAGAGACAGCGGGCAGCGGGGGCGGCACGCTTCTGGATTGGACGCTGGAGATTGTCTGGCTGGCGGAAGGAGGAGGGGTGGGACCCTTGCGGTATCTCATGGATTTGGACCGGGCCACCGCCATGAGCCCCGCTGCGGTGCTCAATGGAGTTTTGGCGCTGGCCATGACCCGCCAGGATATCCGTGGTCGGATTCTTACAGGCGCAGGCCTTGCTTCCGCGGACGGCGTGGATGCCTGGATGGTGGCGGCCAGCGACGGCGTGGTGGTCGGTGTTTGGTTTGGTCTCAACGAAGGTTCAGACGGTGGCCCCGCGTTAAGTCGCGCCGCCGAGCGGTCTTGGCAGGGCTTTGTGCAGGAATGGCTGCGTTACGGTCCCGCGGTAGCCGGCTGAGCTGAATCAGAGCAGCTTCAGGTCGCCCAGGTCCGGAAATAGCTGATTCGCAGGCACATGCTGAAAGATGGCCGGTGGGCCATCCTGCCCATCACGTCCTCGGCGTTGTCCATCCCGGCCTCGTTGTCCGCGGTGACCTTGTTGGGCACCGCTGTTGCAGTTTCCGCCCGATCCTGCTGAACCTGCGGATCCGGCCTGGCCGCCGGGTCCGCCCCGATTCTCCACTTCAATCATTTGCGCCAGGTCGAGATGCCTCGCGTCGTGGCGAATGGTGACTTGGCCGCCATCGCTGCCGTTGCCTCCATCGCCGCCGTCTCCTCCGTCTCCTCCGTTGCCACCATTGCCGGGAGGAGAACCTGTGCCGCCACTGCCCCCGTAGCCTCCCGTGCCTCCCTGACCACCTCTTCCGCCGGCTCCACCATTGGCTTTGATCAGTAGCTTGGCGCCACGGCTTGGGTCGAGGATGAGGCTTTGCGGGTCCCCATCCCTGCTTGAGTCGCTGATGCGCACCAAGACCAGCTCTTCGCCTTTTGGGCCATGGATCTTGGCCAGATCCACGGTCAGATTGTGGCCGGGCTCCCCGTCACCGGCATGCCCGCCGGGTCCGCCACGCTCGCCGTTCTGGCCGTCCCCCCCAGGTTTGGCGTAGGAGCCGGAGCTCGACTCACCTCGTCCATGGCTGCCGCTACGGCCCGCATTGCCTGAAGTGCCGCCGCGGCCCCCCGCACCACTGCCGATAACAACCTGGGAACAGCCGAAGTGAATGGGCAGCTTGAGCAATGCTTGCAGGCCAGGATGGTACTCGGAGCTGACCTCGACCTCCGCTGCTCTTCCAAGGAGCGCCAAGCCCAGATTGGGCACCTGAAGCATGCCATCCTGCCCAATCTGTCCAAGGCCGCTATTAAAGCTGAACTCGTCGAAGGACAAATGGCCTTTCTTGGTGGCTTTGCCGTCCGGCCCGAAAAACCAGGTGCTTTTGGCCGGCTGTCCTTCGATGGTGGCCGTGACCTGGAGTTGCACCGGCGCTCCACCAGCGCAGATTTCCGTGACGCCGCCGGCCGCGCGGAACTCAAGGCCTGTGACCTTTTGATCTTCCAGGGTTTCGGTGCCCTCGATGCTTCGCTTCAGCCAGGCGCAGCCCGCGGCCTGCCATGCGAGAAAAGTCAACAACAGCATCATCTTCGGAAATCGATTCATGATGGCTCCTCGGATTCCGTGCAAGCACAGGTATTCAGATAGATGGATGGGCTTGGGTGTTCAGGAGGGTCGCGTGTCATGCACCAGCTTACGGATCAATTCGGTGAGTTTCTCCAGGTTTTGTTGAGGCCCCGTGCACATCAGGCCCATGCCCCGTCGGCCGTCCACCGTATCAACCCAGCGGATTTCGCAATCCAGCTCCATGTTGGACCAGAGGCGGCCGAGGGCAAGCTTGATTTTGATGATTTGTTTGTTTTCGGCCAGGGGGCCGTCGGTTCGCAGGTACATGCCACGCGTGCTGATGTCGATGGTGTGGCCGTTATGCCAGCCATTGGCCACTTGATAGCTGATCTTGTATTCGGCGGGGTAACGGGTAGCTGCGCGCCGGGCCGTGGGACGCCACATGCCGTCCACAAAAGCACAGACTCGCTCAAAGCGCTTCTTGTCCTCCTCGATGATTTGCAGGTTGACGCCGCGGGGTTTGCCCGATTCCGGGCGCTCTTGAACCCGGTCCACCATCGCCTTCATGGGGAAGGTTACGTTGGAGTTCTCCACCGTGATTTGGACGTCTACCGTCTGGCCGGGTCGCATCTGACCCACGGATGGATAAAACAAGAGCCGGGTATGGCGATCCGTCATGCACTTATCAAGCAATTCCACCGAGCCGTATTGCAAAAGAATCCACGTCGGTTTCTTTTGTGATGCCATGTTTTGCCCCTCCTTTGCCCGTTTGCCGTCTGGTCCCCACGATACTCAAAATAGGGGTCCGGCTGCAAGCCTCTTGGCTGCTTTTCATGCTCCCTTTTCTTCTCGAATGCGCATGGCCTTATCCACCTGCTCCAGCCGATATTTTGAGGGCGTGTTGCCCAGTCCCATCTGTCGGCGTTCGGCTGTGGCTTTGCGGTAATCCACCTGGATAAGACCACAGACGATTTCGGTGTCTTCCCCCGGGCGGTTGCAGGTGACGCAGGGCAGAACCCAAAAGAGAGTGGGGCTGGCAGGTGATTTGGAGAGGATGTCGTCGGCCACCGCCTCGGCCTGGAGTATCGCCGATGACACAGCAACAAAGAGGCTGCGGGAGGCGGGTGGCACCTGCGCGGGGTCGTCCAGGATGGCCAGCCGATCGATTCCGTCTTTATTGAATGCGTTTTTGAGTTCGCTTACAAATGGACCCTGAGCTCCGCCCATCATGGCGTGCAGGGCTCCGCAGCAAGCTGAATCCAGCCCATATCGTTCCAGCGTGCCGAAAGACTCCAGACCATCCACCATTTTGATGCCCACGTGGCCGTTGACTTTGATGACCATCAACTTGGGGGTCTCCGTGCTTTCACCTAAGGCGTAGTGGTGCTCAGCTACATGCACCGCCCCCGGATCGTAGCGGGCGCCCAGATTCGAAAGGGTGAAAGCGGCGGCCCGCGCATCCTTGAGTTCGGGCAACATGCTGTAAACGAAGTTTTTTTGGAAAGCCTCGCAAACCTCAAATTCGCTTTCGTCGGCGCAGATTATGTGCATGGCACCGATGACCGACATTTGGCTTTCCTTGGCGGCTTCCGCCAGGGTCTTGGATACCTGTTCCAGGGACCACTCACGGCCGATGAGATCGAGGATGGCTTTCATGTTAGTCGACCTGTTTTGGATCAAGCATTCTGACCAGGGCATTTTCGATGGTGTTCGCTTCTTTTGGGCAGCGTGAAGCCGTCTCTGTGTTGAGTTTGATCATTTCGCTTCCCATTCTGGCGACCATGAGGGCCATTTTCAGGACATGGCTTGCTTTGGGTGTCTTGCCGTCTTCGTTCTGGGCGATCATCTTGGCCTCGATCAACTCCGCCCGGTGTTCTTGGGCGTAAGCGTCGATGGTGGCTGTAAGATTGTCGCATTCTGTTGTACCAAGTCGTTTGCTCACCCCGCGGATGTGATCCAGCTGAATTTGCAGGGCTTTGAGCTTTCTGGATCCTTGTTCGGCTTCATGGCCTGATTCGGCCTCTTCTTCTTCCATCTCCATGGCAAACTCTTCGCCCAGATTTTTGGCGCTGTTTTGAATTTTCCCAACGGCAGCCCAGATGAGCAGAGCCAAGACAGCGCCCACCCCCAAGGTGATGAAGATGCTATTTCTTGTCTTGTCTTGCATGCTTCCTCCAGATTGGTGTTACCGAGGAGCATATCAAAGGCAGGGCTCGCTCCAAGGTTTTTGTCAAAGTTCGAGCTATGACTTGTTTGTCTTGTGTGCAAGCTTGCGATTCGGGTGGCACCTCGCAAGTGTCTCGCAAGTATCGGTAAAGAAAGGGAAGTGAGTTTTGGCATCCAGGTTGCTTTAGTTCTTGGGCAACAGGGGGACCAGGAGGAAATGATGAAAATTAAGTCATGGTTGTCTGTCGTGGTTTTGTGGGCCTCTCCTTTGGCCTGTGGTGGATTGATGGATTCCGGTTTTGGGGCCACCCCGGGTGGGGTTCAGGATATGGGCCTTGCGCGGGAGTTGGTGGAGAACGGGACCGTGCCCGCCGCTGCGTGTTTTAGCGTGGAAGGCATGTTTTCAGAGCACGAGCTGGGCCTGGAGGGCGAGGCATGCGAGACGACCTTGTGTCTTCGTGGTGGTCTGGGCCTGGCACCGGACCTGGATGGTCGAGAAATGGCCTGGTTTCAGGTCGGTTTGTCCTCCTCCATCGACATCGAAGAATTCACGCGTCCTCCCTTGACCGTGGTGGCCTGCGTGGACGTGTCCGGCTCCATGGGTTGGAGCTACGTCGGCGATGAAGGCCCGGACCCGTCTCCCGCCGCATTGACTCACCGGCTTTTGGGCGCCTTGGCGGCTGAACTCGGAGAGGGAGACCGATTGGCCATCGTGACCTATGGCAGCGACGTGGCGACGCCTCTGGCCTTGACCCCTGGAACGGAACAAGATCAAATCAGGCGGGTCATCGATAATCTGGGTGCCAATGGATCCACGAACATGGAGGCGGGCTTGATCCGTGCCTTTGAGATCGCTGCGGGAGCGGGCGGTGAGGGCCATGTGCGGGTTATGCTTTTCACCGATGTGCAACCCAACGTGGGTGCCACGACGGCCAGCGAGTTTGAGGGCATGGTGGCGGAAGCGGCCGAGCAGAATGTGGGCTTGACCGTCTTCGGCATGGGGCTGGGTTTGGGTCAAGAAGTCCTGGATGCCATGGTGCACTTGAGGGGCGGTAATGCGTTCAGCCTCTTTGAATATGATGATGTGGCTGAGTTGATCAGTGATGACTGGCCTTGGTTGGCCTGTCCCATCGCCCATGAACTCAAGGTGCTTATGACTTTGCCGGAAGGCTTTAAGCTGGGTCAGGCATATGGATTCCCGGGGGACCACGATTTGCGCGAGGCTGGGATGGAGGTAGCCAGCGTATTTCTGAGCAAGCGCCGCGGTGCCATGTTGCTGCGCGTGGAGCCGGAGAACGCCGAGGCTTTGTCCGAACTGAGCCTGACCGGTCGGATCGATTTTGAGGATCTGGCCGGGCAAGCGCATCAGACTCAGCTCACGGCCGCGGCGGATGGTATTTCAGTAGACGCCCGTGGTCATGGATACAGCCAGGCCGCCGTGGCCCGCACCGTCTCTCTGGCCTTGATGGTGGACGGCATGCGGCGGGCGGCTGAACGTTACGCCGCGAATCGGTCGGAAGCCGTGGACCTGATGAAGCAGGTCGTGAACCGTTTGGCTTCGGACCTGGGGGCGACGGGTGACGAGGCGCTGGAAATCGAGTTGCGCTTTGCCCGCGATTTGTTGGGCTTGATGGAAGAGGGTGCCCCTCAAGGAAATCTATACCCTGCTTGAGTCCTTCTTTCGTTGCATTCGTTACAAAGTGTTCATGCCCTCCATATGCTGATTGCGCTATGGTGATTTTTGGAGGTCGCCCATGCGCAAGCTGCTCTTTTCCTGCCTGTCTCTTTTCTTCATGCTTTCTTGTGTGCAAGAGGTCGAGGCTTCCTCGCTCGAAAACCTGGCCAAGACTTGGCAAAAACGATTGGGGAAGGACTTCACCGTCCTGGTGGAAGCGCCTTTCGTGGTCGTCGGCGACGAAGCGCCGACGCAGGTGAAGGCCAGGGCAAAGCATACGGTTCGCTGGTCCGTAAAAATGCTGAAGGACGCCTACTTTGCGCTGGACCCGAAAAAGACCATCACCATCTTTCTCTTCAAGGATGCCCAAAGCTATCGCCTTCACGCCCTGAAACTTTTTGGAGACAAGCCACACACTCCCTACGGCTACTACACGGATCGCCATCGGGCCCTGGTGATGAACATCGCCACGGGCGGCGGGACCTTAGTCCACGAAATCGTGCATCCTTTCGTCGACGCCAATTTCCCCAATTGCCCGCCTTGGTTCAACGAAGGCCTGGGCTCTTTATACGAACAATGCGCAGAGGAAGACGGGCGTATCATCGGCCGAACAAACTGGCGGCTAGCCGGCCTCAAAGAGGCCATCTCGGACGACACGCTACCCACCATCGAGCTACTTTGCGGGATGGACGAAGAAACCTTCTACGG
>JAFCZJ010000122.1 GCA_019314375.1 Deltaproteobacteria bacterium | reverse complement strand
TGAGTTCGAAGCATGCACGATCTTCAGAGACAAGCGGCTTGAGAGAAAGGCACCAAGCAAAGGCCTCTATGTACGGGCGCGCGCCTCCTATCGAGATCCCAATATTGCCGCGCTTGCGTGGGGTTACCTCAGTCTCTCTTTCTTGGCGATATTGCCGGCCTATAGCGGCTCGGGGGGCTTCGATGTGCATTTCACCGTGACCCGCGACGGGACCGAGATTCGCACCTACCATTATAAAATATATCGTCATATTTTCGCCTGGCTGCCCCTGGCCCCCCTCATGTGGATGGCGGCCCTGACCGCCGACGAGGAGCAGGTTTTCGCTGGGCTCACTCGGCAGTTCTTCCACGACGCCATCCGGGATGGTGTCTTCGATGAACAACCGCCCGGGATGCATCATGTCGACCCGAAAAGCCTGCCCCCTGCGGCAACAAGCACCCCGGCAGTAGGTGAGGCCCCGACGGCAGGTTCGATCCCAGCAATAAGCATATGACACCACAGTAGAAACTCTTGTGCCGTGTCGCGAAATGCCACGGCGCTTCTGACTTTTCATTCACTTCGAGCTATGCCACACTTGCTGATGATGAGCATAGCGCCAGCCCAATCCTTAACGGACTATCCGTCCTTTCTGACCGACTTGATTGCTTATGCGACCAGGGATTTGCAAGTTGAGAAGGTGTGGCTGTTTGGGTCGCGGGCCAGGGGGGATGCCCTGCCTCGTTCCGATTTTGATTTGGCGTTTGTCGTCCCTCCGACGAAACGCGACGCGTGGCCGAGTTTCTGCGCCAGGGTCGAAGAGGATATCCGCACACTCCACCAGATCGACTTGCTTCGCTGGGACAATACACCTGAAGAGATGAGGCAACGAATCCTGGCCGAGGGGGTATTGCTTTATGACAGGACATGACAAGGTCACCGACAGTTTGGCCAATCTCGAACTCGCGCTGAACAACCTTGAGCGCTTTCTCGACGAGCCAATTGTGTCTGATCGTGATCGCGCGGGCGTACTTCAAGCATTCGAGTACACCTTCGAACTGAGCTGGAAAGCGGCGCAAAAAATCGCCGCGGATCAGGGCCTGAGCGCCCAAAGCCCACGCCAGGCACTCAAGGCCGCCTTCCAACTCGGGTTGATTCCCTTGGACGAGGAGGAAACCTGGCTCAGCATGCTCAATGATCGCAACCGAACGGTCCACACCTACCGCGCGGAGCTTGCACAAGAAATATTTGAACGCGTAAGGGATCGATACCAAAAAGCGCTTGCGGGCCTCCTCCTGCGCGCGCGTTCGATGGACTGAACAACTGTTGACCTGGTTGGAAAAGAAATCATCCATGCGCAAAAGAATAGAAATCTTCTTGTTTGCTCTTTGTCTTCACCTGGTGGGAATTGCGCCAGCATGGTCTGGGGCTGATAATGAACATCTCAGCGCCCGAGAACCATCCATGGACATCGGAGATAATTGCGCTGCAAAAATCCAGAATAGACGCAAAGTAAAAAAAAATGGATTCATCGAAGTCAAGCTGCGGAGTCAGAAGAAAGACAAAACGACTTATGACAAAAATGATTTTCTCGCGATTGCATCCATTGCTTACGGCGCAAAAAATTTCGCGCCAAACGTGGAAGAATATCTCTCAAAAAAAGATGCCAAGCAAAATGAAAGGCTACTGCTTCCACCACTCTGGCGTTTGTTGAAGAAAAACAGAAAACATCCTTTGATTGTGGCGCTTGAGTGCTTGCGTATTATTGAATCTAGCTATCGTCAATGCGAATGCTATGGCTTTGCGAGGAAGCTGAAAATTGCTCATTATGATCAGGACAACTTGAAGAAACTCAAACGCGCCTTACGTCGATTGAAGATTCACAATTACTATTTATCGCACCTTTATCATCTTTCTTACGAATATTCTCATGATTGTAATGAAATGACAGATGTGAGTGTGAGCAAGGTTCTGTATAGCATCCGCAGTCAACTGTGCCTCAAACATTTGAAGGGCTGTAAAGGTTCACGCTGATCGAGCAGCACGATCTGGACGCTGGAGGAATAGCGCTTACTTGTCTTGCCACGCCAATCAACTGGAATCTTGAACCGTGGTTTTGTGAGAGTCTCCTGGGCTACGAATCCCTCTGCGGCTGAAGCGAAGAAAAAAAATCGTCCATACGCAACAGAACGTCCTTGTCGAGGACAATGCGGGCCACGGCGGCGCTGCTGATTGCGTTGCCTGCTCGACTGGCACCGGGGATGGGCATTAGCGCAGGCGAGCGGGAGAGTAGCCATGCCAAGACCAGCTGGTGCGGACTGTGGCCTGACTCAGCCGCCAATTCCTGCAACAAAACCTCGTGGGCGATGCGCCCGGCCTGCCAGCCACCCAGGGGACTGTGCGCCAAAAAAGCCAGGCCCTTTTGTTCACAGAGCGCCAATATGCCGTCTTGCAAGCCAGACAGATAGTAGGGACTGGCCTGGTTTTGCACGCTGACCAGGTCAAAAGAATCCAGGGATTGCTCAATCTGCGCAAGGCTTACATTGGACAGACCCATCCACCGAATTTTCCCCTCACGGCGCAGTTCATCCAGGGCCCCCAAGCTCTCTGACAGCGGCACTTGTTCATCCGGCGCGTGCAGTTGGTAGAGATCGATGCGGTCCACCCCCAATGCTCGCAAGCTGGCCTCGCATGCCGACTTGAGATAAGCGGGACTTCCATCATGCACCCAATCACCGCCCGGCCGTCGCACCCCGCCCTTGGTGGCCAGCACGACGGATTCCCGGCTGCCCCCCCACTCCTTTAGGGCCTTGGCCACCAGGGCTTCGTTGTGTCCGAATTCATGCTCGCCCAAGCCATATACATCGGCCGTGTCCAACAACTGCATGCCGGCATCCAAGGCCTCGCAAATGACCCGAATGGCCTGTCCTTCCTCCGGCCGCCCTTCGAAAGACAGATTCATGCAACCCAGCCCCAAGGGAAACAAATCAGGCCCCGATGGACCCAGCTTTCGATTGGCGTGCCTCAAGTCGTCTCCCGCTTCGCGCTTTGCCGATGCTCGATTCCCAGACCTATCATAAGCGCTAAGAGCAATCCCAACTCCATCCAACCCAGCAAGGCAACCGAACGAAAAGGACGAAGCATTCCAGCAAAAGCCTCCCAGTGGATGCTCGCCAGCACGTACATGCCGGACCAGGCACCAACCACCCAAGCAAAGCGCCCCAGCCTGCCCCAAAGGCCATCCGCAAAAAAAGCCCAGCCACGAGTTTCCAAAGCCAAGAGCAACAAAGGCACGCCATGCACCAGGTAGCGTTCATGAACCCCCGTCAGCAAGGTCGCCATGGCCAGATTGAACAAACCAGCCAACAACAAGCTTTCCCGCAAAGGGTCCCGGCCCCGCCCAAGATTTCTCTGCCAAAAATAAACAGCCCCCAAAGAGACCCCAAAAAACAGACCCAAGCCGACGACCTTGGCACTCAAGCCCCACAAAGCGGGGACGGAGGCAGTCGTCCCTGGCGCAAAATCCAACAAAGCCCAAAGATTGGCACCATTTCCACTCAAGGCCTGCCCATGAGCCGAGCCGCCCCCAAGCCAAACAAAGAGCAAGTGGCTATTCCACCCCTCGGGCAGAACCACAAAAAGATCCGGCAGCAGCACAAGCAAAGCACTCAAAAAAGTCAGAACAAAAACCTGCACCCGACCCAAAAATGACAGACGCCGCATCCCCAGAATCCAAAGCAGACCAATGGCAGGCAAAGAAAAAAGAGTGAGTTGCTTCGAGAGCACTGCTCCAACTGTCGCCAAAAGTCCAATCGCAAGGCCCCCGAAATGAAGCCGCCCATTCTCAGCAGCCTTTACAAAAGATCCCATCCCCAAAAAGGCCAAAACCAACAACAAAGTCCCCAAAACATCGATCTGCCCAAACCAAGCCCCGCCCGCCCAGGTCGCCGGCAAAAGGTACAAAGCCAGGGCCAAAACCCGGGGACGGAGGTTCCCCGTCACTGCGCGCCCCAAGGCAACAAAAGCAAATATCAGAGCGACCTCCGTCCCCGCCAAACTCACCTTCAGGACGGCACGGAAACCCTCGTAATCAAGCGAGATTGAACCCAGTTGTTCCACAAGCCAAGCCGGGCCGCAGACAAACAAGACACCCAAAACAGGGTAGTTGATCCCTGGCCCATCCCGATAAAAAGCATTCGAATCCCTGAAGGCCAAAAACCAATCATAGAAAAACCGCATGTCCCCTGAATGCCCCAAATCCCAATGCCATATGAGCATAATCCAGGGCAAGCTCGCAGCCAGCGGCAAAAAAGCCCAGAGAGGCAGATCCGCTCGGTTTTTTTTCACCGCGTTCATCTCGGACTTGTGGCCTCCTCCCCGCCAGTGTATCACGCTCGCCGCATCCTCTTAAGACCCAATCCACCGTTGAGGTGTTTTGCGACTCGAACAAATTTTCAATGCAAATTCCAGCCCGGGTGTGGTACATTTTTTTCTGTTATACATCGAATGCGAACACAAATCATGCATTGAAAAACGATGGAGGGATCCATGGCCAGACATGGGAGAGTAACCTGGAAGATTACTACAGGGCCGGCGGGAGTGTGCCCTATGAATACAGTCCGGACGATGTCGTGAACATGAAGCTCAAAGAAGATCCATGAAAAATGATAATCAGAGGGCCAAGACATGAAGACAAAATCGATAATCATTGTCCTGCTCGTTTTTTTCGCGACTTCATCTGAAGGCGGTGAGCCGTGGCGGCCTGAGAACTTCTGTGGTGTGGAACACGGGATAAGAATGAGCAATAATCGCACAAAGATAGTCGGCGACTTCGTCGGGAAGCACCTAGATAGTCTGAAAAAACGTTATGGCCTCAAGTGGATCAACAATTTCAAGATAGCATGGCCGGGGGAGGAGTTGATTGTACACTATAGCGTAATGGTCGTCTGCCCTAATGGCGATGCGGGGGAGTTGGAGGCGGAATGCTCCAAGTGTCAGGAAAAAGTAAGCAATCGCATCAAGGATGCCATGATAAGCATAAAGGACGTTGAGACCGGAAAGGTAGTACGCAGCATCAATGTACGTAATATTGTAACCAAAATGGGAATTGAGAAAACCAAAAAATCAGGTCCGACAAAAATCAATAATAGGCATTATTGGCGGCACATGACGGATTATTTCCTTGGACTATCCGTGGATTTCCTTGACAACAACAGGTATTCGAACGAGAGACTGTACAAGATAGAGTCGAACCTGGTCGGCTTGCTGAACCGGGACGAGGTGACGAAGTCGAATCCTGATTCCGGTTATGGCTACATCATGTACAAGACACCTGAAACAAAAACGGAAATAGCTCTCATGCTGGTCTTCAAGGCGCGTTCGCTTATATCCAGGTGGGAATTTGATTTTGGCCATAGAGATATAGACAATCCCTTCACCTTGCAACTGGCGTCTGTGTATTTGGATTATGCGAGTTTATACGATCCGGACTCGTTCGAGATGGCGTTTGCGAGAAGCCGTCTTCTCAATAAGCTTGGAAATCAGGAAGGAGCGCTCGCTGCACTGGAGAGCATCCAAGGAAAGACGAACGATCCCAACGCTGAGACTCGATTGGCCGTTTTTGCAGAGGGGTTGAAATCAAGGATCAAAAGAAAGAAAGACAAGGAAAAAGAAAAAAATTCAGAGAAGCGATGACGCTGAAATAGAAAACTGCCAATTTGTCTGCTATGCGTAGGGGTCTGCGAATTCACAAGCGGCAGTTGCAAGCGACAACTAAATACGGCCGGGAACGCCATCGCTGACCCGCCACCGATTTCATTGGACACACATAGGGAGTCAGTATGTTGGACGGAGCTCGCATCGCCATCACCATGCCAGGCATCAACGTATCTTCCACCTTGGAACGGACCATCCAGGCCTTGCCCAAAGACTACGCCGACACCATCTTCTTGGCCGACGACGGGAGCACGGACGACACGGTCCAGGTCGCCAAGAGCCTCGGGGTCCGCGTGTTCAGCCATTCGAAAAACCTGGGCTACGGCGCGGGACAGAAAACGACCTATCGCGAGGCGCTGAAGGACAATGCGGATGTAGCCGTCATGGTTCATCCCGACTTCCAGTACAAGCCCGAGTTGGTGCCCGCCCTGGCCGCCATGGTGGTCCACGGCGGATACGATCTGGTGCTGGCCAGCCGCATGCTTGATGGAGGTGCCCTGCGAGGCGGCATGCCCATCTGGAAATTTGCGGCCAACCGCTTCTTGACCGGCGTGGAGAACGCGATGCTTGGGGGTCATGTGTCCGAGTATCATACTGGATACAGAGCCTTTTCCAAACGCTTCTTGGAAGAAATGCCCCTGGCGGGTCTGTCCAATGGATTCCACTTTGACTCAGAGACCATCGCCCTGGCCTTGTTGCATGGCTACCGCATCGGAGAATTGTCCTGCCCGGCGCATTACTTCGACGGCATGCAATCCATGCCCGCGACGGTCGGGGTTCGTTATGGGCTTGGATGCCTTCGCACGGCCGTGATGGGTGCCATCCATCGCAGCGGGCTCCACAAACCGGCGCTCTTTACGACCGGCGGCCCGACCTTGCTTGAGGCCTGGACCGAAGGCGTGGAACAATAAAAGCGAGCAATAAAAGCGGGAGCCGGCTTGAGTCGCGCAACCAGTAAGTCCCATGAATCCAAGCTGCCCAGAGCCGAAATTTGGCTGGCTTTCGGAATCGCAGTCATTTGGGCCCTGCTGCTGCGGGCCGGCCCTTTGGATCTGCCCTATTTCTGGGATGAAGCCGATGTGTATGCCCCGGGAGCCCATTGGCTGGCTGAAAACAGCTTGGATTTTCGACCCGGCGTGTTTCCCGATGACTATTCGAGGGGGCATCCCCCGCTTTTGTATGTGATGGCCGGAATGGCTTTTCGCGCATTCGGGCCTGAGCCTTTGATCGGACACCTTGTGGTCTTGCCTTTCGCTGCTTTGGCGCTGGCGGCCACCTATTTATTGGGGATGTGCCTGTGGGGACGGAGGACGGGCCTGGCGGCGGCCACCCTGCTCGGCATCACACCCTTGTTCGCCAGCATTTCCGCCATGTTGCTGCCGGAGGTGGCGCTGACAGCCCTCGCTGCCTTGGCCATGCTGCTCTTTGTGCGGGGACGTTTTATCGCGCTCGCCTTCTGCGGGTCCGCCATGGTGCTCCTTAAAGAAACAGGCCTTTTCGTGCCCCTGGCCTTGGCCGGCGCGGTTGGTTTAGAGGCCCTCTGGCATCGCCAACTCCTCAAGGCTGTGGTGTGGAAACGCCTGGCGCTCATCCTTGTCCCCATCCCCGTGCTGGCGGGATTTTTTGTCTGGCAAAAACTCGGGGCCGGTTATTTCATCTTTCCCCACCACCAAAATCTGTTTTGGGCACGGGATGCCGGCTTTTCAGACCTTCTGACCGTGGCCCCATCCACTCTGATATGGCATGGCCGCTGGCTTGTCGTGGGTGCCGGCGGACTGCTCGCGCTTTGGGCCATTCGAAACAAGAACTTGCGCCCGGGCCTCCAGGGCCTGCGGGGAACGGAGCCCTATTCTCCAGACAAAACCCCAGGCGCAACAAGCCTCGCCCTGGCCGTGGCTCTTCTGTTTTTGGGTAACACGATATTCTTTACTCAGATGTTCTGGCTTCATCGTTACGCCCTGCCGGTCCATCCGGGCATTTTGGTCCTGGGCACCGCCGCTCTTTTGTCGGACACGGGAAAATTCAAAAACAAACTCTGGCGCTTTGCCCGGTGGGTGCCCGTACTTGGGGCCCTCTTGTGGGCGGCCACAGGATTGAAAACGGCCACGGCGGCAAACGAAGCGGAATTGAATTTCAGTTACGCGGATGTGATAGCCACCCACCTGCAAGCCTACCGAGCCATGGAGCAAAACCCCATGAACCCGGAAGGCGTCGTGCTAAGCTCTTGGCCCATGACGATCGAGCTTCGCCATCCCTACCTTGGCTATGTGTCAAGCAGCCAAAAGAGTGTCCACATCGATCAGCTCCGAAGGGATGATGGAAAACAGCCGGCCATCGAGCGCGTGTTGCTGCCCCTGCAGTCAAGACATACGGCTGCTTTGCGCGCCAAAGCCGCGGCTTTGGGCATGCGTCGACAAGGCCGCTACCAGGTGGGCAAGGCTCAGGCGCTGGAGTTAATGGCCCCATGATGAAATCCAGCAACAAAACACGATGGCCCCTTGCCCCTGCCCTGTTGTTGCTGGCCGCCAATGTGATCTTTTTGTTTTGGCCTTGGGTGGCGGGTGGCCTGTCCGGCGAATCTCGATTCTTCGAATGGGACGTGCCCGAGCAATATTGGGCGGACCTGGATCTGCTTTGCGACAGTCTGTCCGATGGAGAACTCCCCCTTTGGAACCCCCATGACCGTGCGGGCTATCCCGCCTATGCCGATCCCCAGGCGGGCATCTACCACCCGATCAACTGGGCACTGTGCGCCATCGCGGGAAGTAATCCCAATCTTTTTTGGGCAGAATCTCGGGTTTTGCTGGGATTCCTCCTGGCGGGCGTCTTTGGGCTGATGTGGTTACGACGGCTTGGTCTTGCCTGGGGTCCCGCGCTCCTGGGGGCTTCCGTGATCCAGGCCGCCCCTTTTATGCGGCACAACTGGGAGCTGAACCTGACCTTGGGCCTGGCCTATTTGCCCATGATGCTTTGGGCCGCCGAGCGCGTCGTCACCGAACAAAGGTTGCGCGACAGCGCCCTGCTCGCCCTGGCCATCGCGGCCTGCACCTGGACGGGCTCGCCGCCGGCTCTGTGGCAGGCCAGCATGTTTACGTCTTTCTATCTCCTGTGGCGCATCTCATCCCAAATCCGACATCGCGAAGGCCCGGTCGTAGCCGTCGCCAGCCTTCGGGCCACGCTCTTTGGGGCCCTGTTGGCCATCCCCCTTTGCGGGGTGGTCGTGGTGCCCGCCTTCGGACTGGCGGACTTGTCCGTGCAAGCCGGCCGCGATGTCGCCTCTTTGGCCGAAGGCTCGCTTTCCTGGAAATCCTTAATCGCCCTGATCTGGCCGCAGCCAGGCAACCACCTTTACTTGGGTTGGACGCCGCTGGCCTTAATGCTCTTGGCCTTGCTCGCTGCCAAATTTGGGCGCCGCAAGCTCTTCCAATTCAAAGACGAAGACCGTTTGCCCGGGAGAGGCTTTTTCGCCGTCTTCCTTGCATTCGCCATCTTGCTGGCCCTGGGCACGACCACCCCCTTGTTCGGCCTGCTGGCAGATCATCTCCCCGGCTTTGGCCATTTTCGCTTGCCCCATCGTTACGAGGCCTGGCTCGGACCGGCCGCAGGCGCCCTCGCCGCAGCCGGCTTGTCCTGGTTCAGCAGAGAGCGCATCCTGATTTGGGCAAAACAACATCGCGTGGTTCTTATCTTCGCGGCCGCCTTGAATCTGGCCCTGGCCATCGTTTGGATTCTGCTGTTCCCTGGACTGGGACCCGCCATGCTGCTGGCGTCCATGGGGGTGGTGGCCCTGTCGGTCGCCATGCCGAAAATCGGTTCGCGCCACGTGATGGTTGGCTTTTTACTTGCCGCCGCTGTCGTCGTCGACCTGAGCCAGGCTTTGCCGGGGGACAGACACACTGTCAAAGGCGTGCAGCCCGCATCCAGTCTGCAAGCCCAGGCCGTGCTGGAGAAAATCCCCAAAGACGACAAACCCTGGCGCGTCATGGACGAATTCGGTATCGGCTGTCGCGCCGGCACCCGCCTGGGCTTTCGTGATTTGCGCGGATATCAAGACCCGCTCCAACTCAAGGCCTATGAGCGCATGCTCTCCCGCCTGAAAAAACAACCGAGACTGGCCGAGCAATTCAACATGCGCTACGCCTTGACCGGCCCTCATTTTATTCATGGATGGAATCGGCATTTTCTTCCCCCGCCCAAAGAGCTTTTGGCCATCGAGGGAGCTCGTGATCTGGGGCAAGGCGTCATCGAAATGCCAAACCCCATGCCCCTTGCCTATTTCGTCCCGATGAAGGCCGCCGAGGTTTTGCCCGACAGACAAAGCGCGATGGAGCGCCTGGGCCAAATTGCGCCCTCCCCGGTCGCCTTGTTAGACCGCGGCGATGACGGACCCGACATGGCACCGGAATTGGCCGCCCAACTGCTGAGACCAAGCACCAAGGAAACAGCAAGCCAAGACGCAGTGATCACGGCCGCCCAAGTAGACTTTTCTCGCAACACCCTCCGTTGCACGATCGATGCACCGACAGAAGGAATCCTGATCATCAACGAAGCCTGGTACCCGGGTTGGGAAGCAACAATCAACGGCACCCCGACCCACGTCATGCGCGCCAACGGGCTGGTCCGGGCCGTGGCGGTCAAAGCCGGAATGAATGTCTTGGAGATGAAGTTCGCGCCATTCGACGCCACCATCTGGCGCTGGTTGCTCTTGCTCGGCTGGCTGCTGTTGGCCGCCATCGGCATCGGGGCCCTCATCAAAAACCGCTCACAGCCCCCCATGCAGGAAAAACAAAAATGGGTTCCGATGAAGGGGCCGGAAGGCGGAAGAACAACCAAGCCACGCGGTCTTCAAACCATCCCGATTGACAAGATTACTCACGGTCAAAAAAAACCCGGCAGCTGATCACGCCCTAAAGAAGCATCCGATAACTGGCCATATCGAGCGCTTTTGCCAATGCCTTTGCCCGATTCTTTCCGATCGAACGCTTATTGTTCTCCATCTCAGAAATTTGATGCTGAGGGATACCGGTAAGCTCAGAGAGTTGCTGCTGGGTAAGTCCCTGGCTTGTTCTCGCGCCCTTCAGCATTGAACCCGGATTGTCGAAATCCCCCAAAACCTCTCTCCAGGGGACAGAGGCCTTTTCCTGGGCTTCTTCGTAACCAAGGTCTTTCACCAGAGTGAGAACCTTGGTCTTGTTTTTGGCGGGGCCGACAAGGTTCAAAGTAGCGGCCGCCTTAGTACGGGGCTTTTTCATGACTTCCGACATAGATCACCTCCACCAGGTTCACGCGGGATTCTTTTTCCTCCCAGACAGCCACGAAAGTCGGGTGCCCTTTCTTCAAGTGGCAATGATGCCTCTTCTTTCCAAGCCTGCCGTAATTCGGTCGATTTCCCCTTACTGGGCCTTTTTCCTCAATCTCCCTGAGCAACAAAGCCAAAGATGCCTTGATCCGGTCTGGCAGTTTCCTAATTGATTTAGTCGCTTTCTTTGAAAGCTCAACTGACCACATATTTCAATTATACCTTTTTTGGGTATATCGTCAAGGGGAAATAGCATTGGGGTGCACTGGACGGTCGCCGGGTTACCTTGTGCACCAAAACAAGCTGGTAGAACCATCGGACCCGCCGAGCAGTCCAAAGCTCACGGAATTCTCCTGCCAGGAGTAGCTCGTACCAGGGAGGTCACCAAGGCCCCCTTCGCAGTCCATTAAGCTCATGGCGTTTGATACCTTGTACTGACTGCCGTCCGGGCAGGTGATCTCCATACTAAAGATAGCGCTCTCCGAAAATACTCCCTCGGCAGTAGTTATCTCCATGCTGCTACCGGAAGGTTCCCTGTAAGCCAGGCACAGACTGTCGTTCGATCGCAGCTCGAAATCCCACAGGTAGTCGTCATTATCCAATGCTTCCGAATCGTAGGGATTGTTGAAGATGACTTCTGTTCCATCTTCAAATGTACAACTCGTTCCATCGGCGCTCAAGATCCCGTCAGCGCCATCGGCGGGCAGGCAGTCGCTTGCCGCTGCCAGGGTACTCTTCCAACAATTGTCCCCGGCAAACCAATCGCAGCCGATCTCCTCACCGTCGAAACTACTCCCGGAGTCTCCACCGCATCCAGCCACGAACAAAATCGAAACCATCATGAAGACCACAAACATCATCCTTTTCATCTCTGCCTCCCAAAAATCGATATGCATTGCACTCATGGGTGCTTTCTGGGAACTTTGACATAGGCTGGGCAGAGCGGCAAGCCCCAGGCATGGGAGAACCATGAAAGAAAAAACCTCACTCCGGATGACAACCCTCATCGTATGCCTTGCGGCATCGTGCTTGTGTGATTCAAACGCAGCCCGCGCCGACGAACCTGCTTCCGTGTCTACCTTCCACAGCATCGGGCTGTACTGGTCTCCGGATGCTGGAACCCGGGACAAAACAGTGCTCGTGCGCTACCGCGAGGCCGATGTCGATGTCTGGTTTGAGGGCCTGCCCCTGCGTTACAACCCAATCCCGGGCACGGACCTGGATTTGGCGGACTACCGTGGCAGTCTGGTCCATCTGCGGCCAGGAGCTACCTACGAAATCGAACTCTCCGTGGACGACGGCACGGAACAAAAAACCCTCACCGCATCCACCTGGCCAGATGCCTTTCCCGTGGCACGAACAGTACAGGTGGAATCAGGAAGCAACCCTCTCGACATCACCGAGTCCGGCACACCCGAAGGGTATGTTTTGTATGACGGTAGTGGAGCTGTCCTGGACGTGGCCGACCAGGCAGACTACAACATCACCGTGGATGCTTCCCATGTGATCCTTCGTGGATTTACGCTCCGCGCAGCCCATCGACACGCCATTCGGATTTTTGGCGGCCATGACATCATCATCGAAGATAGCGAAATCTCCGGGTGGGGGCACCTGGATTTCGATGGAGACTATGGACAAAACATGGATGCCGCGGTCTATTGCAGCAACCAGGAGGTCTCAAAGGTGGTGGTGCAGCGCTGCCTCATGCATCATCCCCGTCATGACTCCAACAGTTGGGACGAGTTCAACTGTCACTCTGAAGACAGTTGTTCAAACCACCCGGCAGGACCCCAGGCCATTGTCTTCTACAACAACGCCGGCAACCACGTTTTTCGCTACAACAAGGTCTGGTCTGATTCAGATCACTACTACAACGACATCATCGGGGGCGGGTCCAATGGAAGCTTCGAAGGATTTCCAGGCCCGGATTCGGACATCTACGGCAACGACCTGGCCAACTGTTGGGACGACGGCATCGAAGCCGAAGGGGGCGGACGCAATGTGCGCGTCTGGGGCAATCACGACACCGAGACCTTTCTAGCTTACGCAAACGCAGCCGTATCCATCGGACCCATGTACTGGTGGCGCAATGTATCTGGCCGATGCTACAGCCCGGATGAAAGCCAATACGGAACCTATGGACCTTTCATGAAAATGGGTTACGCCGGGAGTGTGGACTGGATGACCGGGCACATGTACCTGTTCCACAACACGGTCTGGAACGCAGACGACTCAGGCTGTGGCGGCATCGGAGGCTCCAGCCGCTACATCAAACATTGCGTGACCCGAAACAACATTCTCCACGTGCGCTCCAACGCGAGTCGCTCCATCGCCATCCGCGACGAGAACGTAGATAACGATTTCGACTACGACCTTTACAGCGCCGAGGTGCCCGATGGCACGGAAGACCACGGAATAGACGCTGTGCCAAGCTACGCCTCGACCGGCTATGACCCGGCAAACTCCACCGGAGATTTCCAGCTATCACAAGGGACAGCAGGTTATGACAGCGCCGAGATGCTGCCAAACTTCGATGACTACTATTTGGGAGATGGCCCGGACATGGGCATCCAAGAAACGGGCACTCAAGCCATGCGCTTCGGCACGGAAGCAGGCAACAGCCCGGAAATCATCACGGTGCAACTCCAGGATGCAAGGCTTGGCGAAAACTACGAGCTGACGCTGGAGGCTGCCGGAGAACGAGGCCCGATTCTCTGGACGCTGATCGCAGGCGATCTGCCCGAAGGCATCCAACTCAGCCGCGAGGGGACCCTGTCCGGAACAACCCAGCAAGCTGGTTCATATGCTTTCTCTGTTTACGCCAGAAACGCCGACCTCTTGTTGGACCGGGCGGATCTGACCTTGACTGTCATCGAAGCCACAGGTGAACCCGATGCAAGTCTTTCAGACGGCGGTTTCTTCGATGCGGGAAGCGACGGAGCAGATGTTCAGTCAGACAGCGACCTCACGGACGGCGGGGCCGACCGTGATCACGACAACCCAAAAGAAAGCCTCGTTGGCGGATGTGCCTGTCAGACGGGTCATGGTCATGACCCCGAGGGAGTGATGCCCTTTCTTTTGTTTACGCTTCTCCTGCTGGGCCCTGCCTACCGCACAACCCGCAGCCGTTGAATCACAAAGTCTACGGCACTCTCTGGTGAAGAGAACATGAGACCGACGGACGACAAAGAGCTCATGAGGAGCGTTGCCGGCGGTGACCGCGAGGCGCTCCAGGTTCTCTACGAACGACATGCCAACTTCGTCTTTCGGATCGCGTATCGATTTCTCTTCGACGAAGAGGAGGCCCGCGACATCACCCAGTCGGTCTTCGTCACCGTGATGCAGGCCGCCCACAGGTACAAACCGGAGGCCAAGTTCACCACCTGGCTCTTTCGAGTCGTGGTCAACCGCTGCCTGAATCACAGGTCCAAGGCGAGCCATCGCCTTCACAGCGCTCCAGACGAGCACGATCCGCTCGAAAACATCCCGGCCCCCGAAGAGGAGCAACCGGATCGAATTTTGGAGCGCGCCAGGCGAATGTCAGACCTGCGAGACGCATTGCTTCAACTTCCGGAACGCCAGCGGATGGCGGTGGTCCTGAAGCGCTTCGAGGAGATGAGCTACGAGGAAATCGCCGAAGCCCTTGGCTGTTCGAAAAGCTCAGTGGAATCACTGCTTTTCCGAGCGCGGCAGTCCCTGAAACGATTAATTATCGACTAGCACCGCAAGTTTCTTGGCCCTCGCTGGTTTCATGAGCAGGAGGCCTGAAGATGCGATGCTCCAAAGCAAAAAAATGCCTTTCCGCGTACCTTGATGACGAACTGCATGGTCGTCGTCGTAAAGCGCTCGAAGATCATCTCAAACGCTGCAGTCGCTGCGCTTCTGATTTGGCCGGCCTCAAGAAGCAATGGGCCGGACTGAGCGCTCTCGAACCCTCGCCCACTCCTCCCTCCGACCTGTGGGCACAGGTCAGCCGGGCTCTGGACGAGGCAGAAGGGATGCCCTGGCATCGGCGCCGCCGCGTACAGATATTCCGCGCCGCCTGCGTGACCGCATGCGTCGCCCTGGGCTTCATCAGTGGCGCGCTTCTCTCGTGGCCATCCGGTGATCCCGTTCGCCCCACAACAGGTCTATCCGAAAAAACCCTGGTGGCCGAGGCCTTCGACTCCACGCCCTTCGGACTCGGCGAGAAATAGGAGAGATGGCTCCCATGCGTCCTCAAATGAAAATCACGGTTCTTGCCTCCCTGCTGGGACTCTCCGTGGCGCTGAATCTTGCTTTCTTGATTGGCAGGTACGAACGAGCAGGGCCTGGCTGTAACCGACGTCCCTCTGGGGCAATGCCTGGTGGACAGCTTGAAGCTGGACACGGCACAGCAAGAACGCCTTTCCGAGATGCGGCGTAAGATGGACGTCAAACGCGCCGCATTCTGGCAGCGCGCTGCCGAGCTCAAGGCCGAACTGGCCGAGGCCATCTGTGCTTCCAAATCCGATCGCACAGGGATCGACCCACTTCTCAGCGAATACGCAAAAAATCAGGCCGGGATGCAGCGTGCCGTCGCCGAACACCTCTCGGACGTAAGCACCATGCTGCGCCCCAAGCAACAAGAAAGGTTCCGGATGCTGCTTCGCACCAAGATGTTCCGAGGCATCGGTCGTTCATCAGCCAAAGCACCCAGGCAACCATGAATCGCCCACTGCCTATAAAACCGATTTTCGTCTCCTGGCTGCTCGTCGTGCCGCTGTTGGCCGGCTGCGCTGTTTTCCAGCCGACCCCCGCGGACAGCCCGAGCATGCTTCCGGGCCGATTGGCAGTCCATGACAATGGAAGGTCGCATGGGGTTCGGGCCGATCTGCCAAGCGGCCCCTTAACGATCAAACAGGCACTCGCCATTGCCATCACGAACAACCCGGACATCGTTGCCAGCAAATGGGATATCGAAGCGGCACGAGCACACAAACGGTACGAATCTTCGGGGTACTGGCCCAGCTTGAGCATCAACGCGGCCTACCGGCACAATTGGCACGAGGAGCGACTGGTGCCGGCGCGAAATCAGGGCCTCGACGCCACCTTCACGCACGACATCTTTGCCGGTGACCTTGTTTTAAGCATCCCACTCATCAGCGGCGGTCGTGTGATGAGTGCTGTCGCGGAAGCCGACCTGATGGCCAGGGCCTCCGCCTGCCGCCTCGCGCGAACGAAGGAGGAGTTAATCTTCAACGTCAAGAGCACCTTCTATTCGATCCTGGGCCAAATCAAAATGCTCGAGGCACTCGAACACTCAAGAATGGCATTGGATGAGCACTTGCAAATGACCGAGGCCCTGGTCGCCGCGCGAAAAGCCGCCAAGGTCGATTTGCTGAACATCGAGGTTCGGCTCGCCGAACTCAATCACCGCATGGTCAAACAGCAAGGCATGGTGGAGATATCCAAACGCTTTCTCGCGAGCCTGTTGGGCATCGAGGCCATCCCGGAAGACGGCGTCATGATCGAGGGGAAGCTATCGGCAGGGCAGAAAACACCCGACAGCGGGCAAATCCTGTCGACGGTTATCGAGACCCGACAGGACATGGCTGAATTCGTCCTCCAAATTCAGGCGCAGGCAAAACGGGTGGACATCGCGCGGGCTGCTTACTGGCCGATCCTCTCGGCCAAGGGGACCTACGGGGGACGGGCAAGCGCGCAGGGCGATTATGACGATCTGGGCTTCGCCGGCATCGATCTGGCCTTGCCCTTTTTCAACGGGCTCAGCACCATCGCTCGCGTCGAGGAAGAACAGGCAAAATTACAGGCGCTGCGAGAGAGAAAAAGGAAACTCGCGCTGGGCATCAGACGCGAGGTGGAATCCGCGCTCATCCAGATGCGAACCGCGACATCTCAGGTGAATGCAACCGAGAAGGCCATCGCCAAGGCGGAAGAAAGCCTGCGCATCGCAAGGGAGATGACCGCCCTGGGGCATGGCACCGCGATGGACGTCTTGGATGCGCAAGCCGCGCTTCTAAACGCCGAGACAAGATACTTCGGGGCCTTGGTCGATCTACACACCTCCATCGCGCTTCTCAATTTCACGACAGGGACTACGACATGAAACAGAAAAGAAGCCCGAACATGCGGATACTCGTCTTGGCGCTCCCGATGCTGCTGATCGCCGGCTGTCGCGATGGAAAAGAGCCCGCAAAAAAACGAATCAAGCCACCGCCCATGGTGAAAATCGCCGAGGTCGAGGTCATGACACTTCGCGACCGATTGGATCTGACCGGATCGGTGGAACCCACCCGGATTGCAAGGATGGCTTCGCCGGTCGATGGGCCGGTTATCGCCTGCCTGGTCCGCGAGGGCGATATCGTCCGCCCCGGCCGGCTCCTGACAAGGTTGGGACGAGGAAAAGGCGACGACGCCACGGCTGCTTATGCCCTGGCGGAGTTGGAAAGAGAAGAACTCGATCTGGGCAGAATCGAGAAATTGGTCAAAACCGGAGCGCTGCGTGGCGAGGATCTCGACAAGGCTCGAGTCAGGGTGAGCGAAAAAAGGGCCAAGCTTGCCCATGCCAAAGAA
>JAFCZJ010000037.1 GCA_019314375.1 Deltaproteobacteria bacterium | reverse complement strand
CGGCCGCTTAGCTTATAGCCATAAGTCGGGTGCTGGGTGCCGGCCCGGCTGGAAGCCGTTCGATTCACGGTGCGATTGTACGCAAACTCATAAATCTCTTTGAGCGACACCGACCCATCGCCCGAGCTATCGGCAGCGCCCCGAAGGCCGCTGACCAGGTAATGCGTAAAAAAAGAACCACCGATCTCATCCGACTCTTGAGAACTCTCCCGTGCCGAGCTGGATGTCATGATGATGTGCCCGCTGGTGTGTTGCTCAAGCTCCAGCATGCTGGGCAAAAGAGCGCCTCCCTTCAGCCGCGTCATCTCCCCGGACTGACAAGAATCGACAAAGCCGATTCGCACATCAGCCGGCGAGTGCTCCAACCATCGACTGATCTCGGCCATGTCCAACTCCTCAGCGCCCAGACGCAAGGCACCGTCTTTGGCGTGTCCTGAGTAGAAAAAAACCAACAACACCCTTCCGCCATGCTCCCTTCTTCGCCGAATCTCCCTGTCCAAGCGACGAAAAGCCTCACGCAAGCTCTCGACATCCGGCGCGAGTAACAGATGGGCCTGTTTCTCGGAAATTCCACCCAGTTCGACAAAAACATCCCGGACTTTCTCTGCATCCCGCTCGGCGTAGCGCAAGCGCTCCAGGTCAGCCCCGCCGTCGTTGCGCCCCACCATCAGACCCATGATCTCCAATTGGCCCGGTGCCCACTCGGCCCGCAGGTCGGCCTGGGGCCCAAGCCACAAGAGCAGTGACAAGGCCAAGCTCGTTTTGAATAATCGGTTCACGGGCGTCGCTCCTTGTGCAGGACCAGGCTGGTTTGCGCACAGTCAAAGTCCAGCATGTCTTCATCCAGCAATCCTCGCACATCAGGCCGAAGCCCTTCCACCCGAGACTTGATCTGAGCGGCCTTCATGGCCTGCTCGCAGACCAGAACGAAAATGCGCTCCCTCCCCAGGGTCCCATCCAGCAACACGGCCCCCGGCACCGGCCGCCCCACCCCGCCCGGAAATTCTTCCTGACCCTGATCCGAACGCGGATAATAAACGCTTACCAGGCCCGCTTCGTCCACGCCCACCAGATGTACAAAACCACCTCTGGGTCCGGTCAAGGCAAACTGAATCCGTTCGCCAGGATGTAAGACTTTCGTGGGATCGACAAGCTCGGTCTTGCCGTCATGTTCGATAAAAAAACCGAGTTTCAAGGTCGAATCACCCTTGATGCGGATTCCATCAGCGCCCTCCCCGCCGAGGACGCCCAACTGCGGTTGAAGCACCATCCACAACAACATCGCAGCAAGGGCAGTACCCACCACGGCGAACCAGGGCCAGATGCGCCTTCTGCTTAAAGGCTCTTCTGCCTCCTTCATTCCCTGTTGAACCGCCGCCAAAAAGCCGGCCCGATTCATCCGCCCTTCGAAATTCGCGCTGGCCTCCTTCAGGGCCTCTATCTTTTCCCGGCAGCTCAGACAGGTCTTCAAATGATCTTCGATGCTTTTTCGCAAGGCGGATTCACCTTCGCCTGCATGATGGCATTCCAGAGCCCAGGCACCGGGATGCTCTTTGGCACTGCCCTCAGTCCTCATCTGGAAAAGCTCAGTCATGGACCGCATCTCCTTCCAGCCTTCGACGGGCCTTGCGCACGAAGCGTTCCAAAACCTTCCTCACGGTGGGCACGCTGATGCCCAGGGCTTCGGCCACTTCGCTCTGCTTCATCTCGTCGACAAAATAGGCCCAAACAGCTTGCTGGGTACGACGATCGAAACTCGGCAACAACTGCCGAATTTCTTCCAACTGCTCCTGGGGCAAGCCAGCCTGGAAATCCACCTGCTGCTTTTCTCTCTCCAGGCACCGTTTTTGCCTTTTGCGCGATCTCAGCAGGTTCAAGCAGTGATTCGTCGTAATGCGATAAAGCCAAGTGGACACAGCACTTTCTCCACGAAAGCCATCGAGACTGCGCATGGCCTTGATAAAAACTTCCTGGCAAGCGTCCTCGGCCTCGGCCTCGGAACCCAAAAACATCACGGCCCGTCGAAAGACCAAGTGTCCATAGCGGTCGTAAAGCTCCGCCAATTGGGGAGGGTTGGCTGCCAAGGGCTCGATTCCCTTCTCGGCTAGTTGAAAACGCTATTTTCGCCCATGGATTCCACACGTCAAGGATCTCCTGCTTATTCGACACCGCAGGCGGCCAGAAATGGAAAGAAAATAGGGGCCTTTTTTGGAAAAATAGGCGAATTCAAGCTAATGTGGCACGTCAAAGCCGACACACCCATTGGCGAGTAACCAAGGAGGTCTCATGCGGTCATATATAAAACGACTGGCTTGTTTCGCAAGTTTACTCTTGGCCGGCAGTCTGTTGCACGGCTGTTTTTCCGTCATGTCCTATCAAACAGCGGACACCCTGCCCAAAGGCGGCGTGGAATATGCGATGGGCTGGAGTACCACCAAAATCGACAGCCTCGAAGTCACCGACGACAACGGAAATATCTCCGAGTTTGAGGAGAGTGACGAACTCGGCTTCATCCCCAACGTCTTTCCAGACATCATGATGCGCTTCGGCCTGGGCGAAGACACGGACATCGGCTTCAAGCTGCACTTTATGGGCCTACAGGGAGACGCCAAATTCAGGTTGGTGCATACACCCACCTTCAGCATGGCCTTGGCCCCGGGTATCAGCTACTCCCGACCCTTATTCATTTTCAACGAGTACGGCGTGGATCTGCCAATCTTGTTTACTATCCGCCTCAGCGATTCTTTCTCATTTTACGGCGGACTCAAGGGCCGATTCTCTGGCTGGAATTTGGCCTTGGTGGCCCAGAATTCGGGCGGCACCAGTGAGGAACAAAATCTGTATACCTTCGCCGTAGGTGGTCATGTGGGCATGAGTTTCGGCGGCAAACGCTGGTTCATCCGGCCTGAAGTGGGCTACCTCCACTACGTGCTGGGCTTCAACGGTCCCTGCGAGGGCGGGGTCAAGATCGGCCTGCTCTCTATCGGCCTGGGTTTTGGGTTCCACTTCGGCGTGGAAGACGACGAGCAGACTGAAAAAATCGAAAGGCTGGAAAAGCGCCTGGATAATCTGGAAGAGAAAAAACAGCCGGGGCCGGAGGCCCAGGAAAACACGACCAAGCCCGCCGGATCCGAGAAAGAAGCCATACGCAAGCGCGCCGACGAATCCTTCGAAGACCTCAAAAAAGAAGAAGAGAAACGAGAAGAGTAGAGTTTCATCCCACTCCGGGGGAAATCCATGCGCAATGCCGTTTTACTGTTTCTGTTGCTGTCGCTCTCCGCGGTAAAAACGACTTCGGCTGAACCTTGCCCGCTTTGTCCTCCTGGCTGCATTCCGCAGGCCTTTGTCCAGGCATTGAAAGCCCCCCCCGGCATTGAGGTTCTACGAAGCTGCCCTGAGGGCTGTGTGGTCCTGGAGAAGGTCAAAACCCTCTTTGATGAACCGGGATGCCAATTCGATGCCAAGGCTGAATCCGCATCGAAAAACGCCAAGCCCGAAAATCAACGGTCCACCATCAATCGCGGCGTCTATTTTCCAACCGCCATGGACGCCCCCGTCGGCGAGTTCAGCATGACCGGCTACGGTGCGGGTTTGTGGGACCTGCAGTACAACTTGAACGAGAATCTCCAGATTGGTGCCCAGATGGTGTTGCCCGTCTATGTCTCAGGCGTTTTCCCCAGCATTCGAGCCCGATTCGATTTAAGTGAAAATGTGGCTGTGGGCGTTGGCGGCTTGTTTGGGCTGGCGGGTCCCTACGCGGGAGATGAAGCCGGAGATTTCGTCTTTCTGGCCGGAGGCCACACCCAAATCAGCTTCCATTTCGGTCGCCACCTGTTCAACGTGGGCATCGCGGTGCTTACGGCGGGCTTTCGCGAAGAGGGCAAGGACTTGGACATGGTCGACGGGGCCATCCTGCTGCCCAATTTCAGCTACCGTTGGGCCTTCCATCGCAACTGGTCTACCCAGGTGGAATTGACCGCCCCCCTCCTGGTCGACTCCAGTGGCCTGCTCAACGAAGAGGCCGTCGTGATCATGGCTTATGGCGTGCGAGGGCACGGCGACATCATGTTCGGCGACGTGGGTTTCTTCTTACCAATATTCGACGACTACATCGAAAATGCCTGGAAGTACACCCCCTTCGGCATCCCCTATTTTTCGATTGGGTTTGTTTTCTAGTACTTGAGCAAATATTTGACGGGATGGGGGGTCAGCTTGTTTCTGCCTTCCAAAAATCCCAACTCGATCACGAAAGCAAAGCCAGCGACTTGCCCTCCTTGTTTTTCGACTAGCTTGGCCGTGGCCGCGGCCGTGCCGCCGGTGGCCAGCAGATCGTCGATGATCAGGACTCGTTGTCCCTTTTTGACCGCGTCGACATGAAGTTCCAAGGTGGCCGAACCGTATTCCAGGTCATAAGACACGCTGTCCTTTTCATAGGGCAACTTGCCCGGCTTGCGCGCGATGAGCAAGCCGAGACCCATATTCACGGCCAAAGCAGCACCAAAAAGAAAACCGCGGCTTTCAATGCCCAAAAGCACATCCGGGTTCAAATCCTTTACCTGCTCGGCCATCTGCTCCACGCTGGCCCGCAAGGCATCCGCATCAGCGAGCAAGGGCGTGATGTCTTTAAAAACAATGCCTTCTTTTGGAAAATCGGGAATATCACGAATGAAGCGTTCCAGTTGCATCTAGGCCTCCTTTGAGCATTGCAAAAAGGCTCTCACGGCTTGGGAAGAAAGAACAAGGGGTTTCTCGGTCGCCGGCCTTGGCGGATTTCAAAATGCAAATGGGGTCCGGTGGCCCGGCCGGTTTTGCCCACCAGTGCGATTTTTTGGCCCTGCTCCACCGACTCACCTTCTTTGACCAGGTTGCGAAGGTTGTGGGCATAGACCGTGATGGCCCCTTTGTCGTGCCTCAGGATCACCAGATTGCCATAGCCGCTTTGCTCTCCCACGTAAAGAACCTGGCCCGAGGCTGCGGCATGGATGGGCGTACCCTCCGGTGCACCGATGTCGATGCCATCGTGGCGTCTGCCGCGACGAATACCGAAACGACTGGTCAAGACGCCATCCACCGGCCAAATGTACTTGCCCAGCTGCTTGACCACTCGGTTCTGGGCCGCGCTCGCCACCCCTTCCACTTGCTTGGCTTCCACGGCATCCGGCACGAAGATGCGCTGCCCCACCTTGATTCGGTTGGCATCCTCGATGCCGTTAACCTCGGCCAAGTCCTGCACGTCGGTACCATAGGTTCGAGCGATGGCACCCAGGCTCTCCCCGGCCTGCACTTCGTGAAACAAGCCCACTGCCTCGGTTTCCGGTGACGGACTCAAAAAAACCAAGGCGGGATGCCGTTTGGGTTGACAGGCACCCAAGGCCAACAACAAAGCCACAAGAAGCCAAATTTTGAATCTTCCCTGCATTAAGACTCGCTTTTTTCTCCACCGGATTTCGGTCGCGTCCTGCCCAACCACAGCATCCCCACCGAGCCCAGAAGCCCCAGCACAAAAGCCGCCGCCGACCAAGCCAGGGTCGCGTCGAAGGACCCAGGCCATATGTTTACGCCGGTTGCGATCTTTGCACCCGGAGCAAGAGCCTTGAATGGCCATAAGACCCACAAAGACCCAAAAATCAAACCTGTCAGAAAAGCCATGGTCACGGAATGGAATCTCTTGAGCAAATAATTAAGCAGCCGCACAAAGGCAAGCAGGCCCACGATACAACCCAAGCCGAAAATGCCCAGCCGAACAAAATCCATGCTGTTGATGGCGTCTAAGACATGCTTGTATTCACCCAACATCATCAAAATAAACGAACCGGAAACACCTGGCAAAATCATGGCCGAAATGGCCACGGCACCAGCCAGGCCCAGGCCGGCCAGCCCCAGTCCGGTGGTGCCGCCCGAGTCCAGGAAGGTCAATGCCACGATGCCACCTGTGCCCAGCACACAGGCCAAGGCCTCTCTCCACCCCTTGCGCGAAAGCAGCCGGTATGGCACCACGATGCTGGGCACGATCAGCCCAATAAAAAATGCCAGGGTCGGGGCCAGGTGTTCCTCTAACATGACCGAAATCAATCGCGAACTGGCCAAAATCGCGATGCCGGCCCCAAGGGCCAACAAAGCCAGCCAAGCAAGGTCCATGCGCTTGAACTCCTCTATCAGCTCTTTGCGACGCACGGAATCACCGGGCTTTATCAGCCAGCCACCCAGCACCTTGACGCTGCCCAAGCCAAAAGCACCGATGGCCTTGAGCAGGCGTTCATAGATGCCCAAAACCAGAGCGAAGGTGCCGCCGCTAACGCCAGGAATGATATTGGCGATGCCCACCAGGGCACCATAAAAGACCGCCAGCATGTGTCGCACGTTATTCTCCTTTGGGCCAGCCATGCCGGCCCACCAGGTTCACGAACCTGCAAGACGTAGATGATTCCTTGGTCAATTCACCACTCAGGTCACGCCGATGAATCTCGATCCGCTGCATCTGCTTTGCACCGACCGGGATGACCAAGCACCCACCTGGAGACAACTGCGCCAAAAGAGGCGATGGCACTCCTGGCGCACCCGCCGTAACCAAGATGGCGTCAAAGGGGGCCATATCGGCCCAACCGCTGGTCCCATCGCCAACGCGCATCCCTACTCTCTCTGAAAGTCCCAAAGAATCCAACACCACTCGCGCCGAATCGGACAGGGTCTTTATTCGCTCGACCGTATAGACTTTGTCCACGAGTTCCGCCAAGACGGCCGTCTGGTAGCCCGAACCCGTGCCAACCTCCAAGACCCTGTCTTTGCGATTCAAAGCCAGTGCCTCGGTCATGCTGGCCACCATATAAGGCTGTGAAATGGTCTGGCCGTGGCCAATGGATAGAGGACAGTCCTCATAGGCCTCAGATCGGCTCTGAGAGGGCACAAAAAGATGCCTGGGCACCTTCGCCATGGCCGCAAGGACTCTCTCGTCTTGCACACCCCGTTTGGCCAACTGTCGGCGCACCATGCCCTGCCGCAGGGCATCGAAATCGGAAGGCTTCACGCATCCAACCCCTTTGCCGGGGTCAAGATCAGAGGGGTGCCATCCAAACTTGGCTTCTGCCAAGGTCCGGGATGATCTCGGTCCAGGGTAAGCAAGCCCACCGAGATGCAAGCTTCGCGAAGCGCTCCCCTGTCCGTGTCGGGAGGCGGGTTTTCTTCGGTGGGACGGTTGGCGATCCAATAGTAGGGCTGACCACGAGGATCTATGCGCTGCTCAATCTCTCCCGGCGGCAAGGGATTGCCCTGTCGGGTAAAACGCAAACGCCAGGAAGGCTCCACCGGCACGTTGACATTCAAATAGCTTCCCTTGGGCAGCCCCTCCACCAACAGGAGACGGGCCAGGTGAAGCGTCACTTCCACGGCATGCCTCAAAACATCAGGACTGCTGCCCGCTTTGCGGCTGACGGCCATGGAAGCGCGCGCGCCCTGCAAGGCACCTTCCGCCGCGGCGGCCACCGTACCCGAGTAATCCAGGTCCTCACCGATGTTATAGCCGCCGTTGATGCCTGAGACCAACAGGTCCGGCCTCGCGGGCAAAAAATGACGCGTGGCAAGCAGGACACAGTCGGCGGGTGTGCCATCCACCGCGAAACGCCTTGGCGCTCTCTCCTGCACTCTGAGCGGTCGATTGAGAGAAACCGCCCGCCCAGCCGCGGAACGTTCCGAATCGGGTGCCACAACCCAAAGCTCACCCAACTCACTCAAGCCTGGGATGAGGGCTTGCAGACCTTCTGCGTCGATACCATCGTCGTTTGAAAGAAGAATGATGGGCATGGCCTGCAAAGTACAGTTCTCACAAGGACCTTGTCAACCAGCACGGATGAGCCAGGATGTCTTGCAAGAGCAAAGAAGAACAGGCATGCTGCGGTCGAGATGAGCCCCCAAAACCCTGTCCCCGCCCGACGCAAACAGGCAATCCAGAAGGCCTTGCTCAAGTGGTACCAGGCCAATCACCGCAGTCTCCCCTGGCGTGAAGATCCTCAGCCTTACCATGTCTGGGTAGCAGAAATCATGGCACAGCAAACAAGACTGGACACCGTCGGGCCATACTACAAAGCCTTTCTCAAGCGCTTTCCCGACCCTGTTTGCCTTGCCGAAGCGCCTCTTGAAGCCGTTTTGGCGGCCTGGTCCGGTCTGGGGTACTATCGACGCGCCAGGCACCTCCATCAAGCCGCACAGGTCGTCGTCTCGCAACACGACGGCCGACTGCCATCGGATCCCCAACTTCTGCAGCAATTGCCGGGCATCGGTCGATACACCGCCGGTGCTATCGCCTCGGTGGCCTATGGCGTCCCAGCCCCAATCCTGGACGGCAACGTGCTGCGGCTTTTGAGTAGGCTCTTCGACCTGGACACCAACGCGAGCACGGCGGCGGGCAAGCATCAACTATGGTCATTGGCCGAGGCCCTTGTGCCAACCGATAGTGCCTCGAATTTCAACCAAGCCATGATGGAAATGGGCGCGCTGGTATGCACGCCTCGCAGCCCCAAATGTCTGGACTGTCCCGCCAAGAGACTCTGTCATGCGCGACGCGCGGGCAGCGTTGATGAGCGCCCGGTTCTGCCAGCGCCGAAACGCGCGAAAGCCCAATCCGTATTGGCTGTACGGCTTCGAAGAAAGTCGAACGAAGCCTTATTGATGCTCCGGCACCCAGCCATGGGCCTATTCGCTCATATGTGGTCCGTGCCCACCTGGCCCCCTCCCTGGCAGATGGATGGCAAAGCGGGCCCGCTGCCGACAAACCGACAGCTTCAACAGAAACTCGGGGAACTGCTCGGCACCTCGCTCACCTTAGGCCCCATCCTGAAAAGACTTGAGCACCAACTCACGCACAGGCGCCTGATCGTCACGGTTCGAGAAGGAGTGATGGAGTCCGATGCAGTCAAGCCTGAAGGCTACACGGCTATCCGTTTCGTGGGTAAAAATGACAAACTGGAACAGCTGGGAATCTCAACCCTGACACGACGCATCCTGAAGTAACTTTAGAAGTAAAGGGCGTCCACCTTGACGATGGACGCCCTTTTGGATCGGGGCGACTGGATTTGAACCAGCGACCACTTGCACCCCAAGCAAGTGCGCTACCAAGCTGCGCTACGCCCCGGAAAAGCGGACCCGAATATACTCGTCCCAATTGGGACTGTCAAATGGAAACCACTCAACATCAGGCCTTGGTAGACTCGACAAATATAAGCAGCTCGCCGAGCTCTTTCTCCATCTTCTTGAGCAAATCGCTTTCACGCCGTTCAGGAAGTTGAAGGTTCATTTGGGCTATGGGCGATTTCTCGCCCCCGCGCAAGAGCTGTCGTTTTGCTCCCGCGATCGTGTACATGTCTTCGTAAAGCAGTTTCTTGATCTTGAGCAGCAATTCCACGTCGCGCTTCCGATACATCCGCTGCTGAGATCTGGATTTGGATGGCTTCAGGGCTGGAAATTCTGTTTCCCAGTAGCGAAGCACATAGGGCTCCACGCCAACGATTTCAGCCACCTCTCCGATCTTGAAATAGATCTTGTCGGGAAGGCTATCCGTGGTTGCTTCGTTCATCGCATCCTTAAACGCGCGCCACGTCTACGATCTTGGCGAAACCATCTGGGTCATGCAAAGCGATATCGGCAAGCACCTTGCGATCCAACTCCACGCCGGCCTTACTCAGACCATGGATGAACTTGCTGTAAGACAAACCATGCAAACGGGTCGCCGCGTTGATGCGAACATTCCACAAGGAACGATATTCGCGCTTCTTGACCTTGCGCCCCACGTAGGCAAAGGCCAAGGCATGCTTGACCTTATGCGCCGCGACTCGGAATGATTTGCTCTGACCGCCATAAAAACCGCGAGCCTGCTTGAGTACTTTCTTTCGCCGACGCCTGCGCGCCGGAGCATTCGTTGCTCTGGGCATCTTGTTCCTCGATTCCTTCTGCTATCAGGCGTACGGCAACAGACGCCGCACCTGCTTGAGATCGGCTTTGCTCACAAGCTTGGACTTGCGCAGGCCACGCTTAACCTTGGTTGATTTGGTGGACAAAATGTGGCGCATTTTTGAGCACTTGGCCTTGACCTTGCCACTCTTGGTCACCTTGAATCGTTTGGCGGCTGCTCGGTTCGTTTTCATCTTAGGCATGCTTCATTCCTCCTGGCAGGACCCAACGGTATTCACTCCGAATCCGTCTTGTCCATATCCTTCTTTAGGTCTTTTTCCCTATTTGAGTCTTTGTCCTTATCCTGCTTGCTCTCTTTGGCTCGTGCTCTCTCTTCGTCCTTGGAGCGCTTGATCACCAGCGCCTTGGGGCTGGGTGCCAGCACCATGTGGAGCAAGCGTCCTTCCATGGATGGAGGGCTCGTCACTTGCGCCAAATCACCAACGTCTTTGCTGATGCGGTTGAGGTACTCCACACCAATTCCCTTGTGGGCCATTTCACGGCCCCGGAATCGAACGGTGACTTTGACCTTGTTGCCTTCCATCAAAAAGCGCGTGATGTGCTTTAACTTGAAATTATAGTCGTGCTCTTCCGTCTTGGGTCGGAGCTTGACTTCCTTCATTTGTTGACTGGCCTGGTGTCGCTTGGCGCTACGTTCCTTCTTCTTCTGATTGTACTTGAACTTCCCGTAGTCCATGATCCGACATACCGGTGGCCGAGAAGTTGATGAGACCTCCACCAAATCCAAACCATTGTTCTCCGCGAGTTCGATGGCTTCATTCAGGGACAGAATACCCAACTGCTCGCCATCATCACCAATCACCCGCAACTCCCGGGCTCGAATTTGTCTATTGATCTTGGTCGCAGGCTCTTTCGGCCCACGAGAACGACGGTCAAATGAGTTCACTACACCTCCTCAATTTTAGGATCCGGTGGCCAAGCTGCATCCTGAGCCAGGCGCGCCACCGCCTCGTCCAGGGACAAAAAACCCTCATCCACACCTCGGCCGACCCGCAGAGCCACACCACCCTGCTCCACTTCCTTGGCGCCGACCACCAGCATAAAAGGAATCTTCTCCAACTGGGCTTCACGAATACGGAAGCCCAGCTTTTCGTTTCGATCGTCGATTTTGGCCCTCAGCCCAGCGGCCTTCAGTCGCGCGAGCACCTGCATACCAAATTCACTTTGATCCTGGGTCAACGGGATCACCGTCGCTTGCACTGGTGCCAACCAGGTCGGGAACCGGCCTGCATGATGCTCTATCAAGACCCCAAAAAACCGCTCCAAGGAACCAAGCAAGGCCCGATGCACCATAAACGGCCGCACCCGCTCGTTGTTTCCATCGACGTATTCCACGTTGAATCGCTCGGGCAAGTTGAAATCCACTTGAATCGTGGTGCACTGCCAAGTCCGTTGCAAACTGTCTCGGATCTTAATATCGATCTTGGGCCCATAAAACACACCTTCGCCCGGATCGATTTCGTAAGACAGGTCTTCGGCTTCCAATGCCTCTTTCAAGGCCGCGGTGGCTTTCTCCCAATCCGTCTCGGCACCCACGAATTTCTCAGGACGGGTGCTTAAAAAAATCTGGAAATCATCAAAACCAAAAGCCCGCAAGAGGTAGAAGGTATGCTGCAGGCAACGACGAATCTCTGCGTTCAGCTGATCTTCGCTGCAAAATATGTGGGCATCATCCTGAGTGAAGCCACGAACGCGCATCAGGCCGTGAAGCACCCCGGAAGCCTCATAGCGATACACCGTGCCCAACTCAGCGAAGCGCACCGGCAGATCCCGGTAGCTTTTGAGACTCGACTTATAAATCTCAATGTGGAATGGACAATTCATCGGCTTGACGTAGTAAGGATTGCCGTCGACGTCCATCGGGGAATACATGTTCTCAGCGTAGAAATCCAAATGCCCGCTGGTCTTCCAAAGCTGCGCCTTACCCACATGAGGGGTGTTGACCAACTCGTAACCGAATGCAAAATGCGACCGGCGCCAGAACTCCTCGATCAAATAGCGAACGCGAGCGCCCTTGGGATGCCACAGGACCAAGCCAGCACCGACTTCAGGAGAAAAGCTGAAGAGGTCCAACTGCTTGCCCAGCACCCGATGATCTCGCTTGCGTGCTTCGGCGATACGAGCCAAGTGCTTTTTCAGCTCCTTTGGCGACGCAAAGGCTGTTCCATAAATCCGAGCCAACATCTTGTTTCTTGCATCACCACGCCAATAGGCCCCAGCCACACTCATCAACTTGAAGGCCTTGACGTGACCCGTGGAAGGCAGATGGGGGCCACGACAAAGGTCTACGAATCCATCATGCTTGTAGATGGAAACCGCCTCCTCTGGATCGATGGCGTCCAGCAATTCAAGCTTGTAGCTCTCACCCATCCCATCAAACAAGGCCTGTGCCTCGTCTCTGCTCAGTTCCTGCCGTTCGAAGGGGATGTCCTTAGCGATTACTTCCTGCATGCGTTTGTCGATGCGCTGCAGATCTTCTTCCGTGAAGCCCCGATCGAAATCAAAATCGTAATAGTAACCGTTGACCCCATCGTCGACCGCCGGACCGATGGTGACCTTGGCATCCGGAAAGAGGTCCTTGACCGCCCCGGCCATCACATGTGCCGCGGAATGTCGAATGATGCTCAGTCCTTCAGGACTTGTGGCGGTGATGATGGACACCTTCGCATTCGCGTTGAGCGAACAAGAAAGGTCCACCGTGTTTCCGTCGACCACACCAGCCACAGCGGCCTTGGCAAGGCCCGGTCCAATGGCTTGCGCCACCTCGAAAACGCTCGCGCCCAATGGAAGTGTCTTAATACTTCCGTCGGGCAATGTCACTTGAATCTCAGACACAAGCCTACGCCTCTTACAATCTTACAAAAAACGCCAAGTCCACCCCCCGGGGGGGTGGACCCGGCGTGTTGGATAGGCACGAGTGGTTTTGAACCACCGACTTCTACCGTGTCAAGGTAGCGCTCTCCCCCTGAGCTACGCGCCTTCATTCCAAACATCAAAAGAGCCATCAGGGCTCCCAAACGAGCGCCATAGCTACCAATCAATCCGTTGATTGTCAAGGATTTCGTTCAGTTCGAGGCGTATTTATGGGGGTGCGATGGCATTGAGAAAAGACACCAAACCCGGGGTGTAGTCCTTTCCCTTGCCCAGTTCAACTTGCAAAATGAAATACTCCAAACGGCTCAATGATTTGATGTCTGACAAGGAGAGTCTGCCATTCAGCACGATGACCGGCTCAACTCCTCTCAGGTCTTTGATAATATTCAACAACTTGCCATTTAGCCTGTTTTTTTTGCTCTCCAACTGCAATCCCAGACGGCGACAGCCCAGAAGGGAATGCAGGTTCGTGATCGTTACATCCCAGGGCAATACGAAATGCACCTTGCCAGATTGCTGGCATTCCAGAAAACGAAGCTGCTCATGAGTGAGGCCGGATTTAGGAACCCTGACAACAAATTTAGTATGTTTTATGGTTTTGAGTCGCAGCAGAGATTCTGGATTAAAGCTGGGTGACAGGACAAGCCACTTGCGAACCGGCCCCAGCTTAGACAGCGTTATCAAGTTGGCGTCGTCCAACTCATCCAAAGGAAAAACCACCTCAAATCGGTCCAGACGCCTGAGTTGCTCTACATGTACGGAGAGCAAGGGGCCTGTCAGGACCATGCGTTTCATGACCCCTGTGAAATCTTGATTCAGAACCTTTAGCGTGCTTTCCCTCAGCATGTTGCCCCGCTCCATGCGTACCAACAACAAAACATTCTTGACGCCCTTGAGCCTTGCCAAATCCGAAGGGGCAATCGCATCACTGACGGACAAAATCTTCGTCACAGGATACAAGAGAGGCAAATCGAAGTCAGCATAAGCCGGCTTCATCAGTCCCAAAAACAACGACGCCCAAACAACAATCCTGAAAGAAAGTCTCATGATTTGGAGTCTACCTCCTGCCTTCACCCATCACAAACGAGCCTCGGAAAAAGGCAACTGCCGTCCATGCCACTCATAGAGTTTCCCATTGGGTCCTTCTTCTTTCAACTCAACCAGTACATAGTACAGCTTTCTTCGATGCCCAAGGTTTTGCAAGTCGAGATAGGTGACGTCATTCCAGGTCCCGGGATTGATGTACTCTCCTCCAGCGAGACGAATATGAATGGGAATGTGGGTATGACCCAACACGACCAGTTTGCAGTCCTCTCCTTGCAAGATCAGAGCAGCATCCTCGGTCAAAGTCGGTGATGCGCTGAGATTGAAAATCGCCTTGAATCCGTGGAAGGCCCCTGCCCTCTTCAAAGGAAGCCTACTGAATCGAGTTTTGAAAATGAACCCGATATAGAGAATGGCGGCAAAAACACCAAAGAAAAAATCGTTAAAAAAACACCAGCGCCAAAATTTGCCGTAGGGTCGGACCTTGTCCACATAAGGTCTCCTGCGCTTGAGCCGATAAAGCAGGTCTTTGACGAAAAACACACCCCAGGGGAGATTAAGCACAGGCTCCGGATAGCCCTTGGTCAAAAAATATCGTTCCTTCTCCATGCGAAAAATATTTTCGATCTGGTGTCCGTGCTCGATATGCACGCCGTCGACTACATAGGTGTCATCAACGAAGACAAGCTCTCCTTCGATGGCCTCGCGCAACAAACCCTGCACCGCCGTCCAGATTAGTTGAGGATCGTGGTTGCCCATGACGAAAACGATCCGGCGCTTATCTGAAGCATTAAAACTTCTGAGGATGCTGATGATCTCTGGATGACCAGCCAAGATGGCTTTCATCTTCTCAACAGCGGATCGTTCAGTCAGGATTCCCAGTTCCTGTTCCGAAGGCTCCAACTGAATCATGTTGAAAAAGTCCCCGTTGAGGACCAACTCCAGATCGGCTTCAGATTTTTCCCTGTCGTAGTAAGTCAAGAGCTCGACGAACTCCTGATCACAGGAAAAGTCCTCTAATGGGTTGATGGTACCGTCGTCACGATGGCGACCATTGCCAAGGTGAAAATCACTAAGAATCAGTCGCAGTCGTTGAAGACTCATGCGGCTTGGTCTGCTCCATCAGCGCCCTGATACAAACGGCTGTCGCGATATGCCTCCAGGGCCCTCTTGACGAGGACCTTTCCCACTGCGGTGGCCGGTACGGCCATCAGGACGCCGACGAATCCAAACACCTCGCCGAATGCCAGGATGGCCAGAATGACCACCACGGGAGCCAACCCCAGTTTGTTTCCCAAAATTCGAGGGGTCATCAATAGTCCATCCAGAATCGACACAACGCCAAATAACGTTGCCACCACGGCATAGTCAGTCCAGGCAGCCCCCTCCAGGAGGAGGAAAAGAAAAGACAGCAGCAGGCCGGTTACCGTGCCCAAGTATGGAACCAGGTTAAAGAGGCCGGCGATGATGCCGATGGTGATGGCGGCGTTGACGCCGATGATGGACAGGGCCACGCTGTATATTATCGCCAGGATGGAACAAATGGTAAGCTGACCCCGCACGAAGCCCGCCAAGACCTCGTCCACTTCCATGAAAATGACCCCCACCTGCTCTCGAAAACGTGGAGGAATCTGCTTGCCGAACCAAGCCAGGATCTGTTGGTAGTCCTTCAGAAAGTAAAACATGAACAAAGGAATGATGATCAGATAGATCAGCTTTGAGAGCAGATTCAAGGTGCCGCTCAGCATCCCCTTCAGCAGCGAGCTGACAGGTCCCGCCAATTTGCCCAGCTTGCTACCCACCTGACCACCAAGCTGCTCTTGCGCGTCGGTCAGAGCCTCCGAGATGGTTTCCGGCAGGTCGACTCCCAGGACACCTTCCACCCAGGGGATGCCGCGATCCTGGATGGTGCGCGCATAATCAGGCAACTTACCGGCCACCGATCGGATTTCCTTTTGCAAGGCGGGCAGAATCAAAGCGGCCAGGCTGGTGGTGGCGATGATCATGATGACCAGGCAGATGGCGCTACCGGCCGCGCGGGGAATTTTCTTGCGAGCAAGAAATCCAACGAGCGGATCAAAAAGATAGGCCAGAAGAAAAGCCAAGAGGATGGGCGCCAAAATGCCGCCCAAAAGATACATGAATCCCAGAAAGAGCCCTGCCCCAACCAGGGTATAGAAAACAGAACGCGGAATCAGTGGCTTGTTCTCAGAGTGCATAAAAGGATTTTGCGGGGCCGGCTAAAATCCGGCCTTCTTGTCCATCTTCTGGTTCCAGGCCACCCACTCTTCTTCTTCTTTGGGCTCTCCTGCAAAAGCAGAACTGGAAATCTTGCCGTCGGCACCTACTACAACTTCTTGCATGGCCTTGGCCACGATGGTTTCCCACTCTTTCTTCGTGACCTGGCTTGGCCCCGCCACTACGACTCGACCCGGACCACCTGGCTTTACGCCCTGGCGAGGCATTTGGAACTTGCCACTGGAGGCCTTGGGTTTGCCCGCCTTGGCATAAAGGGGCGCATTGGAAACGGCCACAGCCCCGGTGTAGACCCTAACCACCGTGCTTTTGTCCTTCAATGCGTTGATTCGGAAGGCAGTGCCTCGAACGCCCGCCACGGCCGTTCTCGTCTTCACTTCGAAGGTGGAATCCTTGCCCACCAGCTTGCTGACCACGGCATAGGCCTGCCCTCGCAAAAGGGTGGCCGAAACGTTCTTTTGAGTCTTACTCGGGAACAAGGCTTGTTTCAAAACCAAACGCGACTTGGATCCCAAACGGATAGCGCTGTTGTCAGCCAGGCGGATCTCGATGCGACTTTTCTTGCTGGTCTCAATCAAGTCACCGGGACCTACCTGGTCTCCCTTCTTGAGTTGTCGCGCCTTGGTGGCTTTGTCCGGCGTCACAAAAACCTTACCCTTGAGGTAAGTCACTTTCGCCGAGCCATCGCTGCCGGCAGCAGTCGCTACCAGAGCCAAACCCAGTCCAAGGGCCACCACAACAGCCAAGACCTGCAGGCTCTTTGACAATCTCATCTCAACCTCCTGTAGGGCCGCTATGGCCCCTTGGCATCAGCGCTACGCACCAAATGAACGGTCAGGCTCTGTTGCATGCCTTCAGCCGAAAATTGCGACAGGAAAGGCGTATAACCTGCTGCCCGCACTTCCAATTCATGCGGTCCGGCCTTGAGCAACACGACCTTCTGGGGCTTGCTCAACCAGCGGCAAGAACCCTGCGGAACACCATCAATCCTGACCTGGGCTTCGTCCGGTGCACATTCGATGCGAAGAGCCATTTGTCCCTGGGTAATAGCAATCACCCGACTCTGTTTGCTTGCGGTACAAGCCAGCACCGTCAAGCTCAAGGCAAAAACCGCGACAAAGCCCCCAACTTTCACAGAACGAAACCTCAACTAAAAAATCCCTAGGGAAGCAACTTGACGGTCATCGCATTGGCGCTGACCTTGACCACTTCCAGCTTGAACTTGCCGCCGAAATCCTTGGCCTCGAGTTCGGTGGCCATCGCCCGGGTTTCTCCCGCCAACTGCACAGTCAGAGTTGCCTTGCCAGCGGACATTGTGTCCTCATTGACGCTTTTTACCGAGCGAACCTGGTTGCGCAGCACCTTAACGAATCCATTCAGCTGGGCACGGTTCGCAAAACCGGTCACGATCATGCGCACCGCATTGGTGCCGGTGAGCTCATCGGACCAAACTTTGGCGACACGCTTAATTAGCTCTTTGGCGGCTTTCCTGGCTGCCTTTTTTAAGGCACCCTTGCCCGCTGCCTGGGCCGTCATTTCCGGACAAGCTGCATTGGCCTGCACGGTGGCGATGATTTTGCCGTTGTCGGTATTGATGACGCGCACGATCACATCAGCCCTGGCTGAACGCATATTCTTTTGCCCAAAGGAACTCAAGTCGCCCTGATCCTGGGCCATGGCCTGGCCCACGATGATGATCTGAGCATCCGAGGTTTTGGTGACACGCATGGCCTGTTTGTCGCTGACCATGGCTACGGGCATCTTGATGCTCACCTTGCCGGAGAACACTTCCGGGTCGACAAAGGTAAAACCCTTCTTCTGCATCTCCTCCATCAGGGTTGTCTCCGCGACACGCATGCTGATCGCCATGGGGCCACCCTTGCCCCACCAATACTCGGGATTGGCCATGCCCACATTCTGTTCAGCGATCATGATGATGGCTTTGGGCATCCCCTTGCGCTGCATCAAGGTCTTGAGGCCGTCCAAATCATCATTCACCGCTCCGGAAGCGACTTCGGCCCGAACTTCCACGATCATAACACCGTCTTCTTCCCGCTCGTCGGTGATACGATATTTCTGCACGTAGCCCTTGGCCTTCGAGTAAATCCGATCCGAAATGAGCTGGTAGTTTTCGGTGATGGTTTCGGAAGAGACGAGCATACCCACAGTGGATTCCACTGCCTTACGCAGGGCGTCGTCGATGGCCTTGTCACGGGCCATGCTTTTGTCCCCATCAATGATGGCCGCTTGCCCCGTGGCTTCAACCTTCTCCACTTCCGCGGCGATGGCCACCGAAGCCATCACAGTCAGAATCAAGATCAAGCCGATCGGCATAAGACGTTTCATGGCAATACTCCTTTATGCGGTCCAAGCCGCCGGCTAGTCGATGACGATGATTACGTGACCCTGGGTCAAAAACTTAGGTGTGCCGCCGGCCGCCTTGAGCTTCTCGGCGTCCACATTGGACAGCACCACGTCGGTCTTCGAATCGTCCGCCAACTTCAGTGCCTTGACAGTCAAAGGCTTGGCACCCACGCGTTCATTCTTCTTTGCGGCATCGAAATCCTTGAAATAGCCAACCACGCCGTTGGCCTCCAGTGCTTCTTTGCTCAGAGCCTCTGAGCTATAAAGCACCCCTCCACCCTCATCGAGCAACCTGGGCGCCAGAGCCGGCATGGCCTTGAGCCCACGCGCGTCGATGATCACACCCGAGTTGGGTGCTTCGGCAGCCGTAGGTGCCTCGCCGGTCTTGAGCAAAGTGGAAGCCAGTGGCCCATCCAAAGACATCTGCACCACCAGATCCACACCCCCATCCGAATAGTACTTGGTCCGCAAGACCTTGAAACGACGGGCCACACCCTCGACTTTGGTACGCATCTTGGAATTGGTGACCATTTCATTCTCTACGGTCACCTCGGAGCTGACCCGCACCCCCTTCAATGCCTCCATGATGTTGCGCAAGGCATCCAGCTTGGCCACCCGTTCGGCACCCAATCGGGCCACCGCTACATTGGCGGCCTTGAGATCCGGTGCACCACTTCCCGTCGCCACAATGGTTCGTTCCGTCCAGTTGACCTGCCCATGATCTACCTTCAGATCGCCTTCCGTAACCTCGGCCGCATTTTGCGCCAAGGCGAAGACCGGCAGCGCTACCAAACAAAGGACCAGCAGCCAACTCCAGCTTCGTTTCATCGTCAAGCCCTCCTGTCTCACCAAGCAATATTTGAAATAGTTTCAGTCTATTATCACGACATCGATCAATATGTCAAGCGCCCGGGGGCGCACAAAACAAGCTCAAAACAAGCTCAAAAACAACAGTGGGGACGCGCGCTCCTGCCAATATATTCATACCATCGATTTTCCTTACTCCCATTCAATGGTGGCGGGCGGCTTGCTCGAAATGTCGTATAAAACCCTATTTATACCGGGCACTTCGTTGATAATTCGATTCGAAACCGTGGCCAAAACCTCAGCCGGCAACCTGGCCCAGTCGGCGGTCATGCCATCCACGCTCGTCACAGCCCTGATCACCGCGGTTTCGTCATAGGTCCGCTCATCCCCCATGACCCCAACCGACCGGACCGGCAGAAGAACCGTAAAGGCTTGCCAAGTCTGCTCCAGGCAGCCGCTTGACTTTAATTCCTCCTGAAAAATGAAATCCGCCTTGCGGAGTACCTCTAAGCGATCAAAACATACCGGCCCAATGACCCGAATCCCCAAACCCGGGCCAGGAAAAGGCTGGCGACCCACGACGTCGGCGGGTAGCCCCAGGGCCTCACCGAGTACCCGCACCTCGTCTTTGAACAACTCCCTGAGCGGTTCCACCAAAACCAGATCCATACGTTCGGGCAGCCCTCCCACGTTGTGATGGCTCTTGATGACCGCTGAGGGCCCGCGCACGTTAACCGACTCGATGACATCCGGGTAGAGCGTGCCCTGGGCCAAAAAACGCACGCCCTTCATGCGCTTGGCCTCTTCTTCGAAGATCCGTATGAAGGTCTCGCCGATGATCTTGCGCTTGCGCTCCGGCTCAGCCACACCATCCAATGCTTGCAGGAACCGGTCCCGGGCTTCGACAACCAAAAGGTCCATACCAAAGTGACGCCCAAAGACCTCCTCGACACTCTCCCGCTCACCCAGACGCAACAGCCCGTTGTCAACGAAGATACAGTGCAACTGCTTGCCGATGGCTCGATGGAGCAAGGCCGCGACCACCGACGAATCCACGCCTCCGGACAAACCACAAATCACTCGTTCGTCCCCAACTTGCTTCTGTATGGCCTTGACAGAATGATCCACGAAAGAGGCCATGGTCCAGCCCGGCTTGCAGGCACAGATATCCAATACGAAATTAGCCAGGATTTCTTCGCCGTGGAAGGTGTGCGCCACCTCTGGATGAAATTGCACCCCGTAGCATGCGCGTTCAGGATCCGCCACGGCGGCAAATGGCGAATTGGAACTCGTGGCCAGCACCTGAAAACCCTCGGGTAGTTTTTCCACCCGGTCTCCGTGACTCATCCAGACATCGCCCGGTTCATGCCGAAGTCCGGCGAAGATGCGCCCCTCATCGATGATCTCCAGCTTGGCGCGTCCGTATTCTCGATGTTCAGCCGCCTGAACCTTGCCACCCAATCGCTGGACCATCAGCTGCTGGCCGTAGCAGATTCCCAAGACGGGCACACCCAAATCGAAAACCAAATCCGAGCAATTTGGTGCATCCTGCACATAGACCCCCGTCGGCCCCCCGGACAAAATGAACCCCTTGGGCTCAAAGGCGCGGATGCGCTCATCGTCTACGTCGAAAGGATGGATTTCGCAGTACACCCTTTGTTCGCGGATACGCCTGGCGATGAGTTGGGTGGTTTGGGAACCGAAATCCAGGATCAAAATTTTGTCGCCATGACCATGCATTTTCATGACTCCAGACGATAGTTGGGGGCTTCCTTGGTAATGATCACATCGTGGACATGGCTTTCGCGCAGGCCGGCCGCGGAGATTCGAATGAAACGCCGGCCGCTCTGCAATTCGCCAATGTTGCTACATCCGCAATAACCCATCCCTGAACGCAGCCCACCCACCAACTGATAGAGTACCGTCGACAAATTCCCGCGGAAAGGCACCCTGCCCTCAATGCCCTCGGGAACCAGTTTGTTGTTATCAGCCACCGCATCCTGGAAGTAGCGGTCTTTGCTGCCTGCCTTCATGGCACCCAGGCTGCCCATGCCGCGATATACTTTGTAAGCACGGCCCTGATACAGCACGACCTCGCCCGGGCTCTCTTCCGTACCCGCGAAGAGACTGCCCACCATGACGGCCGAGGCCCCCGCCGCCAGGGCCTTCGTGATGTCGCCGGAAAACTTCAAGCCACCGTCGGCGATCACGGGCACCCCCAGTGCCTCGGCGACTCGTGCACATTCCATCACCGCGGTGATCTGAGGCACACCAACTCCCGCCACCACTCGGGTCGTGCAAATGGACCCCGGCCCGATACCCACCTTGACCGCATCAGCCCCGGCCTCGATGAGGGCCCGACAACCTTCCGCAGTGGCCACGTTGCCCGCCATCAAGTCACATTCGGGCAAGGCACGCTTGAGCGCAGATACGGTCTCAACCACCGCCTTCGAGTGACCATGGGCGGTGTCGACGACTAAGAGATCGCATCCGGCTTCATGCAGGGCCTGGGCCCGCTCCTCGGCGCTGACACCCACCCCCACCGCGGCACCGACCAACAGAGAACCGCGGACATCCTTGCTGGCGTTGGGAAAATTCTCCGCCTTCTGAAGATCCTTGACGGTGATCAGTCCCTTCAGGCAACCCTGATCGTCGACCACCGGAAGCTTTTCCACTCGGCGGCGATGAAGCAAAACCTTCGCCTCCTCCGGGCTGGTGTTCTCAGGTGCCGTGACCAGATCGCGGGTCATGACATCGGCGACTTTTTGGTCCAATTTCCGCTCGAAACGGAGATCCCGGTTGGTCAGGATGCCAACCAGCTTGTCGCCCTGCACCACCGGTATGCCGGAAATCCCATGTACTTGCATCAGTTCCACGGCTTGGCTCAAAAGGCGTTCAGGTTCGATGGTCACCGGATCCCGGATGATGCCGCTTTCGAATTTCTTGACGATCTGGACCTCCCGGACCTGTTGCGCGACCGTCATATTCTTGTGCAAAATCCCAATGCCACCCTCCTGGGCCATGGTGATGGAGGCCCGACTCTCGGTGACCGTATCCATGGCAGCCGACAATATGGGGATGTGGATACGCCTTCGCCGAGTCAAACGGGTCGAGACGTCTGTCTCCAGCGGCAAAACCTCGCTGTAGGCAGGCACGAGCAACACATCGTCAAAAGTTAAACCTTCGGGAATCGTAGCATCCGGGCGCATATCGGTCATGACCGGTCCTTTGGGGTGGATTCGGATGACCGCAGACTACCGCGCTGCATGGCTTGGTTCAAGCGGAAGTGTCCGCCTTATTATTGGAGGTCGGGAGGCTATGCGCAGTCAGCATCGCACATGGACTTCACTTGCGGTTCCTCGATTTGATCGCAAAGTGAGCAATCTCCCGTAACGCGCATGATTTCGTAAAAACATGTTCCTTCCATGCCCAATGCGCTCTCACCCCAATAGTCGCTGATATTGGAACAACGGCTGGGGTCTTCCTCGACGAGCAAAGCTTCCTGATAGCAGCGCGGACCAGGATCCGTCGTCTGCTCTTCACATTGCTGGCACAAGGTGTCATTGCCACAGTCCACCGTATCTTCCGTGTCGTCACCCCCGCAACATGCGAAGAAAAACCCAGCAGCCAAGGCCAAAATCCAGACAAAAAGGCTCGCAAGCTTCATACACCCTCTCCTTGTGTTTTCGTCATCGATCACAGCCTAGCATTAGGCAAGCTCAACGATCAAGGGTCCCCTCCCTCAAAAAACCCTACTTTATTGAAATCATTGGAGTCCGCCAGTTGACCGATTGATCAATTAGGCAAGACGTGGTATAAAATAAGGAGTAAATGAGGAAACTATAAATACCAAGAGGTGTTAGGCCATGCGAATGCGATTCAGGAACAGACGGGGTCAAGGCATGACCGAGTATATCATCATCGTGGCGCTCATCGGCATTGCCGCGATTACCGTGATTTCGCTCTTCGGTGACAACATCAGGGCACTTTTTGCAACCGCTGACAATGCCCTGGCCGGCAACGAAAACACCGACACAAATACCCATGGAGCAGCTGGAGTTCACTACGACCATCGCAGCCTGGAAACCTTTGGCAACGGCGGAGGGGGCGGTCCAGCGGGCGGCGGCAAGATTTAAGATCATCCTTACCCTATTCTTCTGATGGATTTCTCAGACCTGCAACCTTCCTTTTCCCCTCTTAACTCATTTCGCAAAATCCTATTTTTACGGTTCTTGCTCTACTCCGCGACAAGCCTGTTCTGGATTTTGATCGGATGTGATCATCGACAAGTTTCCAGCGAAGCTTCGCCGACAGGCAAGCAAGCCTTGGCCGTGGAACAAAGCACCTTGGCGGGCCAACGCCTGTGGTGCCTCGAGATGGCCATGCAGGGACAGCTCCCAGAAGACTTGGACCGTCAGGTCGCGCTTCCCATCTGGTCTGCATTTCTCCGGGACGGACGATGCCAGGTTGTGGCCAGCCGCTCCGAAGCCTATCGACTATCCTTCTGGTTGAGGGTTCCGGTCGATCTCTCGGCTCAACAAATTGCAGGAGAAATCCTGGCCAGCGTGCGCCTGCCGGACGGCAGCGGACCGCCCATGCTCTCGCCGGCGGGTCCACATCCCCGCGGGACAGAAAAATCCCAGCCTATTCTCTGCACAGCCATCAACCCAAAGCCTGCCCCAAGCCTGCTTGCCGTCGGATCTCGGAACTCGCCGAAGGCGAGCTTGCCTTGCTTGGCTGGCCAAACAGCCCTTGAGGTAATTCCCTCAAATGACTAGTATGGAAGCTCAATCCCACCTCAGGAGATCATGAGATGAAAACGACACGCAAGATGAGCCTGTTGCTGCTGGCGATGATGGTCACTTTGTTCGGCCTGCAAGCTTGCTCCAGCGATTCGGTGGGATGCACCACGGACGATGATTGCGTGAGCGGTCGTTGCGTCAACGGTGACTGTGTGGCCATCGATGATCAGGACAACGACGGCATCCCGGATGCCGAAGACAATTGCCCCAATATCTATAATCCCGATCAGATTGACGGTGACGGCGATGGTGCGGGGGACGTTTGCGACCCCTGCCCCAACACCGCCGAGAACGACCCGGACCAGGACGGAGTCTGCAACGACGTGGACAATTGCCCGGCCCACGTGAACCCGGATCAGACCGACACGGACGGGGATGGCGCAGGCGATGTCTGCGATCCCTGCCCCACCGGTGCCGAGGACGACTCCGACGAAGACGGCGTTTGCGACGATGGCGACAATTGTCCCGGGATCGCCAACCCCGATCAAGCCGACGTGGACGGCGACGGCGCAGGTGACCTCTGCGACCCTTGCCCCTTGGACCCGGCAGATGACGCCGACGGCGACGAGTTTTGCGCGGACCTTGACAACTGCCCGGGTATTTTCAACGCCGATCAAAAGGATGCGGACTCGGACGGCGCGGGCGATGTCTGCGACCCTTGCCCCAATTCCAATCCCGATGATGGTGATGGAGACGGCGCTTGCGAAGACGTGGACAACTGCCCCGGCCTGGCCAACTTCAATCAAGACGACACGGATTCAGACGGCGTGGGCGACCTCTGCGATGTCTGCCCGGCAGACCCCAACGACGACATGGACGGCGACCTTCATTGCGCAGACGTGGACAATTGTCCGAACGACTACAACCCCGGCCAGGCGGACTCGGATTCAGATGGAACGGGAGACGCCTGCGACACCGTCGACGACGACTTCCGCAGCGGTGGATCCAGCGATGAGAATTGCTCTTACCAACCCCCGCGCGCTCAGTTCTTCCCCATGGAAGAAGCGGGTTGGTCTTCATCGGCCCTCTTTCCGACCTTCGTGCAAGTCATGTCCACGCCGACCGTGGTCAACCTGACGGACGACAATGGAGACGGCCAGATCGACGAAAATGATGTGCCTGATATCGTCTTTAATAGCTTCGAAGGCTCGGGCACCTGGCCCAACATCCATACCGGGCGCGGATGTCTGAGGGCCATCTCGGGCGATACCTTGACCGATATCTGGGCCGTCGACCCCTTCGACGCCCCGACGGATGCCACCGCCTCTGTTGCGGCCGGCGACATCGACGGCGACGGTTACGTGGAATTGGTGACCACCCGGAACTCGGGCGGCATCATTGTCTTTGAGCACACCGGCGAAATCAAGTGGTCCTGCAATGACGCCGACAAGCTTAATTGCGTTAACTATGCGCTCAACAACCCCCACGGCATCGACTGGGGCGGCCCGGCCATCGCCGACATCGACTACATGGGCCTGCCGGAAATCGTAATCGGCGCTACCGCGTACAGCGCCGACGGTGTCTTGCTTTGGGACCATTCGACCACCGGCGGCACAGGCGACAACGGGGTGGGTCCCCTGAGCGCGGTGGCCGATTTGGACATGGACGATTGGGACATGGAGGTGGTCACGGGTTCGACCGCCTACAACGACGACGGCACGATCGCCTGGGACAATGGACTCAGCGATGGCTTCGTGGCCCTCGGCAACTTCGATGCCGACGACTACCCGGAAATCGTCGTGGTCTCGGGCGGCAACATTCGACTGCAGGAGCACGACGGCACGCTTATCTGGGAGCAGGCCCTGCCCGGCTCGGGTTCGGGCGGACCGCCCACCGTGGGTGACTTCGACAATGATGGAGAACCCGAAATCGGCGTGGCCGACATGGACACCTACGTAACCTACGAAACAAACGGGGACATTCTGTGGCAGACAGGCATCAACGGCATTCCCCCCACGCAAGATCATTCCTCCTCGCGGACCGGCTCTTCTGTTTTCGACTTTGAAGACGATGGCTATGTGGAGGTGGTCTACAATGACGAAGAGTACTTACGAGTCTATGACGGGGCGACGGGAACGGTGCTCTTCCAGGAGGAAAACACCTCGTTCACGGCCTATGAATACCCGATCATCGTGGACGTGGACAACGACGGAAACGCAGAAATCGTGGTCTGCGCCAACGACTTTCATCTGACCAGCCAAGGCCTGCCGGCGGCCGACACGGGCATCCGGGTTTTCGCGGACTACGAGGATAACTGGGTACGTACCCGGCCCATCTGGAATCAGCACACCTACCACGTCAGCAACATCAACGTAGACGGAAGCCTGCCCTGGTGGGAAGACCACAGTTGGCTGGAAACCAACTCCTATCGACTCAATGAACTGCCCCCGGGCGAAGGCTCGGCCATTGCCGCACCCGATCTGGTCTCGGACGCTCCTGAAGCAAGTGCAACGGCTTGCCCCACAAGCATTCAACTGATGGTTTGGGTCGAAAATCGTGGTGCCATCGCCAATTCCGCCGGAATCCCTGTTTCCTTCTATGAGGGTGATCCCGCCGCCGCCCAACTCATCGGCACAGTCTACACCTCCCGAGCCCTTCAGCCGGGCGATGCCGAAAGGGTCCGCTTCGAATGGACAAGCCCTCCGGTGGGCAGCACCGTGACGGTGACCGTGGTTGTGGATGACCAGGGAGACGGCAGCGGATGGGTCAGCGAATGCGGAGACGACACCAACAACACCCTGACATTACAAGGGGTTGGCTGCATCTAAGTTTTCATAACCCTTAAAGACACCTAATCACCCTTGACAGGGTCTTCCTCGTTCTTATCTTAAGGACATCGGGAGTCTTTTTCCCCGGCTCAATCTTGACCCGAGCATTTCTTCAGCCTAACCCACGGCCCTCCCCCTCTCCTTCTGGTATTCTTGCTCGGCGGAAGGAGGGGGTTCCCCCCTTAATCCTTAATCGCAAGCAAAAATCTCAGGCAAAGGGTGCCGGAATCTTTGGAACTCAGAACTTCCAGGTCAGGGCGAAATGGGCGCTGTCCTCGCTCAAGGCCAGCGTGGTGCTGGGCATGGCGTCAAATTTCATGGCCGGGCCCTCATCGATCAATTCTTTGTTGTAGATCTCTGCCGAACTGCTGATGCTTGACCAGGCGATGAGCTCAAAAGCCACACTCACCAACAAGAGCCCGCCGCCCGCCGCAAAACCATAGATACCGGAGTTTGTGGGCACCTCTTTTTCCACGCCGGGCATGTACAAAATTCCACCGGCCACAATCGCCGCCAAGGAAAAAGCAGTCGTCACGATGCTAGTGACATGCCAGGTTTCATATGAGTGGAAGGCATCCAGCGCCTCCACATTGTCCTTGATCAGGGTCTCATACAAATGACCGTCTTCGTAAATGCTGAAGGTCTCTTCATCGACCGTGTAATGCTCAGAGGCGAAGAAAAGAAAGCCATGATTGATTTTGGCCTCCTGAGCCAAGGCGTTTCCCGCGACTAAGACTCCGGTTACCGTGAGAATAACGAAAAGCAGGCTTTTGCGCATTGTTCCAGCCTCCCAATAATTTAGGGTTCAATCTGAGAAAGCAACAAGGGCTTTAGGTAATCTTTAGCAGCGCCGACTTTCTTGCCGAACTGGTTTACCACAGCCAGCATCAATTTGAGACAAGTCTGCGGTTTCTGTTTCTGTAGCTTGGCGAAATCCCGTCGCGGTATCTCGATCAGTTCACAATCCGTGTCTGCCGTGGCCGTCACCAAACGCTGACCACCGATCAGCAGGCCCAACTCTCCGAAAGACTCGCCCATGGTGATCTTGTCCATCACCACATCCTGTCCCGTACTTGACTTGATGCACAAACGCACGATGCCGGTTTTGATAATGAACAGACTTTCGCCCACCATGTTTTCAACGAAAATTGGCGAATCGGCTGGAAAGCTGCGCTCCTGTGAAACCTTGCTGACCAGGATCAGTCCCGTTTCTGAAAAATCCTTAAACAATGAGCAGGCCTTAAGCGCCGCTTGTATGGACATATGATCTTCTATAGCAAATGGACTCAAGTCGGAGCAAGCGAAAAAGCCTCAACGCGGGATTGCGCAAAAACTCATGGAACCACCATGGCACAAAAATTGCTGTGACTATTTCAATCATTGACAAGCGGGTTCCAAGCTCGGATGATGCCACCACTTTATGAACCAAGGAGAACGGCAATGACGGAGATCAAAAAAATCGATATCACCCCAGCCAAAGGTCGTCTGGGTATCTTGACCGTCGGCATGGGTGCGGTCAGCACCACCCTCTTCGCCGGCGTGGAAGCCACTCGCCACAACATCGCCAAGCCGATCGGCTCGGTGACCCAGATGGCCACCATCCGCCTGGGCAAACGCACGGAAAACCGCAATCCTCTGATAAAGGACTTCGTGCCCATGGCCCAGCTGGAAGACATCCGCTTCGGCGCCTGGGACGTTTTTCATGATGACTGCTACAAGGCTGCCTGCGTGGCCGATGTCCTGTCCAAAGAGCATCTGGACGCATTGCGCCCCTACCTTGAACCCATCAAGCCCATGGCCGCCGTTTTCAATCCGCGCTATGTCAAATTGCTCAAGGGCGACATCAGCAACGTCAAGGAACACAAGACGCTGATGGAAAAGGCCGAAGCGCTCATCGTCGACATGGAAGAGTTTGCCAAGCGCGAAGAATGTGAACGCCTGGTGGTTGTCTGGTGCGCCAGCACCGAGGCCTACATCGAAGAAAAACCGGTCCACGAAACCCTGGAAGCCTTTGAAAAGGGCTTGCGGGAAAACGACCCGGAGATCCCTCCCTCCATGGTCTATGCCTACGCGGCAATCCGCCACGGCGTCCCCTTCGCCAACGGTGCCCCCGGCTTAAACTGCGAAATCGGCGCCCTGCAAGAGCTTGCGGACAAAAACGGCGTGCCCATCAGCGGCAAGGATTTCAAAACCGGCCAAACCCTCATGAAGACCATCATCGCGCCTGGACTCAAAGCCCGCATGCTGGGCCTGAAGGGCTGGTTCTCCACCAACATCCTGGGCAACCGGGACGGAGAAGTCTTAGACGATCCGGAAAGCTTCAAGACCAAGGAAGTGAGCAAGCTGGGCGTTCTGGACTACATCCTTCAGCCCGATGTTTACCCGGATCTCTACAAGGGCTACTACCACAAGGTCCGCATCAACTATTATCCGCCTCGAGGCGATTCCAAGGAAGGCTGGGACGCCATCGATATCGTGGGCTGGATGGGCTACCCCATGCAGATCAAGATCGACTTTCTGTGCCGCGACTCCATTCTGGCAGCGCCCGTGGCTTTGGACTTGGCCCTGTGTAGCGATCTGGCCAGTCGGGCCGGATGGAAGGGCATCCAGGAATGGATGAGCTTCTTTTACAAGAGCCCACTGTTCAAAAAGGGTCTCTACCCGGAACACGATCTCTTCATCCAGCAGACCAAGCTGAAGAACACCCTGCGTTACATGATGGGCGAAGACATGATCACCCATCTCGGCAACGAGTACTACGATCAGTAGAACCAGCCTTTGAGGGAATCGCCGGTTTTTTGTGCCAAAGCAGCACAGTGTGAACAGGCCGCAACGGAAAAACTAAGGCGGCACAATCCGAGCGCGCTCGTAAGCCTCGCCGATGCGACCAAAAGCCTCTCCCGCCCTGCCCTCGATCACGATGGAAGCACAAGCCGCCCCCAGTCTCGCCGCATCCACAGGGTCCATTTCCCGGGCCAGGCCAAACAAAAAGCCGGCCGCGAATCCGTCGCCCGCGCCCGTGGGATCCACCACTTTCGCCGGATGAATACCCACCCAGGTGCTGCCGCCTTCTTGGAGCAAATCACAACCCTTGCGCTCCTTGGTCAGCGCAACCAGGGGCACATGCGCACAGAGCAAATTCAAAAGCCCCTCTTGTCCGATGAGGTCCTCCTCGCTCAAACAAGCCACGTCCACACCGGCTAAGAATTGAGGTTCGGGGTACCAGCGCTTGGGCATGACCCGCCGAGAAGTCGTGTGCTCCGGCGAAATATCGACCGCCTCACGCACAAAGCCCTGCACGCCCACGGCCACAATCCGCGCATCCACGGCAGCCATCCAGGCCCCGGCGTCCACCTCGTCGATGACGGGTCCCAAAAACATCACATCGGCACGCCGCCAATTCTCGGGCAGTTCAACCGGCAAAACCCTTTCAGCCTCGGCCTCGACAAACTGCACCCGGGGCGCGCCCTCCGGATAAAAATTCCGAAAGACCGTGGTCCGCCCCTTGCGCCTCGCCAAAAGCTCCATGCCCGCAAGCGCCCCGTCACAAGCAAAGTCCTCGCCCAAAGCCGTCGCCAAGCGAGTCTCCGTCCCCAAAGCTCGCCAACAACCCGAGGCGTAATAAGCGCAACCGCCGGGCAAAAGTTCTCCGTTGACGCGATCGTGGGTGATGTGGCCGATGGCCAGGGTGATGGGCTTGTTCATGGCGTTGCGGTCGCAGCCGGCAGGTAAGCGGATTGAACGGCCTGTTCCATGCGGGCAATTTCATCCTCAGAGAGGAAATCGAAATGGCTTGCTCGTTTGCGCAATGAAAGCCGGCCATTGTTCTGCAAACAAAACCGAATGAACAAATCGATCCGTTGGTCGGGCATGTCCACGATTTCCTGGATCACAAGCTTAACTTGATCGTGGTTCGCCAAAAACGCCAACTCGCTTGCCAATTCCGTGTCGATGGTCTTTTCGATGAATTGAAAAAGTGCCTCCACCTGAGGCGTCATATCGATATAGCGGTACCATCTGGCCGTATCATTATGAACGGTCATGCGGCCTTCTTCGTCGAGAGAGTATTCCACCAAGCTCATGAGATGTCGCGAGAACGCCTCTAAAGATGCGTCATAGTCGCCTGGGTTCTTAAGCATGGATGCCGATATGGGAAACATGACACCCTCGGGCGTAGCACCACCTCGGGCAAGAATGTTGTGAATCAGAAAGCGGTGAATTCGACCATTGCCATCCTCGAAAGGGTGTAAGAAAACGAACCCATAGGCGATGCAGGCAGCGTGGATTACGGCAGGCACGTTGCCGGTGTCCATGCGCTTGTGGGCGTCGAACCAGCCCGCCATCAAGTCGACCAGGTCTTCAGGCTTCGGACAAGCGAAGTGTACTTTTTCTTTCTGCCAGGCGATTGTCTCGCCGACATAATTCTGGCTTGATCGGTATTCGGAATCGCGAAATCGAGAATCAACGATGCGATTCTGAAGATCGATCAATGACGATTTTTCGCAGAAATCTTCTCGCTCGGCCAGTTGAAGCAGCGCCACAAAGCGCTCGGTCCGGGTCGAGGAGGCCTTGATGTGTTCAATTTCGAAAGACGATTTCGTTTCCTTGTTGTAAAGGTACGCCAGTGCCCGCTTCAGCAATTCCTGGGAATAGGCCGACATGACCCGAAGGCATCGCTCGGAAAAGTCGGCCTTTTCGAAGTCGCGAAGGATGTCGGTTCGACGAACCATCGGGCAGAATCGATGATCGCCCATCAAATTGTCGTTAATCCTCTGACGTCGTATCCGACGGGCCGGACTGACCGTGTAATATTCATCCGGCTCGAGCAAATCAATGTAGTTGCCCTGCTTCAGGTTATCCAAGGGAAGCGTCTTGCCGGTCAGGAACTCGTAGAGGAACCACAGGCGCCTGGCGTACTTGCCGGTCGGTTTGGATCGAAGGTAATCTAGAAAATCTTCCTCCTCAATTTTCTGAAACAGGGTGTCGAGTATCGCAAGATTGGTTCCATCATACTTGAGAGCAAATTCAAGATGATCGCCCAGCCTGTCCCCTGGCCAGTATTTATTCGGGTAACCCTCAGATGTCACACCATCGCTCAAAGAAATCCGGTGGGTGGCACTTGTCGCGACAAATGACTTGTGCCAGTTTGGGACGAGTTCGAGACGGTAGCGTTCGATGAGGGCCGAATATCCAACAAGTCTGTTACTCGATGAATTCTGATCATTTTCAACCATGATGGCCTCGTAAAAAGTCCGATTTCGCAAGATCCGAGAGCATAAGTCGTTGATATGCTGTACCCTGAGATCGCCAAACGAGCCTTTTTGCGAGGGGTACAACCATGGCATCCTCAGGAAAAACAATTACCAGACTGGATTTTTCATTACAAATAGACTTACGTCAAGAAAAACGGTTACAACCCCAACAGCCAAGCAGAGGGGGATATCTGGCCCCTCTCTCTTTCTTACATAGCCCATACGGGTTATAATGAATCATGCGGGAAAGAAGAACAATCTTGTGGTTGGGCATGCTGTCGCTTGTGCTGAGTCCTTTGGCTTGCAGCTTCGAACCCCAACTGGATCTGACGCGTTACGAAGCCTGTGACACTCGCGGCGACTGCGCTGTTGAGGCGTGTTCCTGTCTGGAGAAATGGTGGATCTGCGCGCTTCCCAAGGCCGCGCCCGAAGCCTGTCGGCCTGAAGAACCAACATGCGAAATCGACGCGGAATGCGACGACGGCATCGCCTGCACCGACGACAGCTGCAACACGGCAACAGACGAATGCATCAACAGCCCAAACGACCTCAAATGCCCCGACGACAACTTGTTCTGCAACGGAAGCAGAACCTGCGACGCCGACAAGGGCTGCATCGGCACCGGCAACCCCTGTACGGCCGCCGGTCAGACCTGTGACGAAGAAAGCAGAACATGCCTACCCTCGGCGGAATGCGGAAACGGAATCGTCGATGAGCTTGATGGAGAAGACTGCGATCCGGGCCCGTCACAAAACGACAACTGTTGTGACATCGATACATGCCGATGGACGACCCCGGGTCTGCCCGATCCGCAGGGAAAATGCTCGGGGGCGCTTGAATGCCAATTGAATGTTTGCGGTGGTGAGGGAGAATGCACGATTGCAAACGAGGAGGACCACACCCCTTGCATGGATGATGGACTGTTTTGCAATGGCATAGAGTGGTGCCAGGCTGGGGTCTGCGACCACGCGGGCAGTCCCTGCGAGGCCGAGGGGGTGTGCGATGAGGCATTCAATATTTGTGAGCCCTGCGGTAACGACGAATACTCATATCGCAAAAGAATCACCATACAGGCAGGTGCAGCCCCCGTCCCGAGGGACTACTCCGTCTACTTCACCGAGGATACAGAGACCCTCATCAACGAGGACAAGCTTCGATCCGACGGCCATGACTGGCGAATCTATTACCTGAACGGTCCTTATTGCATTGAGCTCGATCGCTGGATCGATACCGATCTGGGCGGTGGATTGGACAGCACCACCACGCGTACCTGGTTCAAAACCCAGGCAGCCATCAACGCCGCTGACAGCGACGGCAGCTACTTCGTCCATTACGGAAATGTTAACGCCGGCACACCACCGGCCGATTGGTCGGACTCCATGGGCGCAGGTCTTGACAATGAGCCTTCAAAGGTTTTCTTGGCGGCGGACGACTTCGAGGAGCAGATAGAGGGCCAACAGCCCGATGGATGGATCTTGCATGAAGGCTGCAGCGGCATTGTCGTGGTGAATGATGGGGACAACAAAGTGCTGGATGACGGGCCCGGTGACGGGGGCAACGTCACCGCTGGAAATCCGGAATGGACGGATGTGGCCGTCCGACAGAAAGTGAAATCAATTGATGGGGAGATCGACCACGCGGGCGTGGTTGTCCGATATTTCGACGAAACACATGAAGTCTATGGAGGAATCGTAACGAATACAACTTCAGAAATATGGAACCGGACAAGCGAAGATTGGGGGGAACCGATTGGGGGGCCTTGGTCCATGTCGACGATGGAAATCGGCTGGCAAGTTGAGGAACTCAGAATTGCCGGAGATACAGTGGATTTCTATTTAAACGACATCTTCATCGGCGGCGGGACTATCCACGCGGGCGTACCGACTCAAGGGGCTTCCGGTTTCTGGTGCCAGTACCATAATCACAATGCATATCGCGACAACCACATCGTTCGCCTCTACGTTGATCCGGAGCCCACGGCCGGCGCGGGCACCGAGGAGCTTCTCCCCTGAGACCTGGCTAACCCTTCACAGGCAGACTGGACACGACCCTTTCCGGGTGCTAAAAATGTGCGCGTTGCGGGTAGACAAAGGAGTCCGGATGCACAACCCAATGAAATTGAAAGACTATGTCACCCTGGGCAACGCCCTTGGTGGATTGGCTGCCATGGTGGCGGCCATGCATGGCAATTTGGACTGGGCTTGTTATTTCATGGTGATCGCCTGGGTCTTCGATTCTTTCGACGGCGTGGTGGCGCGCATGACCGGCGGCGGCAACAAGTTCGGCTCGGTCTTGGACAACGCCGCCGACTTGATCGCCTACTCCTTGGCGCCAAGCTTGATCATCTATCTGGCCTTCACCCGACCAGCGGCCGAAGGTGGTGCCGGCTGGCCCATCGTTGCCGCCTTCATCCTGGCAAGCCTCCCCACCGCCTTCGGCGTGGTCCGCTTCGCCAGAAACAACGTCAAGGACATCATCCTGCCCGAGTTCCACCTGGGCCTACCCCGCACGGCTTACGGTCTCTACATCGCCACCCTCTTCACCTCCCACATTTTCCACAACCCCTGGCTCGATGCCGATCGTCACCTACAAGGCGTCTTCTATATCGCAGCTGCCGTCTTCATCGCGGCCACCTCCTTTCTGACCTTCACCTTCCTCCCCTACTGGTCCAAACCCCTGAAAGGCTCCGGCGCGAGCAAGCTCGTGGTCTTTTCCATCTACTGGTTCTTGATCACATCCCTCGGCGCCCTGCTGATCGGCCTGATCTTCTTAGGCGACGCCCGCCTCTTCGCCGACGCCCTCTTCCTCAATTTCACCCTTTACGTCTGGCTCGGCCCCCTGAGCATCCCAAAACACAAACGCCGCGAAGTGCGCCGCTATACCCAACAGCTCATACGCGAGTGGAATGAGGAGATGGGCACATGACCCCCTGGATACTGGTGCGCGACGAGACTGCTTTAATCAAAGCCGGAGGCAGAACCATCTTGGGTCGCGTCTTGGAGATGCTTAAACGGGCCGGGAAAAATGAGCAGAGAATTCTCTGTCCAGCCAAGTTGGTCGAGGATGTGCGCAAGGAAGCAGCCCGAATCCAAGCGAGTATCGAGGTCATAGCCGACAAGGAAGAATGGCAAAGCAAGCTCGAACAGAGCGACGACGCGGTCCTGCTTGTGGATGCGCACGTAATCTACGATGGACGCTTGCTGAAGTGGGCCTGCGAATGGGACAAATCCTCGGTCTTGGTCGATTCCAAACCCGAG
>JAFCZJ010000245.1 GCA_019314375.1 Deltaproteobacteria bacterium | reverse complement strand
CAGGTTGTGTACTGGCTGCGGTAGATCTGGTTGGCCGGGCCCAACAGCAGGCAGGGGCCGGGGGTGGTCAGTGGGTTGGTGTCGGGTTTGAAGAACTTTGCCAGGGCCTCGTCGGTCAGGTACTTCCGGCCTTCTTGGTTTCGTAGATAGCAGGTCGGTCGGCGGTCTGGGTTTTGGCGGCCGAGGCAAGCATGGCCGTGATGGTTGTTTCGGGATGTGAAGCCTCCGCAGCGGGAGAACTCTGATTCGGTGTACTTGAACTCAATCCCCACCGCCACGCGGATCTCGGTGCCGTTCTTTGTGCCCTTTACTTTCAGGAATGCATCGAGGCGGGTGGTCATTGAGCCCTTCTCGCCGACCAGCGCGGCCATGTCGTGATTGCATGGTTTTCCTTTGGTCCTGCATTGGCCCTGGTGCGGGTACTCGAAGTGGCATTCCTCGATGGCCGTCGGCTTTATGCCCAGCTTGGCGAGGTGAGGGGAGAGGAGTTGGTGCCAGGCCTGGTCCGCGCCCGCTTGCTTGGTGAGCAGGGGGGCGAAGAATTGGAAGCAGGCCGCCTGGGAGCTGATGGGGTGATCGAGGTGGGTGTGGCGTGGGGCGTCGTGCTTGGTTATGTAGTCTTCGATTTCAGCAGCAAAAGGCCCCAGGGTGTTTCTTTTCGGCTTGCCTTCAGATAGCCACTTCTTTTGCTTTTTCGTTTCGGCCTCGGTGAAGGTGTTGTGTATTGGTTTTTTCGGTGCCCATGGCGGAAGCAAACCTGCTTTGCCCTTGCGCTCGGCTTCTGCATACAGGTCGCCCAGGGGCTTGAAGGCGTCCCTCGGCAGGCTTGATGGGTTGGGGAGGATGATCGCCGGTAGGTCGGCCTGATGGCCGGGGCCGTCAGGCCAGCACTCCAGCTTGGCTAGCGTCTCTCGCTCATCACCTATTACAACTAAGGCGGTCTTGTGTGGCGTTCGATTTAGCTTCATGTGCTCTGCGATGAGGCCCAACTCGTATTTCTGATCCAGCAACTTTTGATAGTGATCTATGAATTGCTCGACACCGCCTGTCAGGGCCGCGGGTAGTTTGCAGGTCAGCTCAAGTTGATGGAGCACGGCCCCGTCCAGTTCTTCGTTGGTGGACAGCTTGAGCTCCATCAGCCACAGGGTGTTGGTCTTTTTCTCCACGGTCAAAAGGTCCACTCGAACGCGGCGCAGGTCCTGGTCGATGAGGTCCGAGGCAGGCACGGCCACTTGCTGGTCCAGGGGCAGGAAGTCTCCATTTTGAGCCAGCCACCCCATCAACTCCGCCTGCACGGATATCTCGGTATGCCTCCCGTGATGCTTGCCGGCCAGGTGGTCATCGACGGCTTGCTTTTCTTCGGCAAGGACGGTCTTGAGGGTCTTGGGTTCCGGGACCTTCTCCGCGACTTTTTGGGAGAATCTCTTTGCGCCGGCCTTTGTGCCGCCGAGCTTCATGATTTTCAGAGCGGCCTGGCCGCGGTAGTAGATGGTGAGGTCGTTGCCTGGGCGGAGCTCTATGGCCCAAGGCCCCGCCTGGGTGAGCTTGGCAAGCTCGCTTGTGTATGACTTGGCTGCCTCCATGGCCTCATCGGAAAAGCAGCGCATGAATTTTTTGGTTTTCATGGCCACATTCTAACAAGCCCCCCTGACATTCTGATTCCAGCCGTCAAGCCTCCGGCAAAAACTCCGCAAAATTCTTCAAGGCCTCGCGTAGTTTGGATTGCGGGATGCCGGAGAGGGTGAGTTTGATCTTGGGGTCGGTGCCTGGGCCTGTTGTGATTTCTATTTTCGCCCGAGGCGATACCTTCCGCAGGGCGCGCTTGGCCGCGTTATGCCAGGCGGGTTTGTGGAGCAGGGGTTTTGGCTTGTTTCGGCGGCGGATTCGGTTGGCGGCTAGCTTGATCTCGCGGACCGAGGCCTTTTCGAAGGGGGTGGAGGTCGTCTTGCCGGCCTTGTCGCGGATTTCGATCTGGTAGGCCAAGACGTCGATGGGTTGATCGTCCTGGGGCGTGGCCTTGGTTAGTTCGATGGCGGCTATGAGCTTGCTCTGATCGTGCTTCCGGGCGATGAAGCGCGAGAAGTTCCTCGCCACGTCCATCAAGCGATAGGCCGTGCTCCGGTTGATGTTCACCCCAAGGCGGCCAAGGTAGCGATCGAAGGTCTTGAAACCGGCCTGCTTGTAAGTCTGCCGGTCGCTGACCCGGAGGAGACACTGGCCCAGCTCCCAGAAGTTCTGGCCGATTTCTTCTTTGAGCTGCAGGATTTTCTTGGTTTCCTTTTCGATCTCCGTGAGCGGTTTCATGGGCAAGGGCTTGCCGGGCTTTGTGGGCTTGAAGGGCATGAGCGGCTTAAGCGGCTTGAGCGGCTTCAGTGGAAAAGGCTTCTTCGGGGGCATGAGCCACCTCCCATTGTTCAGTTTGACGTGTTTGAATTGAGCTTAGCATCCCGAAATCGGGGTCGCAAAGGCCGAAAGATGGGTTTTCTCGGTTTTCGACATGACTGCGACAATCCCGGCAAGCTTAGACTGGCTATCCATGGACTGCGGTTCCCATGGAACTATCCCTCCACCTCCTCGGCCCAGTCGATAAGCTTCTGCCGCAGATCTTCCTTCGACGGCAAGTAGAGCTGGTACTCCGAGGCATAGATGTTGCTGTCTGGTAGGGTGATCTCGACCAGGGCGTCCTTTTTTTTCCGGCAGAGGATGATGCCCACTGTGGGTTGCTCGTTCTCGCGTTTTTCGTAGCGATCGTAGTAGTTCACATACATTTGCATCTGGCCGAGGTCCTGATGAGTGAGGTCTCCGATTTTCAGGTCGATGAGCACGTAACAATTCAGAAGTCGGTTGTAGAATACCAGGTCGACGAAGAAATGCTCCTCGTCGAAGGTGAAGCGTTTCTGGCGCGCCTCGAACAGAAAGCCCTTGCCCAGTTCGAGGAGGAAGTGTTCCAGCTTGTCGATGATTGCGGTTTCCATCTCTCGTTCGGAGTAACGAGTCTTTTGAGGCAGTCCCAGGAATTCCAGGACGTATGGATCCTTGATGATCTGCTCGGGTTTGGTTATGAGCTGACCATCCCTTGCGAGCTCTCGGACACCATCCTGGTCTCGGCTCAACGCCAGTCGCTCATAAAGGCCGCTGTTGAACTGTCGTTTGAGTTCTCTAAGCGACCAATTCTGGTCCGTGGCCTCTATCTCGTAGAAAGAACGCTCATCTGGATCCTTTATCCCCAGAAGGAAGAGATAGTGGGACCAACTCAGGGTGAAAACAGACTCGCCTTTTGTAAGAAATGTCAGCGGCTTGTGCAGCACCGAGGATTTCCCAGACAGTGTTTGGGATTTCTGGGAACTATCCAATCGCCCAGAAGTTGTCTGGGATTTCTGGAACGCCCTTTCTCTGTACGCAAGAAAGAAACGGCGCATGTATTCCAGGTTTGAGCGGGAAAAGCCTGAGCCGAATTCAGCGGTCAGCGAAGCTGAAAGCTCCTTGAGAAGGGCCTTTCCGTACTCGGCCCGTTCGGCCCCCTGCTGTTCTTGCTCGACGATGAGCCTGCCTATCTCGAAATTCGTGACAACATGGAGCATGTTTACGGTGCGAGTTGCCACGCTGCGGGCCAGAGTGATCAACTCGCGGATTTGCGGCAATAGCTCGTCTGGCAATGTGGGACGCTTGCTCACGACATCGCCTCCGCTCGCCCCATGGTCACAAACCCTCAATCTCGGAAGACATGGCTGTGAGCGGTTCTATGGGCACGGGCTTGCCGGGCTTTGTGGGCTTGAACGGCTTCAGTGGAAAAGGCTTCTTCGGGGGCATGAGCCACCTCCCATTGTTCAGTTTGGCATGTTTGAACCGAGCTTATCATCGCGAAATCGGGACCGCAAAGGCCGAAAGAGGAGCATGTAGGGCGATGTAGGTAATTATTAACGGCTTTGCTTGTAAGGGGAGGAAAACATGGCAAATTTTTGTCCCAACGTTGGGACATTTTTGGGTGAGCCGTTGAGGGAGCGGCTTGACTATGGCGTCGACAGAATGAATCCATAGTATCGCCCCATCCAGTAAGGCATGAGCACATCCGCCCCGTCCATTTCGACCATGCCGCCCATGCCGCCGTCCACGCGGAACTGATCCGTGTTCCAGCGATCACAACGCCGCTCATCGTAGGGCAGGATGAAGCCGTCTGCGCGCATGCGCCCGTCGCTGTGATAGTAGTCCGGCGCAAGGCTTAGATCCTGGCGGTGGCCGTTGTGCTGGTTCCAGCGGATCATGTCCATCGGCGCCAAGCGCAGCCAGCGACCCGTATGGCTCAGATCGGCCTCGGCGCCGCCGAAGGAGGCGTGCAGCATGTCCCAGAGCGCGCCTTGCTGCAGACGCAAGTGCTCATAGGTCTTGTTCCAGCCCTCCATCCACCGCGCGCGCAGGACCGGGTCGGATTCGTAGAACAGGAGGGCGAAGAAGCCCTGGCTGCCCAACTCGTCGGCGTCGCCGCTTCCGGGCCGGAAGGGGTACTCGCTTTCGTGCACGGCGTTTTCGTCGTAGTGGTGCAGGGTGATCAGCTCGTCCTTGGCCTGCTGGTACTTGGGATCACCGGTCAGGTACAGGGCCAGGTTCAGGGCGCCCAGGAGCTGCACCGAGCGGTGACCGCCGTCCCCGTATGAGCCCTCGAAGCTCTCGTTGACGTAGGCGGGATCGAACTGGCCGTAGGTGGTGCACTCGCCGTCCAAGTCGGTGAGCTGGTAGCCGTGGTCGACGATGCCGCCGATGATGCCGTCCACGTGTGCCCGGATGGCCTCTTTTTGAGCCTCATCCGCGCACAGATCGTAGGCCGGCCCCATCATGAACATGTGGCTGGTGACCTCGTCGTTGGAGGTGTCGCCCTTGACCCACCATTCGCCGTCGGGCGACGTGAACCACTCCCCATCGTCGGGATTGTCGCAGTCGTCCAAGACGCAGCCTTCCTTGCGGATGACGGCCCGGGCCAGGAAGTGCTCCGTGCCGGTGAGCGTGCGGAAGCTCAGCATGCGCGACAGGCTCTTGTCGAAGTGGGCCTTGGCTTGCGGATCGCCGGTGACCCGGTAGCGGTAGCATTCGGACATAAGCCAGTAGCAGGTCCAGCCACCGTCGTTGTCCGAGTCCCAGGGCACGTTGGTCGACAGGTCGCCTTTTTCGAGCAGGTGGCTGTCGGCCACTGCTCCATCTCGATCGTGGCGTAAGACGATGCGGTCGAGGAAGGGTGCCAGCTTTTCTTCCAGGGTCATTTCTTCCACGCTCACTCGCGCCAGGCCACCGGCGGTGGCGAAGGCGAAGGGTGAAAACTCGAGGCCGGGCTCGGTGGCCACGGCGCGCACGTCTTCGTCGGGCAGCCAGCGCTCCGCGTTGTAAACCCGCCACTCGGGGCCCTGGCCCCGGTCCATGATGCGGTAGGCCCCGCCGCGGGTTGTCACCACGAAACCACCATCCCATAGCGCTGCCGCGGCGGTGGGTTCCAGCAGGGGCACCCGGTCGGCGGCGAACTCGGGCACGTCCAAGGCCCGGGGTGTCTCGCCGGACAGATCGTAGGCCGCAAGGCCTTCGTTGCCCAC